>NZ_JBITFQ010000015.1:0-53784 GCF_044456225.1 Streptomyces sp. NPDC050988 | reverse complement strand
GCGCAGTTCCCCGCGCCCCTAAAGACAAAAGCAGGGGCGCAGCCCCGCTTTTAGGGGCGCGGGGAACTGCGCGACCAGCCACAACGCACCCGCACCCGACATCCGAACAACCGCCTGTCGGCAACATGTCGGTGGTTTGTCGGTGGCGACTGACACCTTGGCGGCATGACGCGAATCGACAAGAACCCCAGCGGCGGAAACGCCGCCGTCTCCGTACGGGGGCTGGTCAAGCACTACGGCGAGACCAAGGCACTGGACGGCGTGGACCTGGACGTCCGCGAGGGCACCGTGATGGGTGTGCTCGGACCGAACGGCGCCGGCAAGACCACCCTCGTACGCATCCTGTCCACCCTCCTCTCCCCCGACTCCGGGCAGGCGAACGTCGCCGGCTACGACGTCGTACGGCAGCCGCGCCAGCTGCGCCGGGTGATCGGTCTCACCGGCCAGTACGCCTCCGTCGACGAGAAGCTCCCGGGCTGGGAGAACCTCTACATGATCGGCCGGCTCCTCGACCTGCCGCGCAAGGACGCCCGCGCCCGCGCCGACGAACTGCTGGAGCGCTTCTCGCTCACCGACGCCGCCAAGCGGCCGGCGAGCACGTACTCCGGAGGTATGCGGCGGCGGCTGGACCTGGCCGCGTCGATGATCGGGCAGCCCTCCGTCCTGTTCCTCGACGAGCCCACCACCGGTCTCGACCCGCGCACCCGCAACGAGGTGTGGACCGAGATCAAGCGGATGGTCGGCGACGGTGTCACCGTGCTGCTCACCACCCAGTACATGGAGGAGGCCGAGCAGCTCGCCTCCGAGCTGACCGTCGTGGACCACGGCAAGGTCATCGCGGGCGGCGCCATCGAGGAGCTGAAGGCGAAGGTCGGCGGCCGTACCCTGCGGGTCCGCCCGGTCGATCCGCTGCAGCTGCGGCCGCTGGCCGCCTCGCTCGACGAGTTGGGTATCACCGGGCTCGCCAGCAGCACCGTGGACGCCGAACGGGGTGCCGTCCTGGTCCCGATCCTCAGCGACGAGCAGCTGACCGCCGTGGTCGGCGCGGTCATCGCGCGCGGCATCACGCTCTCCTCCGTCACCACCGAACTGCCCAGCCTGGACGAGGTGTTCCTGTCCCTCACCGGTCACCGCGCCAGTGGCCCGCAGGACGCGACGCCCGCCCCCGATCTCGAGGAGGTCGCCGTATGAGCGCCACCACTCTTGCCCCGAGCGACCTTTCCGCCGCCGATGCCAAGGCCGACGGCCGGATCCCGCTGCGCGGCCATCTGCGCCACACCGGCGCCCTCGTCCGCCGCAACCTGCTGTGGATCCGGCAGGACCCGGAGTCGATGTTCGACGCCCTGCTGATGCCGGTCGTCTTCACCCTGCTGTTCGTCTACGTCTTCGGCGGCTCGATCGGGCAGGCCCTGGGCGGCGGGCAGGACGGGTACGTGCAGTACGTGATCCCCGGCATGATCGCGATGATGAGCATGACGCTGTCCCAGGGCGTCGGCACCGGCTTCAGCCAGGACTTCAACTCCGGTGTCATGGACCGCTTCCGGTCCCTGCCGATCGGGCGCGGCTCGGTGCTGTTCGCGAAGGTCTCGGTGGAACTGGTCCGCATGCTGTTCGCGACGACCGTGCTGATGATCGTCGCCGTCCTGGTCGGGTTCGACATCAACAGCTGGCCCGGTCTGTTCGCGGCCGTGGGCCTGGCCGCGGTGTTCGCCTCGTCGATCATGTGGGTGTTCCTCACCCTGGGCGTGATCCTGAAGAACGCGCAGTCCGTGCAGGCGATGGGATTCCTCGTGCTGTTCCCGCTGCAGTTCGGCTCGTCCATCTTCGCCCCGACGGCATCGATGCCCGGCTGGCTGCAGGCCTTCACCGACTACAACCCGCTGTCCACGCTCGCCGACGCGGCCCGCGGGCTGATGGTGGGCGGCCCGGTCGCGCACGACCTGTGGGTGACCCTCGGCTGGTCGGTGGCGATCACCGCCGTGATGGCGCCGGTCGCGATCCACAAGTTCCGTACCAAGAGCTGACGTTCACGCGCGTCCGGACCACGGCACATCCACGATCCGCGTCGTCAGGCCAGGGCGGCGGCCTCCGTAGGGGAGAGGCCGCCGCCCTCCGCGTACGCGGCCTCGTACGCCTCGTCGTCGAGGGCGGCGCGCACGGCCGTCTCGGCCTGCTCCCGGACATGACGTTCGATCGCGGACCGGATGTGGCCGGGCGGCAGCAGCCGGTCGGCGGCGCCGAGACAGCGGGCCGCGTCCCGGACCCGCTGTCCGCCGTCGACGCCGGACAGTGCCAGGGCGGCGGTGGCCAGATGCGCCGACGTCATGTTGGGCGAGATCATGTTGCTCAGCGGGTCCTGCGCCCGCCGCAGGGCACCCCGCGCCTTCGTCACCGCTTCGTCGTACAGCCCGTCCACGGCGTCCAGCCAGGCGTCCACCCCGAGCACGTACGAGTCGAAGACCACGAAGTGGACAGCGCCGAACTCCTCTCGCATGCGGTCCATCTGGGTGCGGGCCTCGGCGAGCCGGCCGGTGCGGCCGAGCCATGCCGCGAGGAAGAGCCGGGCCGCGGGCATCGCCTCGTTGCGCGCTCCGTGGCCCTGTTCCAGGACGTCCCGGAGAAGCCGCTCGCCCCGCTCGGACTCCCCCGAGTCGATGAGCACGCTGCCGAGACGGGTGGTGAGGATCGCCGTCTGGGCGCGGGCACCGAGACGGTCGGCGTAGGTGATGGCCGCCCGGTAGTCCGCCGCGGCGAGTTGGTACTCGCCCTTGCGCTCACGGGCCTCGCCCCGTGCGGAGAGCGCCTCGGCGGCGCCCCAGCCGTCCCCGATGCGGACGAAGATCTCCAGCGACTCGTCCGCGTCACGCCTCGCGTCACCGGCCCAGTCGGCGCGGTTGGCCAGGATGTTGGCGCGCATCTGCAGGGAGCCGGCCAGCTCCCACTCGTAGCCGAGCTCCCGGCAGGTGTCGACGCTCGCGTCGATGACCTCGCGCAGCCGGTCCATGTCGCCGGTCAGCATCACGGCGTAGAACCAGAGGAAGCCGGGGTTGCGGCAGACCTGCGGGTACCCCGGCTGGTAGGTCTCGGTGATGGCCAGCAGCTTCGCCTCGGCCTCCGAGGTCTGCCAGGTCTCCAACTCCAGGTCCATACAGGCGAGATGGAGGAGGTGGACACCGCGCCGGGCCTCGGCGAGGACCTCGCGGCGCATCGGTGGCGGAGCATCGGTGCACCGTTCGTAGAGCGGGACGGCGGGCTCGGCGGGCGGCGCGAACGGGTCGGGGCCGAGCGCCATGATCTCGCGGGTCCAGTTGCGTGCCGCCATCCGCAGGTCGCGGATCTGCCAGTACCAGGCGAGGGAGAGGACAAGGCAGAGCGCCTCCTGTTCGTCGCGTTCGGCGACGGCGTGCTGCAGTGCGGCGCGCGTGTTCTCGCCCTCGACCTGGAGCAGTTCGATGGCCGCGCGCTGACCGGGGCCGCGCAGCTTCGGGTCGGTGGTGCGGGCGAGTTCGCGGTAGTACGTGAGGTGGGCGCGCTCGGCGGCACGGCGCCCGCCGGACTCGTCGAGCCGCTGCCCGGCGTACTCGGCGACGGTCTCCAGGAGCCGGTAGCGCATCTCGCCCTCGGCGCCGTCCAGGGGCGAAGGGGCCGCGACGACAAGGGACTTGTCGACGAGCGAGCCGAGCAGTTCCAGCGCGGCGGGTCCGCAGACGGCCTCGGCGGCGGCGAGGTCGCAGCCGCCGGCGAAGACGGACAGCCGCCGCAGCACGTCCCGTTCGTCCTCGTCGAGGAGGTCCCAGGACCAGTCGACGACGGCACGGAGTGTCTGCTGGCGCGGCAGGACCGTACGGCTGCCCGAGGTGAGGAGGCGGAAGCGGTTGTCGAGGCGGTCGGCGATCTGCCGCGGGGTGAGCATCCGCAGTCGGGCGGCGGCGAGTTCGATGGCAAGGGGCAGTCCGTCGAGCCGCCGGCAGATCTCGGCGGCGGCTGCTGCGGTTTCGGCATCGGCGTCGACCCGGAAGCCGGGCCTGGCCGCGGCGCCCCGGTCGGCGAGCAGTTTCAGCGCGTAGGGCTCGGGCAGCGGTTCCACCGGCCGCAGCAACTCCCCCGGTACGCCGAGGGGTTCGCGGCTCGTGGCCAGTACGGTCAGTCCGGGGCAGCGCTCCAGGAGCTGTTCGACGAGGCGGGCCGCGGCGTCCACGACGTGTTCGCAGTTGTCGAGGACGATCAGCATGCGGCGCTTGGCGCAGTGTTCGGTGAGCCGGGTGAGGGGGTCGTCGTGCCGGTCGGTGACGGCCCGCATCTCCTCGGCGCCGGCGCCGCGCAGCACGGTCTCCCGCGCTCCGACCGCGGTGAGCACGGCCTCGGGCACGGCCTCCGGGTCGTCGACGGGGGCGAGTTCGGCCAGCCACACCCCGTCGGGCACGGACGCGGCGACGCTCTCGGCGGCCTCCTGGGAGAGCCGGGTCTTGCCGGCCCCGCCTGGCCCGAGCAGGGTGACGAGCCGGGCGGCCCCAAGGTCCCCGCGGATGGTCTCCAGGTCGGTGTGCCGGCCGACGAAGGAGGTGAGCCGGGCGCGGAGGTTGCCGAGGGGCGCGGGACGGTCGCGGGTGCCCGACGGGGGATGGGGCCCGGGCGTCTGCTCGTACGACTGCTGGTGCGACGTCGGCCGGTGTCCGTTCCTGCTCGTCTCCCCCCGCAGCAACTCCCCGTGCAGCGAACGCAGTTCGGGTCCAGGGTCGGTGCCGAGGCGGTCGGCGAGGAGTTGTCGTACGGATTCGTAGCCCGCCAGTGCCTCCGCGGTGCGGCCCGCGTCGCGCAGGGCTCGCAGACGCAGGAGCTGGAGGGGCTCGTCCAGGGGGTGGGCGTCGCAGAGGGCGGTGAGGTCGGGGAGGTACTGCTCGGCCTGGCCCAGGGCGAGGGCCGCGGTGAGGCGGGCTCGGTGGGCATCGAGGCGGCGGGCCTCCCAGCGGGACGACTCGGCGATGCGGTCGGGGAGGTCGGCGAGGGCGGGGCCGCGCCAGAGCGCCAGGGCGTCGTCGAGGACGACGGCCGCCTTGCCGGGGTCGCCGTCGGCGAGCGCGCGGGTGCCCTCGCCGACGAGCCGCTCGAAGCGGTGCAGGTCGATGTCGTCGGCCGCCGCGCGCAGGCGGTAGCCGCCCTCCGCGGAGCCGATCGCGTCCGCGCCGAGCGCCCTGCGCAGCCGCCCCACCAGGGCCTGCAGCGCGCCCGTGGCGTCGGCGGGCGGGTCGGCGCCCCACACCTCGTCGACCAGCAGGGCCGCGGGCACGGTCCGCCCCGGCCTCAGGGCGAGCACGGTCAGCAGAGCGCGCAGCCGTGCCCCGCCGACCGGGACGAGCGTGCCGTCGGTGCGGAGTGCCTGGGTGGTGCCGAGGATGCGGTAGCGCACGGGGTCCATTGTCCCTGTTGGCGCTACGGACCCGCCCCGGGTTTTAGACCCGCATGAACTGGGAGGAGTCGAGGACGAGGGTCTGGTCGGCGACGGGGATCTCGATCTCTTTGCCGAACGGTCCGGACTGGGTGCACTGGTACGCGCCGTTCTCCGGCTGGGTCAGCAGCGTCCAGCTGGCCGCGAGGACATCGACGATGAGATACACCGGGATGCCGCGCAGCGCGTAGTGCTCCGGCTTGGTGTTGTAGTCACGGCCCGCGCTCTCGGGGGACACGACCTCGACCACGAAAGGCAGGAGATCCTCGGGAAACTTGCTCTTGCTCGCGTCGAACTTGTCCTCAGGCAAAGCCGAGGCATCCGGTTCCGGCTGGTATCCCTCACGAGGTGGCAGGACACTGAACTCCCCCACGGGAACCCATCCAGGCAGGCCGGTCTCAATCTGAGCGAGGATGCGGCGCTGCGTAGTGAGATGAGCCTGCGTGACAGGTACCACGGTGAGTCCGTTCCGTGTCAGGCGGAGCCGCATCCTCCTGGGCAGCTGGATAGCCTCAAGGGCGTCCGCCACCCAGTCTTCGGCGATCGTCACGGCACCTCCTCAGTCGAGTCGCTTACAGCCTACCGACTATCAGGAACCCACACCGGTCCGCAGGACGTTCCCCCCACACCACCGATACGGTCGACCCGCACACCTCGGACCACCCCAGGGAGCCCTCCCCATGACCACCGCCACCACCCGCCACAGCGACCGGCGGATCAGCCCCGTCTTCCTCGGGATCGTGGCCGTCACCGCGGTGACCGGATGGGCCACCTGGACGGGCTTCGCCGAGCAGCCCGGTGTGGCCGTCTTCCTGTTCGTGACGGCCGCCTGGATCGTCTCACTCTGTCTGCACGAGTACGCGCACGCGCGCACGGCCCTGCACAGCGGCGACATCTCGATCGGCGCGAAAGGGTATTTGACCCTCAATCCACTCAAATACACCCACGCGCTGCTGAGCATCGTGCTCCCCGTCATCTTCGTGATGATGGGCGGTATCGGTCTGCCGGGCGGCGCGGTCTGGATCGAGCGGAACCGGATCCAGGGCCGCTGGAAGCACAGCCTGATCTCGGCGGCGGGCCCGCTGACGAACGTGCTCTTCGCGGTGGTCTGCACGGCCCCGTTCTGGCTGGACGCGCTGGACGGCGTACCGGCGGACTTCCAGTTCGCGCTCGCGTTCCTCGCACTGCTCCAGGTCACGGCCGCGCTGCTGAACTTCCTGCCGGTGCCGGGCCTGGACGGCTACGGCATGATCGAGCCCTGGCTGTCGTACAAGATCCGCCGCCAGGTGGAGCCCCTCGCGCCCTTCGGGCTGCTGCTCGTGATCGCCATCCTGTGGATCCCGGCGGTGAACGGCGTGTTCTTCGACGTGATCGATTCGCTCCTGCGCAGCCTGGACATCGACGAGTTCCGGACGTACTGCGGGCAGAACCTCTACCGCTTCTGGACGGACACCAACCAGCTCTGCTCGGTCAACCAGTGACGGACTGCGCCTGACGGCGCGCCCGGTCCCGGCGCAGGTAGTACCAGGTCATGTTGGACGAAAGGCCCGCGAGCAGCACCCACACGATCCCCAGCCAGCTGCCCTGGACGAAGGAGACGACGGCCGCGGCGGTTGCCAGCAGGCAGACGACGAGGGCGTAGAGGGCGAGTCGGGACATGGGGTGCGGCTCCTGTCGGGTCCTGTCGTTGCTGCCGTGGCCGGCGGTCCCGCTGGGGGACACTGCTGCCTCCAGTGTCCCCCACGTCCGGAACCCGCCGTACGCCCCGCCGTACGCCCGCCGTACGCCTACACGTCGGTCACACGCAGACCCGCGTGGGCCTTGTAGCGGCGGTTCACCGAGATCAGGTTCGCGACCAGCGCCTCGACCTGGTGGGCGTTGCGCAGCCGCCCGGAGAAGACCCCGCGCATGCCGGGGATGCGGCCGGCCAGCGCCTGGATGATCTCGACGTCCGCGCGCTCCTCGCCGAGGACCATGACGTCGGTGTCGATCTCCTCGATCTCCGGGTCCTGGAGGAGAACCGCGGAGAGGTGGTGGAAGGCGGCGGTGACCCGCGAGTCCGGCAGCAGGGCGGCGGCCTGCTCGGCCGCGCTGCCCTCCTCGGGCTTCAGCGCGTACGCGCCCTTCTTGTCGAAGCCGAGCGGGTTGACGCAGTCGACGACGAGCTTGCCGGCCAGCTCCTCGCGCAGGGACTCCAGCGTCTTGCCGTGTCCGTCCCACGGCACGGCGACGATCACGATGTCGCTGCGGCGGGCGGTCTCGGCGTTGTCGGCGCCCTCGACGCCGTGACCGAGTTCGTCGGCGGCGGCCTGCGCGCGCTCCGCGGCCCGCGATCCGATGATCACCTTCTGGCCGGCCCGCGCCAGCCGGTAGGCGAGGCCCTTGCCCTGCGGACCGGTGCCGCCGAGGACGCCGACGACGAGCCCGGACACGTCGGGAAGGTCCCAGGGGTCCTTCGCGGGCGCCTTCTGTGCACTGTCAGTAGAGGTCATGGGCCGACTTTACGTGCGCGGTTCGCGTCCGCGGCGGTCAGGTGAGCGCCGTCACGGGCACCCTGCGGAAGACGATGGTCTCGTACGCTCCGAAGTCGCCCGTCTCGTAGAGGAGTCCGACGGTGTCCTCGTCGACGCGGACGAGATCGGAGTACCCGGCGGGCAGCCCGTCCACGGTGTGCGCGGGCCGCCAGGTGACGCCGTCGTCGGTGCTGGCGCGGATCGTCATCAGGGCGCGGAAGCCTGGGTCGGCGGGGCCGGAGTACAGCAGGACGTCCGGGTCGCGGAGCTGGAGCACGCTGCCCTCGACGACCGGGCCGGTGAGGCCTGCCTGCGGGCGGAAGGGCTTGACCAGGGTCTGGCCGCCGTCCCGCGAGTAGGCGTCGGCGCGGGTGCCGGGCGCGGTGGAGTCGGTGCGGGTGTTGAAGTAGACGCGGCCGTCCGGGAGTTCGGTGGCCGTGGTCTCGTTCACGTTGATGTAGTTGTCGGTGTTGTCGTCGACGTACCCGATGCGCCAGGTCCCGCCGTCGTCGTCGCTCAGCAGACAGTGCCCGCCGTTGTACTTGCCCTCGGTGCCGGTGTCCTTGCCGGCCGGCGGGAGGGAGTGGTTGGCGGGGACGACGACCCGGCCGGTGCTCAACTGGACTGCGTGGCCCGGGGCGGTGGCGTACCACCGCCAGGTGTCCTTCTTCGTCTGCTTCGTGATCTCCTTCGGGCTCGACCAGGTGAGCCCTTCGTCGTCGCTGTGCTGGACCCAGACGCGGCGTCCGTCGGCGGCGCTCACCTTGCCGCGGCGGATGCTGTCCTCGGTGGCGAGGGCGGCGTTGCGGAGGTGCACGAGCAGGACGCGGCCGGTATCGAGGACGACGGGGGCCGGGTTCCCGGAGAGCGCGTCGCCGTTCTTGGCGGCGACCTGGAGCGGGCCCCAGGTCAGACCGCCGTCAGTGGAGCGCTTCAGCACGATGTCGATGTTCCCGAAGTCGTCGCGGGAGCCGACCCGGCCCTCGCAGAAGGCCAGCAGAGTGCCGCTGCCGGTACCCCGGCCGGTGGCGACGACGGCCGGGATCCGGAAGCTCGCGTAGCCCTCCTGTCCCGCCCGGAACGGCACGGATGTCTCAGTACTGGCCATGGAACCCTCCCTTACCGACTCGGACGGACACTCTGCCCACCCCGGGCGAATTCATGGTGAACTCCACCTGACGAGTGGCCGGTTGCGGCAGGATGCGTGCGCATGGATGCCGTACGGGTCGCCCTGTTGCGCGAAGTGCTCGCCGGGACCGAGTGGCCGGGTGCCACGCGGCGGTTCGCGGGAGCGCTGCGGTCCTCCGTGCTGCCGCACGGGGGCGGACTGCTGCTGGTGGGGACGGCGGAGTACGAGCCGTGGCACCTGGCCGCGCATCTGGTCGACGAGGCGGCCTGGTCGGGCACGCCGGAACTGACACCGACGCTCGTACGGCACGGGGCGCGGCCCGGCGACCCGGCCCAACTGGCCGTCGGACTCGGCCGGATCGAGGCGGCCCGGCGGGGCGAGACGCTCCTCGTGGTGGCGCCGGACGCGCCCGGGGCCCCGCTCCTGGAACGGGTCCACGACGCGCGCCGGGCCGGGGCGACGGTCCTCGCCCTGGACCGCGGCGACCGCGACCTTCACGCGATGGCGCACGAGGCGCTCGCGGTGCCGTCGGAGCCGGACCTCGACCTGGACACCGTGCAGCATCTGGTGAGCGCGGCGGCCGGGGAGAACTCGCTGCCCTCACCGCGGAGCCGACGGCGGCTGCGGGACCGGCTGTCGCGACTGGCGGACCAGCTGACGTCTCCACCGCCGGCACGCTGGTGACATACGCGCCGGTGTCGCGCCTCTGGCCTACGACCGGTGCCGAGCCGCTGATGTACGCGCCGGTGCAGCCGTGCGGGTGACCTGCTCGCCGATGGCCTGAACGTCCTCCGCGGCCGGAAAAGCGGTTGTCCTCGTCGGGGGCCGAGCCGGACCATGGCACCTCGTGACGGAACCCGATCGCGACGCCCCCGAATCCGCCCGCGGACGGGCCCCCTCGCGCCTGCGCGCGCTACTGCCCGATCTCGCGCCGTGGCGGACCTCCGCCGACTTCCGGCGGCTGTGGGTGGCCGGGCTCGTCACCAACTTCGGCAGCTTCCTGACCTTCGTCGCGCTGCCGGTGCAGATGAAGGAACTGACCGGTTCCGTGGTGGCGGTCGGCGCGATCGGCGCGGTGGAACTCGTCCCGCTGATCGTGTTCGGGCTGTACGGCGGGGCGCTCGCCGATGCCCTGGACAAGCGGAAGCTGATCCTCTGGACAGAGGTGGGGCAGGGGCTGCTGAGCGGCGTGCTGCTGGTCAACGCGCTGCTGCCGGATCCCCTGGTGTGGCCGTTGTACGCCGTCGCCGCGCTCTCCTCCTCGCTGGTCGCCGTCCAGCGGCCCGCCCTGGACGCGCTCACGCCGCGCATCGTGCGACACGAGCACCTGCCGGCGGCGGCCGCGCTCAACTCCTTGCGGTGGACGGTCGGCGGCGTCGCGGGGCCGGCGGTCGCGGGGCTCGTCGTGGCGTACGCCGGGCTCGGCTGGGCCTATGCCGCGGACCTGGCGACCTTCGTGGTGTCGGTCGTTCTCGCGGTGGGCCTCGCGGCCTCTCCCGCCGCCCACGAGGCCGCGAAGCCGTCACTGCGGTCGATCCTGGAGGGGGCCCAGTACGCCTGGAGCCGCAAGGAACTGCTGGGGACGTACGCGATCGACCTGGCCGCCATGTTCTTCGCGTTCCCGCTGGCCGTGCTGCCCTTCCTCGCGGACGAACTGGACGCGGAGTGGTCGCTGGGCCTGATGTACGCGGCCCTGCCCGCCGGGTCTCTGCTGGTGAGCCTGACGAGCGGGTGGACGTCCCGGGTGCACCGGCACGGGCGGATGGTCGTGCTGGCGGCGGCGTTCTGGGGGCTCGCGATGGTGGCCGCGGGGGTCGTTCACGATGTGTGGCTGGTCCTGCTGTTCCTCGCGCTGGGCGGCTGTTTCGACATGGTCAGCGGGATCTTCCGCGCGGCGATGTGGAACCAGACGATCCCGGACGAGCTGCGGGGGCGGCTGGCGGGGATCGAGCTGCTGTCCTACTCGGTGGGACCCCAGCTGGGCCAGGTACGGGCCGGCGGGATGGCCGCGTGGATGGGTGTGCGGGGGTCCGTGTGGGCCGGGGGTGTGCTGTGCGTGGCCGCGGTGGGGGCGCTGGCGTTGTGCCTCCCGAAGCTGATGACGTATGACGTGCGGACGAACGAGCATGCGGTGCGGTTGAAGGAGGCGAGGGGGAAGGTTGCGGCCGGTTCCTAGGCTGCGGGCCGGTGGGGGCTGGTCGCGCCCACGCGGCGGAGCCGCAAATCGACACAGCCCCGCGCCCCTAAAAGCGGGGCTGCGCCCCTGGCTTTTGTCTTTTAGGGGCGCGGGGAACTGCGCGATCAGCCACGACGAACCCGCAGGTTCATGACCACCCCACCGGCGGAGCCGTCAGTCGTCTTCCGGGCCCCGCGCAGCGGAATCGTGCCAGCGAGGGTCGTTCTCCCATTCAAGGTTCCGCTCTCGAGCGATCTCCATCGCCTGCTCCGCCTCACCGCGAGACGCGTACGGACCGAACCGGTCCTTGCCCGGACAGTCGGGGCCCTCTTCGACCTTCTTGTGCTCCAGGCAGTAGTACCACTCGCCCGGCTTCCCGACGGTCCGCTTCTTGAACAGGGCCATGGCTGGGGCTCCTTTCGCCAGGGACATCGTCCCCCACCACCCGCTGGTTAGACTCGCTGGCATGTCTGGCCAGTCGCTGCTCGTACCAGGGGAGCTTTCTCCCACCCGTCCCGTGCCGGGAAACATCAGGCGTCCCGAGTACGTGGGCAAGCCCGCCCCCACGCCGTACACCGGAGGGGAGGTCCAGACCCCGGAGACGGTCGAGGCGATGCGTGTCGCGGGGCGGATCGCCGCCCGGGCGATGGCCGAGGCCGCGAAGCTGATCGCGCCCGGCGTCACCACGGACGAGCTGGACCGGGTCGCCCACGACTACATGTGCGACCACGGCGCCTACCCGTCCACGCTCGGCTACCGCGGCTTTCCGAAGTCGCTGTGCACCTCCGTGAACGAGGTCATCTGTCACGGCATCCCGGACTCCACGGTCCTGCGGGACGGCGACATCATCAACCTCGACGTGACCGCGTACATCGGCGGCGTGCACGGCGACAACAACGCCACGTACCTCGTCGGTGACGTGGACGAGGAGTCGCGGCTGCTCGTCGAGCGGACCCGTGAGTCCCTCGACCGTGCCATCAAGGCCGTCAAGCCCGGTCGGCAGATCAACATCATCGGCCGGGTCATCGAGTCGTACGCGAAGCGCTTCGGGTACGGGGTCGTGCGGGACTTCACCGGGCACGGCATCAACTCGTCGTTCCACTCGGGGCTGATCATCCCGCACTACGACAGCCCGCACGCGACGACCCTGATCCAGCCGGGGATGACGTTCACGATCGAGCCGATGCTGACGCTGGGCACGCACGAGTACGACATGTGGGACGACGGGTGGACCGTCGTGACGAAGGACCGGAGGCGCACCGCTCAGTTCGAGCACACCCTGGTCGTCACGGACAGTGGGGCCGAGGTGCTGACCCTGCCGTAACCGCCCTTTTCCGACCAAGTTCCGCATCAAGCCGCCCTCTCGAACAGAGGGGCGGCTTTTTTATGTGGATCGGGTGCGGATCCGGGGTACGGTTTTACCGACAGGGCGTCGGGAAACCTGTTGACTTAGGTAAGCCTAACCATACAAGATGAGCCCGGCTCTCGTCCCCCCTTCGGCCCCGGAGGTCTTCATGAACTCGTCGAGCACACCGTTCTCGACGCTCATCCGCACCGCGTCGCACGAGCAGCACGGGCAGGCGCACGACTCGACGTTCATGAGCGAGTTGCTGGGCGGCAGGCTCGGCGTGGACGCGTACACGCGGTACACCGAGCAGCTGTGGTTCGTCTACCGGGCACTGGAGGAAGGCGGGCGCGAGCTGGTCGGCGATCCCGTGGCGGGGCCGTTCCTGCGCCCCGAGCTGGTGCGGGTGGCCGCGCTGGAGCGGGACCTCGCGCATCTGCGGGGCCCGGACTGGCGCGAGAGCGTCACGGCACTGCCCGCGACCGAGGAGTACACGGCGCGGATCACCGAGTGCGCGCGTACGTGGCCCGGTGGGTACGTGGCGCATCACTACACCCGTTACCTCGGCGACCTCTCCGGTGGCCAGGTCCTGCGCAGCAAGGCGGAGCAGACGTGGGGCTTCGCGCGCAAGGGGGACGGGGTGCGGTTCTATGTGTTCGAGGACATCGGCAACCCTGCCGCGTTCAAGCGGGGGTATCGCGAACTGCTCGATGGTGTGCTTGCGGATGATCTGGAGAAGCAGCGGATCATCGCTGAGTGCAAGCGGGCGTTCGCGCTCAATATCGCGGTCTTTGTTGCTTTGGGGGAAGAGTTCCGCATCAGTGCGTGAGCGCTCCGCTGGGTGCGTTGATTGTTGGGTGCGGGTGCGTGGGGGCTGGTCGCGCAGTTCCCCGCGCCCCTAAAAGCGAAAAGCAATAGGGGCGCGGGGCTGCCCACAAGCCTCTGGGCTGCTCAGCGCTCCAGGAACACTCTGCCGCCCAGCTCCACCCAACCCTCCGGCTGGGGGGCTGTGAGGAGTTGTGAACCCGTGCCCTGGACGATGTTCAGGGCACGGCCCAGTTGGGCTGTCAGTTGGAGGGCCGCGGAGCCTGTGGCCTCGTCCTCGTTTATGCCGTCGCCGCGACCGGGGAAGCCACGGGCGCGGATGCGGCCAGCCGCCTCGTCCTCCCAGGCCCAGGCGTAGACCCACTCGCCGGGCGGGGGCACTTCGAGGGCGTCGACCTCGGCCGCCGTGTCGTACCGGCGGAGTGTGCGCGGCTCCGGCCACTCGGGGCGGGCCTCGATCCAGCTGAACTCGCCGTCCAGGCGGGTGCCCACCACGCCCGCGGGCGTGACGAGTTCGGGTACATCCAGCAGCCAGGCCGCGCCGACACAGGGGTATCCGGCGAAGGGCAGCCGCACACTGGGTGTGTAGATGTCGATGACCCCGCGCTCGGGGTCGTCCACGAACACCGTCTCGCTGAACCCGAGTTTGGCCGCGAACGCCTGCCGTTCGTCCCGCTCCGGCAGTACGGAACCGTCCCGCACGACCCCGAGTTCGTTGCCGTACTCACCGCGCGGTCCGCAGAAGACCCGCAGCACGTCGTAATCAGTCACGCGGGCATTCAAGCACTACAGGAGTGGTGTGTACGCATCCGGCCGCCGCCCCCCGATGGCAGGGGCGGCGGCCGGATGCCGTCGGTTCGGTCAGGCCTCGGTCAGGCCTGGGTGGCGTCCGTCGCGCGGCGGCGGCGTACCGCGAACACCACGCCCGCGCCCGCCGCGACCGTCGCCGCGGCCGCCGCGCCCAGGGCGCCGACCGGGACGTCGGAGCCGGTGGAGGCGAGGCCGCCCGTCACGCCGCCGGTGGTGGAGCCGGTCGTGCCCGCGCCGCCGGTGGTGCCGCCGGTCGTGCCTCCCGTGGTGCCGCCCGTTCCGCCGTTGGACGACGTCGGGTCGGGGTCCGGGAGTTCGGCGTCGTCGGACAGGGCCACGGAGAGGTCTACCGGGTCGAGTTCGGCGCCGGTCTGGTAGAAGCCGCCGAAGGCCTCGGCGCCCGCCTTGGTGAGGGTGGCGGTGACGTCGTCGAGGGTGATGACGTCGTTCTTGGCCGTCAGGTCGGCCGACTTGGGCTTGAGCTCGGCGAGGGTCACGTCGGCGGACGTCTTGCCGAGGCTCTCGACGTCGGCGGTCAGCTTGCCGGAGCCGCCGTCGACCTCCGCCTTGAGGTCGCTGAGGGTGAGGTCGAGGCCGTAAGTGCCGTTCGTCTCATGGCCCTTGAAGTTGACCGAGCCCTTGAAGGAGGCCTTGAGCGTGTCGGCGTCCGTGTCGTAGGTGCCGGTGGCGTCGGGGAAGGTGAAGATCCCGTTGCCGGACGCCTGCGCGGCACCGCCGGAGACCGTGATCTTGCCCTTCGCTACGCCGTCCACCACGTACGTACGGAAGGACTGCTTGACGCCCCAGCCGAGGGTGCCGTCGGTGATGTCGCCCTTGGTGGCGGCCTCGGTGGGCGAGGGCGTCGGGCTCGTGGTCCCCGACGGGGTGGTGGACGGGGTGCCCGAGGGGGTGGTGGACGGCGTCGTGGACGGGGTGGGCGAGGGGGTCGTGGAGCCCGAGGGCGTCGGGGTCGGCGACTCGGTCTTCTTCTCCACCACCGTCAGGGGGTCGCCGGCCGCGCCCGTGTAGCTGGCGCTACCGAAGACGTCACCCGCCTCCTTCGTCAGCTTGGTCGCCATGTCCGTCATCGTGCGAGTGACGGTCACCTCGGCGAGCGGCACGTCCTGCTGGGTCGTGCCGCTCTTCGTCACGTCGGCGGTGAGTCTCGCGGCCTTGCTGTCGAACTTCACGTCGGACAGGGCGAGTTCGAAGCCGTGCAGCTTGGAGACGATCTTCAGGCCGCCCTGGAAGCCGAGCGCCACGGTGTGGGCCTCGGAGTCGTAGGTCCCGGTGCCGTTGACGAAGGTGAACGCACCGTTGTCCTTGGCCTGTGTGGCGCCGCCCTCGGGAGTGAAGCTGCCGGCCGCCATCCCGGTCACGTACGTGCGGTACGACTGCTTGATGCCCCAGGTCAACTCGTAGCCCTTGAGCGGTACTTCGGCGGCGGAAGCGGACGTCGCGGCGAGCGCGGTGGCGCCGAAAGTGACGGCGGTCGCGCAGGCTGCGGCGAGGGCGACACGCCCTCGGGTTATGGGGCGGCGACGGTTGGCGGCCATGGTCGTGGGTTCTCCTCGGTTCAGTGTGTGGGCGTCCGCTCAACCTGCGGACGGCGCTGGGAAGTTCAGTTCGCTTCGGGGGCGTCTGCGGTTGGTTGCGCGCGACGCCTGCGGATGATCACGAAGGCCGCGGCCACCGCGATCAGGGAAGCGGCCGCGAGGCCGATGGGCAGGACGGGTACGTCCGAATCGCTCGCGGTGGCCTCGGTCTTGGGCTCGGCCGTCTTCTGCTCGGCCGCCGCGGCTTCCGGGGTGGCCGACTCCGCGCTGCCCAGGTCGGGCAGGGCGGGCAGTTCGGCGCTGTCGGTCAGGGCGACGGCGAGGGAGACCGGGTCCATCTCCGTGCCCGCCTTGTACATCCCGCCGAAGGCCTTGGCGCCGTCGGCGGTGAGCTTCGTGGGTGCCTCGGTCACCTGGGCGAGGCCGTCCTTGGGCTTGAAGTCCTTGGCCGTGAAGGTGACCAGGGGGACCTTCTTGGTCGTGCCGTCCGTCTTGGCCGTACCGCCCGTCTTGGCCGTACCGCCCGTGCCGCCCCCGCTGGTGACGTCCGCGTAGAGCGTGCCCTTTCCGCCGTCCGTGACCTTGGCACGGAGTGCGCCGAGCGTGAGGTCGAGGCCCTGCTCGCCGGTGAAGCGGACGGCTCCGGTGAAGGTCGCGTCGAGCGTCTGCTTCTTCTCGTCGTACGTGCCGGAGCCCTTGGGGAAGCGGAAGAGCGCCCCGCCGTCCTCGGCGCCGTCGGTGAGCTTCCACTCGCCCTTGGCAATGGACCCGGTGACGTACTCGCGGAAGGTCCGGCGCACGCCCCAGTCGACGGCGCCGTTCTCGATCCGGCCCGAAGTCTCCTTCTTCGCCTTGGACTTGGACGGGGAGGGGGACGGCGTGCGCGACGGCTCGGCGGCGGCCGCGGCCTTGACGTCCGCCGAGAGGCTGACCGGGTCGAGGGCGGTGCCGGCCGTGTAGTACCCGGCGAAGGACTTGGCGCCCTGGGCGGTCAGGGTGGCGGGCAGGTTGTTCAACTGGACCGCGTTGCCGCCGCCCTTCATGTTGATGCCGCCCAGGGAGAGGGAGGCGAAGGGCACCTGCGAGGACGTCGTGACCGTCCCGGTGTCCTTCGCCTTGCTGACGATGTCGACGTACAGGGTGCCGCCGTTGCCGGCGAGGCGGACGGTGGGGCGGCTGATCGTGAGGTCGAGCTGGTAGGAGCCGTCGTCCTTCTTGTGCCCGAGGAAGTGGACACCGCCGGAGAAGCCCGCGTTGAAGGCGCCCGACGCTCCGTCGTACGTCCCGGTCGCCGAGTGGAAGCGGAACTGGCTGCCGCCGACCGTGGCGGCGCCGCCCGTGAGGGAGAAACTGCCGTTCGCTATCGGGCCGGTGACGTAGCTCTGGAACGAGGATTTGATGCCCCAGTCCAGGCGGCCGCCCTGCACGGTTCGGCTGGCCGCCTGGGCTTGACCGGCCGGGAGCAGTGCCACGAGTACTGCTGCGCAGAGCAGGGTCACGTAGGTGCGTAGGGGCGGGCGCGAGGGCATTCGGGTCCTCCGGGGCGCGGGATCTGGCCAGATCCGGGGCGGTTCTGGCGAGAAAGGTAAGGCTAACCTAAGCTATGTCTTCCGGTGCGGGAAGCACCGGATGAGACAGAAGAGGGGGGTGCGGGTCTGTTGTCGGCTGCCCGTTGGTGGGGGCTGGTCGCGCAGTTCCCCGCGCCCCTATCGGGGCGCAGCCCCTCCGAAGGGTGCCCGTGCCCGATCGGCGAACCGAGAGGAACTACGCGACCGTGCGACGCCTGCGTACACGAGTGGCCGGGGTACTGCTTGCGGTGCTCGCGCTGACGGTGACCACAGCCTGCTCGTCCAAGGACGGCACAGCTGGGAGCGAGCCGGCCGCCAAGGCCGAGGCCGCCGCCGATCGGGTTGAGCCGCTCGCCGAGACCCCGACCCCCCAACTCCCGGTCACCGTGCGCTCGTCCGACGGCAGGAAGGTCACCGTCAGGGACGCCGAGCGGATCGTTCCGCTCTCCGGGAGTCTCAGTGAGATCGTCTTCACGCTGGGGCTCGGGGACCGGGTCGTCGCCCGTGACATCACCGCCACCTTCGCGCAGGCGGAGAAGCTGCCGGTGGTCACCCGCAATCACGACGTCTCCGCGGAGAGCGTCCTGTCCCTCAAGCCCGATCTCGTGCTCGCCGAGACCAGCACCGGGCCCGACGAGGCGATGGGCCAGATCCGTGACGCGGGCGTCCCCGTCCTCGTGGTCGACCCGGCGAAGGGCCTCGACGACGTGGGCCCGCGCATCGAGGCGGTGGCCCGCGCACTCGGCGTACCGGCGGCGGGCAAGGAGCTCACGAAGCGCTCCGAGGAGCGGATCGCCGCCGTGCGCAAGGACATTCCGAAGAAGACCGACAAGCCGCGCGTCGCCTTCCTCTACCTCCGCGGCACCGCCTCCGTCTAT
The DNA here is from genome assembly GCF_044456225.1 of Streptomyces sp. NPDC050988. Lineage (NCBI taxonomy): Bacteria > Bacillati > Actinomycetota > Actinomycetes > Kitasatosporales > Streptomycetaceae > Streptomyces > Streptomyces sp. NPDC050988. Next base: position 35,538 of record NZ_JBITFQ010000015.1, on the reverse strand, counting down.
CTGATCGGCGGCAAGGACTCGGGGGCCACCTCGCTGCTCGAAGCGGCGGGAGCGGTGGACGGCGGCGCCGAGTCGGGCCTGGAGAAGGACTTCACCACGATCACCACGGAGGCCCTCGCCGAGGCCGCCCCCGACGCGATCCTCGTCATGTCCAAGGGCCTCGAATCCGTCGGCGGCATCGACGGTCTCGTCAAGATTCCAGGCGTCGCCCAGACCCCCGCCGGAATGGAGCGCCGGGTCGTCTCGATCGAGGACGGCGTCCTCCTCAACTACGGCCCCCGCACGGACGAGGTACTGAAGTCCCTGGTCGACCAGTTGTACGGGGACACCAAGTGACCGTGACCGACAAGGGCGCCGCGCCCGATTCCGGGACAGAGGCCGGGACGGAGGCCGGGACGGACGCAGGGACGGAGGCCGGGACGGACGCAGGGACGGAGGCCGGGACGGACGCCGGGACAGCGGATGCGGCCCCGGAGGCGGCCCCGGAGACGTCGGCGACGACCCCCGGCAGACCCGCCGGGTCCCGCCGCGGCGCCCCCTGGCTGCTCACCGTCGGCCTGGCCGTCCTCCTCGGCCTCCTCACCCTGGCCTCCGCCGGGCTCGGCGCGTACGAGATATCGCCGGGTGACGTCCTGTCGTCCATCGCGCACCGGGCCGGAGTCGGCGGCAGCGAACTCGCCCGCGTCCCCGAGTCCGTGCTCTGGAACGTGCGCTTCCCGCGGATCGTGCTCGCGCTGCTCGTCGGTGCCTCGCTGGGCTGTGCGGGCGCGCTGATGCAGGGCGTGTTCGGCAATCCGCTCGCCGAACCGAGCGTCATCGGCGTCTCGTTGGGCGCGGCGGTCGGCGCGGTCGCCGCGATCTCGCTCGGCCTGAACTTCCTCGGCAACTGGACGCTCCCGGCCTTCGCCTTCGTGGCGGGTCTCGGCACGGCGCTGCTGGTGTACTCGATGTCCCGCTCGGGTGGCCGTACGGAGGTCGTGACGCTGATCCTCACCGGTATCGCGGTGAACGCCTTCGCGGGCGCGCTGATCGGCCTGTTCATCTTCCTCGCGGACACCGCCGCGGTGAACCAGATCACCTTCTGGCAGCTCGGCTCGCTCTCCCAGGCCACCTGGCCGAAGGTGCTCGCGGTGCTGCCGTGCGCGGCGCTCGGCCTGGCCGTCGCGCCCTTCTACGCACGGAAGTTGGACCTGCTGTCCCTCGGCGAGCGGCCCGCCCGGCATCTGGGCGTGGACGTCGAGCGGCTGCGTGTCGTGCTGATCCTGGTCGTCGCGCTGCTGACGGCCGCGGCCGTGAGCGTCTCCGGTGTCATCGGCTTCGTCGGGCTCGTCATCCCGCATCTGCTGCGCATGGCGGCCGGCCCCGGCCACCGTTTCCTCATCCCCGGCAGCGCGCTCGGCGGTGCGGTGGTGCTGCTCGCGGGCGACCTCGCGGCCCGTACCGTCGTGGAGCCCGCCGAGCTGCCGCTCGGGGTGCTCACCGCGCTCTTCGGCAGCCCGTTCTTCTTCTGGCTGCTGCGCAGGACCCGTCGCAGGCAAGGAGGCTGGGCGTGAAGCTGCTCGGACTGATCGGTACGCGGCCCGCGCCTCCCGGCCCCGTGCACCCCGGCGACGTACTCGCCGAGGCCGAGGCCCTGCACGTCCGGCTCGGTGGCCGGGAGGTGCTGTCCGGCGTGGACGTCACCGCCCGCGCGGGCGAGGTGCTGGCCCTGGTCGGGCCCAACGGGGCAGGAAAGTCCACCCTGTTGGGCGCACTCGCGGCCGATCTCCCGGCCGCCGCGGGAGTCGTACGCGTCCATGGTCGCCCGGCGTCCGACTGGTCGGCGCAGGAACTGGCCCTGCGCCGGGCGGTGCTCCCCCAGTCCGCCGCGCTCTCCTTCCCGTTCGCGGTCGAGGAGGTCGTACGGATGGGCCGGGCGCCCTGGGCCGGACGGCCGGAGGAGGTCGAGGACGATGCCGCGGTGGCCGCGGCCATGGCGGCGACCGAGGTCACGGAATTCGCGGGCCGGTCCTTCTCGGCGCTCAGCGGCGGTGAGCGGGCGCGGGTGGCGCTCGCCCGGGTGCTCGCCCAGCGCACCCGGCTGCTGCTGCTCGACGAACCGACCGCTGCCCTGGATCTGCGCCACCAGGAACTGGTGCTCCGGGTCTGCCGCGCAAGGGCGCACGCCGGGGACGCGGTGGTCGTGGTGTTGCACGATCTGGGGCTCGCGGCGGCCTATGCGCACCGGGTCGTGATCCTGCGCGCCGGGCGCGCGGTGGCCGACGGACGGCCGGCCGAGGTCTTCACCGACCGACTACTTTCGGACGTCTACCAACAGCAGGTCGAGGTGTTTCCGCATCCACGCACCGGCGAGGTCCTGGTGGCCCCGGTGAGGGGTTCTTGACCGGTCTTTGACCGTTTAGTGGGGGTCGGATTGAGCCACCGTGACCAGGCCGTGGCCGTACCTCACCAATGAGAGCTGAATCACTGGACGGGCGGCTTTCAGTCAGGTAAGCCTCGGATAAGTTAGGGCAGCCTCACCGAGGACCTGTGTCTTCCCCATGCCTCTCCTGTGACCCTCTTGGAGCCTGTATGCGAGCCGTTCGACTCTCCGTCGTCACCGCCGCCGTGACCGCGGCGGCGGTGACCGCTGTCACGGGCTGCACCGAGAAGAGCGATGCCTCGGGCGGCGGCGACCGCGTCGTCAAGGTGACCGCCACGGACTCCAAGTGCGAGGTGTCGACGACGAAGTTCCCGGCCGGGCACATCCAGATAGATGTTGAGAACAAGGGCTCCAAGGTCACCGAGGTCTACCTCCTGTTCCCGGACGACCGGATCGTCACCGAGCGCGAGAACATCGGCCCCGGCACCAAGCAGAAGGTCACCGCCGAGGTGAAGGCGGGCGAGTACCGGATCGCCTGCAAGCCGGGCATGAAGGGCAAGGGCATCCGTCAGGACGTCACGGCCACCGGCAGCGGCAAGGTCGCCAAGCGCGACCCGCGCCTGGACTCGGCGGTCGCCGCCTACCGCTCCTACGCGCAGGAGCAGGCCGACGAGACCCTGCCCAAGGCGAAGGTCTTCGCCGAGGCGGTCAAGGCCGGCGACATCGAGGCCGCGAAGAAGGCGTACGCCGACTCGCGCATCGGCTGGGAGCGGACCGAGCCCGTCGCCGAGTCCTTCGGTGACATCGACCCGAAGGTCGACGTGCGCGAGGACGGTCTGGAGGAGGGCCAGGACCCGGAGAAGGACTGGACCGGCTGGCACCGCCTGGAGCGCTCGCTCTGGCAGGACAAGAAGCTCACCGACCGCGACTCCGAGCTGGCCGACCAGCTGATCACCGACCTCACCGACTGGCAGAAGCGCGTCGGCAAGGCCGAGATCACCCCGACCTCGATGGCCAACGGCGCCAAGGAACTCCTCGACGAGGTCGCCACCGGCAAGGTCACCGGCGAGGAGGAGCGCTACTCGCACACCGACCTCGTCGACTTCAAGGCGAACGTCGAGGGCGCGGAGAAGTCGTACGCGCTGCTGAAGCCGGTCGCCTCGGAGAACGACGCGGCGCTCACCAAGGAGCTGGACACGCAGTTCGCGGCGCTCAACACGCTGCTCGACAAGTACCGCGAGGACAAGACCTCCTACGAGTTCACCTCGTACGACAAGGTCGGCAAGGCCGACCGCAAGGAGCTCTCCGACGCGGTGAACGCGCTCGCGGAGCCGCTGTCCAAGCTCGCCGCAGCCGTCGTGAAGTAGGACGTGACGTAAGAGGGGCCCTGGCGCCATGACGGACACCACGAACACCACGGATACGACAGACACGACGGACGCGACGGACACAGGGGAAGCTGCCGAGCCCGGCGGGGCGCGGGGCGCCGACTCCCGTACCCCGTCGCGGCGTTCACTGATCGGCTGGGGCGGTGCCGGGCTCGCGCTCGGGGCCGCCGCGGCCGGCGGTGCGGTGGCGATGGCCCGCGACGGCGACGACACGGAGCCGACCGCGGCCGCGACGGGCGCCGCGGTCGCCTTCCACGGCACGAACCAGGCGGGCATCGCCACCCCGGTGCAGGACCGGCTGCACTTCGCCGCGTTCGACGTGAAGACCACGGACCGGGCCGCGTTCGTCCAGCTGCTGAAGGACTGGACGGAGGCCGCACGGCGGATGACCGCCGGACACGCGGTCGGTGAGGGCGCGTACGGGGGTCTCGCGGAGGCGCCGCCGGACGACACCGGGGAGGCGCTGGGTCTCAAACCGTCGCGGCTGACCCTGACGATCGGCTTCGGCCCGTCCCTGTTCGACAAGTTCGACCTCGCGGACCGGCGGCCCGAAGCCCTGGTCGACCTGCCGAAGTTCGCCGGCGACAACCTCGACGGGAACCGCAGTGGCGGCGACCTGTGCGTCCAGGCCTGCGCGGACGACCCGCAGGTCGCCGTGCACGCGATCCGCAACCTCGCTCGCATCGGCTTCGGCAAGGTCGTCATCCGCTGGTCCCAACTGGGCTTCGGCAAGACGTCCTCGACGACTCCGGAGGCCCAGACCCCGCGCAACCTCATGGGGTTCAAGGACGGCACCCGCAACATCGCGGGCACCGAGACGGACCGGCTGAAGAAGTTCGTGTGGGTCGAGGAGAAGGACGGCCCGGCGTGGATGGTCGACGGCTCGTACCTCGTGGCCCGGCGCATCCGCATGAACATCGAGACCTGGGACCGCACTTCCCTCCAGGAGCAGGAGGACATCTTCGGCCGTGACAAGGGCGAGGGCGCTCCGGTCGGGAAGGCCAAGGAGCGGGACAAGCCGTTCCTGAAGGCGATGAAGCCCGACGCGCACGTACGGCTCGCGCACCCCGACACCAACGCCGGGGCCACGCTCCTGCGCCGCGGCTACTCCTTCACCGACGGCACGGACGGCCTCGGCCGCCTGGACGCGGGCCTGTTCTTCCTCGCGTACCAGCGGGACGTACGCAAGGGCTTCATCCCGGTGCAGCGGAGCCTGGCGGCCGACGCGCTCAACGAGTACATCCAGCACGTGGGTTCAGCGGTCTTCGCCGTCCCGCCCGGCGTCCGCGACAAGGACGACTGGTGGGGCCGGGCCCTGTTCTCGACGGACTCGACGGACTCGAAGGACTCCACGGATTCCAACAGCTCCACGAACTCCAAGGAGGCGTAGGCGTGTTCGCGAACTATCTGATCGGCCTGCGCGAAGGCCTGGAAGCCAGCCTCGTCGTCTGCATCCTCATCGCGTATCTGGTGAAGACTGACCGGCGGGACGCCCTGAAGCCGATCTGGATCGGCATCGCCGTCGCGGTGGGACTCGCCCTCGGCTTCGGCTGCGCGCTCGAATTCGGCTCCCAGGAGCTGACGTTCGAGGCGCAGGAGGCGCTCGGCGGCTCACTGTCGATCATCGCGGTCGGCCTGGTCACGTGGATGGTCTTCTGGATGCGGCGTACGGCCCGCCATCTGAAGGCCGACCTGCACGGCAAGCTGGACGCGGCGCTGCAGATGGGTACGGGCGCGCTGGTCGCGACCGCGTTCCTGGCCGTGGGCCGCGAGGGCCTGGAGACGTCCCTGTTCGTCTGGACGTCCGTACGCGCGTCCAGCGACGGCACGGAAGGCCCGCTGATCGGTGTGCTGTTGGGCATCGCGACGGCGGTCGTGCTCGGCTACCTCTTCTACCGGGGCGCCCTGCGGATCAACCTCGCGAAGTTCTTCACCTGGACCGGCGCCATGCTGGTCGTCGTGGCCGCGGGTGTCCTCGCGTACGGCTTCCACGATCTCCAGGAGGCCGACTTCCTGCCGGGGCTGACGAACAAGGCCTTCGACATCAGCGGGACCATCCCCCCGGACAGTTGGTACGGCACGCTCCTCAAGGGCGTCTTCAACTTCCAGCCGGATCCGACGGTCCTCCAAGTCGTCGTGTGGTCCCTGTACTTGGTACCGACCCTCGCCTTCTTCCTGGCCCCGCAGCGGTCCGCGCCTCAAAGGGGCGCGGGGAACGGTGCGACCAGCCACGACGAACCCGCGCACGACAGCTCTCCAGCGGAACGCTAGGGTTCCCCTCCGGGAAAGGGGAATCTGACGGTGACGGTGACGGTACCCATGCGCAGGGATCACGGCCCACGTAGGCCTCGCAGGCTCGGCCGGAGCGCGCTGACGGCGGCGTCGGTGACCGTGCTGTCGGTGACGGCGAGCGGGTGCGTGGTGGTGCACGGGGAACGGGAGGTCCTCCCCGGGGCCACGAAGACCGAGGCCGCGCGTGCGCTGAAGGACTTCACGGCCGCCTACAACGAGGCCAACGGCGCCAACGACCCGTCCCTGGACGCGGACCGGGTCACCGGCGCCCTCGGGGACATCGACGGCGCGAAGCTGAAGGCAGGCGGCAAGAACCAGCCGGGCGGCAACCCCAATTACGTGCCGCTGGAGCTGAGCGACACCGAGTTCGCGATCCCGAAGAAGGCCGGCTGGCCGCGCTGGTTCGTCACCGACTCGAAGGCCAACAAGGGCCGCGGCGAGGACCGTTGGCTGCTGGTGTTCACCCGTGGCAGCGCCGACGACGTGTGGCAGGTCTCGTATCTGACGATCGTCGCCGCCGAAGAGGCGCCGGACTTCAAGAAGGACCAGGACGGCTGGGCGGAACCGGTCACGGCGACCGCGGCGGACCTGGCGGTCGCGCCCGGGGACCTCCCCCAGGACTACGCGACCTACCTCAAGGACGGCGGAGACACCTTCGCCGCGGGCACCCACACCACGAAGTGGCGCTCCGACCGCACGAAGAGCGCGAGCCGCCCCGGCCTCGCCCAGCAGTACATCGACGAGCCCCTGGCCTCCGGCGACTACGCCCCGGTGGCCCTGCGCACCACCACCGGCGGCGCCCTCGTCTTCTTCACCACCCGCCACTACCAGAAGCAGACAGCGGCCCAGGGCGTCCCCATCAACGTCACCAACGCCGACGTCGAAGCCCTCATGACCGGCGAACCCAAACAGTCCCTCACCCTCGAATCCATCTCCAACCAGGCAGTCCTCGACCCGTCCAAGGACGCGGCAAACCAACAGGTGGAGTTCCTGGGCAGGATCCAGGGCCTGACGGCGGCGAAGGGCGAGTAGGGGGCGGCGCCCCTTCAGGGGCGCGGGGAACGGCGCAGCCTTTTAGCTTTCGGCTTTCAGGGGCGCGGGGAACGGCGCAATCTTTTGTCTTTTGGCCTTTAGGGGCGCGGGGAACTGCGCAATCTTTTGGTCTTTAGGGACGCGGGGAACTGCGCGACCAGCCACAGGCGGCCCGCAGGCAAAGCAATCAGCAAGGTGGGGCCGGGGCGTCAGCCCCGAAGGGGCCACGCCGCAACATGGTCCCGCTCAACCCCCGCATACCGAGCACACTCATCGGTAAGCACCTCAAGCAACGACAAAGGATCCGGCAGCGCATGCTCCGGCCCCCGCACCCACTCCACCGTCAGATCACCGGGCAACCGCGCCGGAGGCACCAGCACATAGGACCCCCGGCAATGCCACCGCAACCCCGGATGCTCATCCATCGTCTCCGGATGACAATCCAGCTCACACGGCCACCACTCGTCCTCGTCCTCGGGCGTACCACGCGTAGCCGTGAAGAAGAGCATCCGGTCGCCCCCGGACACCGCGACGGGCCCGACCTCGACACCGAGGTCGAGCAACCGCTCCAGCGCCTCCTGCCCCGCCTCCAGCGGAACGTCCAGCACGTCGTGCACCATGCCGGTCGCGGTGATGAAGTTGGCGAGCGGCTGATGCCGCGCCCACCGCTCGATCTGCGCCCGGTCGGTCGTGGACTGCGTCTGCCAGGCAAAGGACACGGGGTGCCGCGCGGGGGTGGGACACCCGACCCGGTCACAGGAACATCGGTAGGCGGAGGGATGGGCGGCGGGCGCGAGCGGCAGCCCGGCTCCGGCGGCGGCAAGCAGCAGTTCCTCACGACCCGAGGAGTCGTCTCCCGAGTCCGTACGAGGCCGTCGGCCACGCAGCCACTGGGAGATCCTGCCCTGCCCGCCCGAGCGGCGGCCCATCTCTGCGCTCATCGATCCCCTCGCCCTGGCTGTTGTGCGGACAGCATGCCCTATGGTCCCACCATCCTGCGTCACGGGGGGCCGGAGCCCACATCCGGGGTAGGCGGGACGATGCCCGACCGGGCCATCGATCGAGTGTCATTGCATACTTTGAGACGATTTGCCCACCTACGGTGTCGGCATGGTCACACGGGCTGCGCTGACGGGTATCGCTGGTCTCACCTCGCTGGCCCTCGTGGGACAGGGCGGGGCGATCACCCCGCTCGAACGGGACGCCGGCCCGCTGACGGTGTCCGCACTCCCCCGCATCGTCCACACCGCGCACCGCGGCGGCGCCCGGGAGGTGCCGGAGAACAGCATGTCGGGCCTCGTGGCCGCGTACGAGCGCGGTACGGCCCAGGTGCTCGACCTGGACACCCGGATACTGCGCGACGGGACGATGGTGGTCATGCACGACGCGACCCTGAACCGCACGACCTACATGGGCGGCCCGGTGGACGCACTCGACCGGCGGGACTGGGAGGGGGTCCGGTTGCGCCCCGGGGACGGGCTGCTGGGGAGCTGGCGCCCCGAGCGGCCGCCGACGCTCGCCGAGGTGCTCGACCGGTTCGGCGGACGGGTGGTGCTGATGCTGGAGGCCAAGGACCCGCGGAGCCTGCCGACCCTCGCCGCGATGATCAGGTCACGCGGCCTGACCCGCTCGGTGCTGGTCAACTCCAACCACCCGGTGGTGGCGCGGCAGGCCCACCGCATGGGCCTGGTCTCGCAGTTGTGGCGGTCGGCACGGCAGATGCGTACGGACCGGCCCGAGCGGTGGCGGTCGTTCGTGGACGTCCTGGACGTGGACCACGAGGCCCGCGACCGCGATCTCGTACGGGCCGTCAGGTCCGGCGTCCCCCGCGTGTGGGCGCACACCGTGGTGACCCCGGCGCAGCGCGACCGCGCCCTCGCGCTCGGCTGCGACGGAATCATCACGGACGCGCCGGGGCGGCTGGCGCGGGCGGAGGGCCGGTGGGCCGGCGGTCAGCGGGCGGCGGGCCCACGTGGCGCGAGGCCGTAGAGGGCGTACTCGACGAGCTTGTCGGTGTACTCGTGCGTGATGGGGCCCGTGTACTGGAGCCAGCGCTGGGCGAGTGGCGAGACGAAGAGTTCCAGGGCGATGCGCGGGTCGATGTCCCTACGTACGGCGCCTTGTTCCTGGGCGGCGCGCAGGCGCTTCACATACAGCTGGAGCTGGGGTTCGAGGAGCTTGCCGACGAACTCCCGGCCGACCTGTTCGTTGACGACACCCTCGGCGGCCAAGGCCCGTGACGGCGCCTCGAAGGTGGGGTCCAGCAGCTCGTCGACCGTCGCCCTCAGCACCAGCTTGAGATCGGCCTCCAGGTCGCCGGTGTCGGGGATCTCGTACGCCGCCTGCTCCCCGACGACCTCCGGGCGGGCGGCCGCCTCCGCCGCCTGGGCGCTCAGGTCGATGAACGCCTCCAGCAGGACGTCGGCCTTCGACGACCACCACCGGTAGATCGTCTGCTTGCCGACGCCCGCGCGGGCCGCGATGCCCTCGATGGTGGTCTTCGGGTAGCCGACCTCGCTCACGAGCGCGAGGGCGGCGTCGTAGATCGCCCGCCGGGACTTCTCGCTGCGGCGGCTGGAATCGGGGGCGGACTTCTGCGGGGGCTGGGCGGACGTATGAGCCATACGCCCAAATCTACCAGCCCGACAAGACGCTCCGTCTCGCGTGACGACGATTCTCGCCCCCGCCACCCCTACCCTCCCCCACTCTCGGCTTCGCTCGAGCGGGGGGACCCCCATCGTCCCTTTCGGGGGCCAGCCCCCGAACCCCCGCTCCTCAAACGCCGGAGGGGCTGAAGATTTTCGCGGCCGGCCCGAACCTCTACAGCCCAGTCCAGGCACAACCAGCCCGTCCGGCGTTTGAGGACGAGGCCGTTCAGGCCGATGCGGGGGCCTGGGGGCGCAGCCCCCAGAAGGGACGGGAACGGGTAGGGGCGGCGGGGGCGAAACCCAACCCGTTCGGCTCCCGCCGAGAGACCCACTCGCGGCACACCATGGGCACCAACTACCCCCGCGGTACCCGCAGTACCCGCAGTACCCGCGGCCTTCGTAAGGAGCCCTCCTTACACCTCCCCCGCCGCGGCCTGCCGGACATGGTGTTCAAGACGAACGGCTTCGACCGCGTCCGCGAACCGGTCCACATCAACGAGGGCGAGGGCGACTTCGCCGTCTCCGACGGTCTGCACGTGCTGCTCCCGCAGTCCGCGACCGGCCTCTTCGACCCGCTCCGGGAGCGCGGGTACGAGCCGATCGGCATGGACCTGAGCGAACTGCTCAAGGGCGGCGGCAGTGTGAAGTGCTGCACGCAGGAGCTACGCGTCTGAGCCGTCACCCTGGACCGGGGGCGGCCAGGCGTCGCCCCAGTCCGCGTCGCGGGCCGCCTTGTAGAGGAGTCCGTGGCGCTTCGTCACGGTCGAGCGGCGCAGCTGCTCCTCGGTCTCGCACAGGTCGAGGAGCACCTGCCCCTTGCGGATCTGCGGCCGCCGTACGACCCGGGAGGAGGCCGGGGTCACCGGGAAGCGGGTGGCGGCGACATAGCTGAACTTCTCGTCCTCGTACGCCAGTGAGCCGCCCTTGACCTGCCGGTGCAGCGAGGAACGGCTGACCCGGGCCGAGAAGTGGCACCAGTCCTCGCCGGGGACGATCGGGCAGGCGGCGCTGTGCGGGCAGGGGGCGGCGATGTGGAAGCCGGCGCCGACGAGGCGGTCGCGGGCCCCGATGACACGGGCGTAGCCGTCCGGCGTGCCGGGTTCGATGATCACGACGGCCTGGGCGGCGCTCGCGGCGGCGTCCACGACTTCGGTGCGGGCCTGCTCGGTGAGCTCGCCGAGGACGTACGACACCGTGACGAGATCAGTGCTCTCGATGGTGAGCGCCGCTCCGATACGAGAGCGCTGCCACTCGGCGGACTTCAACAGCGGGTTCCGCGAGGCGAGTTCACGGCCGAGGGCGAGCGCGGGTTCGGCCCAGTCGAGCACGGTCACCGGCCGCTCCTCGGGCCAGGTGGCGTTGACGGCCCAGGTGGCCGCGCCCGTCCCACCGCCGACGTCCACATGGCGGCCCGGCGTCCACTCGGGCACGACGTCCGCGAAGGCGTCCAGCGCGGCCCGTACGGCCTCGAAGGTCGCGGGCATCCGGTACGCGGCGTACGCGGCCACGTCCGCGCGGTCGCGCAGGATCGGGGCGTCGGTCGGGGTGGTCCCCCGGTAGTTCACGATCAGCCGCTCGACGGCCTGCGCGGCCGCCTTCGTCGGCAGCCCGTCGAGCAGCCCCGCCAGGGCCACGCGCAGGGTCTCGGCTGGGGAAACGGGGACGGTCACGGGGGAAGTCTACGAGGGGTGCCGGTGCGGGTCGGGTGAGCGGTGCTCTCCAGCGAGAGCAGTGCTCACACCACGCGTGGCACCGACAGCCGGAAGCACCGCTCGCGCACCAGAGCACCGCTCACGCACCAGAGCACCGTTCGCGTACCAGAGCACCGTTCGCGTACCAGAGCACCGCTCACAATCCGGCACAGGCGCCGACAGCCGAGAGCGCCGGCCGCAGAACAGAGCACTGCTCACAAACCAGCGCACCGCTCACGCCCCCCGTACCGCCCGTGCCAGTCGTGTCGCCGCTGCCGCCCGGGGGCCGCTGTCCGAGGGGCGGCGGCGCGGGTGGACCGTGTTCGCCAGGAGCACCAGGAACGTGTCCGTCGACGGGTCGAGGACCAGCGACGTACCCGTGAAGCCCGTATGGCCCGCGGCTCCGTGGCCGGCCAGCTCGCCCATGAACCAGGGCTGGTCGAGGGCGAAGCCGAGGCCGGGTGGGGAGAGGAGGAGTTCGACGTAGTCGGGGCCGAGGATGCGGGCCGTGCCGTACGAGCCGCCCGCCAGCAGCGTGCGGCAGAAGACCGCCAGGTCGCCCGCCGTCGAGAAGAGGCCCGCGTGGCCCGCGGTTCCGCCCAGCGCCCAGGCGTTCTCGTCGTGGACCTCGCCCCGCAGCATCCCCCGGTCCGTCTTGGCCCACGGCAGCCGCTGGTCCTCGGTGGCGGCCGCGTCCGGGCGGGGTCCGAACCCGGTGGCCGTCATCCCGAGCGGCCGGGTGATGCCGTCCCGGACGAGGACATCCAGGCGGCGCCGGGTGATCCGTTCGAGGACGTGCTGGAGGAGCAGCATGTTGAGGTCCGAGTAGGCGTACGGGCCGCCGGGCGCGGTCAGCGGCTCCTCGGCACGCAGCAGGGCGAGCCGCGCCCTGTCGTCCCGGCAGTCGTACAGCGGGAGTTCGGGACGCAGCCCGGAGGTGTGGGTGAGCAGGTGCCGCACGGTGATTCCGTACTCGGCGGCCGCGGTGAAGTCCGGCAGATACGCCCCGACCCGGGCGTCGATGCCGAGCGTGCCGCGCTCCAGCTGCTGCACGGCGGCCACGCTCGTGAAGAGCTTCGTGAGGGAGGCCAGGTCGAAGACGGTGTCCGCGGCCGCCGGGACGCGGGCCTCGCGGGGCAGCTCGACGCCCGCGCCGGTGACCTCGTCGTACGCGGAGTACCGCACCGCCCACCCCGCCGCCTCCTCGACGGCGATCACGGGTCCGCGTCCGGCGACCAGTACGGCGCCCGGGGCCCAGGGCCGGTCCCCGTCGGTGAGCCGCCGGAACTCCCGTACGAGACGGTCGAGTTCGTCGGGGTCGAGCCCGGCACGTTCCGGTGTGCCGAGGCGCAGTCTCGGTGCGCTCAGCTCTCTGCTCCCTTCGCGTCCGCCTGTCTCCGCCAGGGACGGCACAGTCCCACGAAGCAGCCGACGGCGACCAGTGAACACGCCAACTGGACGACGGCCATCGGGACCGCGGTGTGTTCCCCGGCGATGCCCACGAGGGGTGTGGCCAGCGCGCCGACGAGGAAGGAGGAGGTGCCGAGCAGCGCGGAGGCGGAGCCCGCGGCGTGCCGGGTGCGCATGAGGGCGAGTGCGTTGGTGTTGGGCATGCACAGGGTCATCGCGGACATGAGGACGAAGAGGCCGACGGCGATCGGGACGAGACCCACCTCGCCGAAGACCCCGCTCGCCATCAGCAGCAGCGCGGCCGAGGCGGTGGTGATGATCCCGAGGCCGACCGCGAGCACCTTGTCGAGGCTGACCCGGCCGACGAGGATCTTGCCGTTGATCTGGCCGACGGCCACGAGGCCGATCGAGTTGACGCCGAAGAGGATGCTGTACGTCTGCGGGGAGGCGCCGTAGATCTCCTGGATCACGAACGGCGACGCGCTTATGTATGCGAAGAGCGCCGCGAAGGCGAAGCCGCCCGTGAGCATGTAGCCGGTGAAGACGCGGTCGGCGAGCAGACCGCGCATGGTCCGCAGCGCTTCGACGGTGCCGCCGCTGTGCCGGTGCTCGGGCGCGAGGGTCTCGGGCAGCATCCGCCAGACGACGACGGTCAGCACGATCCCGATGGCGGTCAGGATGTAGAAGACGCCCCGCCAGTCGGTGATGCGCAGCACCTGTCCGCCGATGAGCGGGGCGATGATCGGCGCGACCCCGGAGATCAGCATGAGCGTGGAGAAGAAGCGGGCCATGTCGACGCCGTCGTAGAGGTCGCGTACGACGGCCCGTGCGATGACGATCCCGGCGGCGCCCGCGAGGCCCTGGAGCAGCCGGAAGGCGACGAGGAGTTCGATGGTGGGCGCGACCGCGCAGACGGCGGTGGCGACGACGTAGAGGAGCAGTCCGACGATGAGCGGCCGTCTACGCCCCCACTTGTCGCTCATCGGGCCGACGACCAGCTGTCCGAGCGCCATGCCGGCGAGGCACGCGGTGAGCGTCAGCTGCACGGTGGCCGCGGACGCGTGGAGCGCGTCGGTGACCTCCGGGAGCGCCGGGAGGTACATGTCCATGGACAGCGGCGGTACGGCGGTGAGGCCGCCGAGGACAAGGGTGACCAGGAGTCCCACGGAACGGCGGGCCTCCGGTGGCGGTACCGGTGCCGCCGCAGCGGCGGTCGCGGTCTCTTCGGTGACCGCGTCGACCGCGTCGCCCACGTCGACCGCGTCGGTGACCGCCCCGGTAACGGCCGCGCTCGGTATGTGCCCCTCCGGGCCGTCCTGGTCCCGCGTGGTGCGGCCACGCTCGGACATGTGCCCCTCCCTGTTTGTGGAATACGCCACCTATGCTCTCAGCTCGTACAGGTGGTCGAGACCATCGCGTTCGAGTCGTCGGCGACGTTCGGATCGTCGACCGCGTTCGGGTTCGGGTCTTCGGCCATCGGATGATCGTGCTCATGGAGCGAGGGGTTGGGATGGCGGGAGAGCGTGTGCGGTGGGGCGTGCTGGCGACCGGTGGGATCGCCGGGGCGTTCACGGCGGATCTGATCGATCTGCCGGACGCCGAGGTGGTCGCGGTGGCGTCGCGCACCGAGGAGTCTGCGAAGGCGTTCGCGGAGCGGTTCGGGATACCCCGGGCGTACGGCGACTGGGAGAGCCTCGCGGCGGACGAGGACGTGGATGTCGTGTACGTCGCGACTCCGCACTCGGCGCACCGGGCGGCGGCCGGGCTCTGTCTCGAGGCGGGCCGGAACGTGCTGTGCGAGAAGGCCTTCACGCTGAACTCGCGCGAGGCCGAGGAGTTGGTCGGCCTCGCGAAGGAGCGCGGGAGCTTCCTGATGGAGGCCATGTGGATGTACTGCAACCCGCTGATCCGGCGCTTGAAGGCGCTGGTCGACGAGGGGGCGATCGGTGAGGTCCGCACGGTCCAGGCCGACTTCGGTCTTTCGGGGCCCTTCCCTCCCACCCACCGGCTGCGCGATCCGGCGCAGGGCGGCGGCGCGCTGCTCGACCTGGGTGTCTATCCGGTGTCGTTCGCGCACCTGTTGCTCGGTGAGCCCTCGGAGGTGATGGCGAGAGCGGTGCTCTCCGACGAGAGCGTCGATCTCCAGACGGGAATGCTGCTCTCCTGGGAGAGCGGTGCTCTCGCTTCGTTGCACTGCTCTCTGGTGGGCGGCACGTCGACCTCCGCCTCCGTCACCGGATCCGAGGGCCGTATCGACATCCCGTCCGGCTTCTTCCACGCCGACCGCTTCGTACTGCACCGCGACGGCCGCGACCCACAGGAGTTCACCGCGAGCGCGACCGACGGAACCCGGGCCAGTCTCAAGCACGAGGCCATAGAGGTCATGCGCTGCCTCCGCGCCGGCGAGACCGAGTCCCCCCTGGTCCCCCTCGACGGCACCCTGGCAGTAATGCGAACGCTGGACGCGGTACGGGACCGCGTCGGCGTCACGTATCCGGGCGAGGTGGCGCCCCTTTAGGGGCGCGGGGAACTGCGCAGTCTTTTGGCTTTCAGGGGCGCGGGGAACTGCGCGCCCAGCCACGACCGACCCGCACCCGACGAGCCACCCGCAGTCCCCCACTCCTCCCACCGCAGGCACTACACCGGCTTCAACCCCTGATCCCCCACCTCGGTGACAAACGACGCGGCGGTCGTGATCGCAGCCCCAGGCGTGGTCACGGCAGCCACCGTCTTGAAGTCCACCCGAGCCAGTTCCCGCCCGAGGCGAACCGTCGAATACCCCCGGTGCCCGTTGTAGTGCTTCATGTGCGGGTTGGCGGCAAGGTAACCGGCCCAGTTGGCGGGCCGGGCGGCCCCGTTCTGCCCACTGGTGACCGACGTGGCGACGATCTCCGTACCCAGCGTCCGCGACCCCGGGTCGGCGAAGTCCTGCTTGATGTCGAAGGCGTACGACACATGGACGTCGCCGGTGAGCACCATCAGGTTCTCCACACCGGCGGCCTCGGCGCCCGCGAGGAGCCGCCGGCGTGAGGCCGGGTAGCCGTCCCAGGCGTCCATGCTGAGGGTGGTGTTGCCGGCGGTGGCGTGGTTGCGGCGGGCGAAGACGACCTGCTGCGGTACGACGTTCCACAGCGCGTTCGACCGCTTCCAGCCGTCGGTCAGCCAGCGCTCCTGGGCGAGCCCCGGCAGGGTCTGCGACTCGGCCTCCGACTCGGGGGTGGGCGTCTTCCAGCCGTCGCCGTTCGCCTGGTCGGTGCGGTACTGCCGGGTGTCGAGGATGTCGAACTGCGCGAGCCGCCCCCAGTTCAGACGGCGGTAGAGCCGCATGTCGGCACCCTCGGGTCGCTGCGGGTGACGCAGCGGCAGGTTCTCCCAGTACGAGCGGTACGCGGCGGCGCGGCGCAGCAGGAACTCCTCCGGCGGTACGTCGTTCTCGGGGATGTCGTCCGCATAGTTGTTCTCGGTCTCGTGGTCGTCCCAGGTGACGACGAAGGGGTGCACGGCGTGCACGGCCTGCAGGTCGGGGTCGGTCTTGTAGAGGGCGTACCGCAGCCGGTAGTCCTCCAGCGTGATCGTCTCCCGGTTGAATATGTCGGGCAGCACGCGGTCGGTGTAATTGCGCACGCCGCCGACGGAGTTGACCGCGTACTCGTACAGGTAGTCGCCGACATGGAAGACCACGTCGACGTCGTCCTCGGCAAGATGGCCGAACGGGGTGAAGTACCCGTCGTGGTACGCCTGGCAGGAGACCACGGCCAGCGTCAGTTCGGAGACGTCCGAGCGGGACGAGGGCGCGGTGCGTGTACGGGCGGTCTCGCTGACCCAACTGCCCACGCGGAAGCGGTAGTAGAAGACCCGGTCGGAGTCGAGGTGGCCGACCTCGACGTGTACGGAGTGGTGGAACTCGGGGTGGGCGACGGCGGCGCCGCGTCTGACGATGTGTCTGAAGCGTTCGTCGCGGGCCAACTCCCAGCGTACGACGACGCGTTGTGCCGGCAGACCGGAGTCGGCCTGGAACGGAGAGGGTGCGAGACGGGTCCACAGCAGCACGGAGGTGGCCTGCGGGTCGCCGGAGGCGACGCCGAGCGTGAAGGGGTCGTCGGTGATCTTCGCCGCGTCGAGTTCCGCGGCTCCTGCCACGCCCGCGGTCGGCAAGTTGGTGGCGAAGGCGAGCGCGGCGGCCGCGCCGGTGACGGTGAGGAAACGGCGGCGTCCGAGGTGACGGGCGGCGGCGCGGAGTTCGGGGGCGTGCTGCGACTGTTGCTGGTTGCCTGCGAGTGTCATCTGGCCCTCCCCTGACTGTTGTTGTACTAGGTATTGGAGTGATCAGATTCGACGCCGGACTGTCACGTACACACCAGTCAGATGTCGGACAGATGAGATTCGCGTGGCGGAAGATCGCCCGTCCTCACGTACGCTGCTGGGCCATGAACGCCAAGGGAACGAAGATCGCGGTCGTGACGGGAGCGGGCTCGGGGATCGGCCGGGCCGTGGCCGTGGAACTGCTGCGCACCGGCTGGTCGGTGGCGCTCGCGGGCCGCCGCGCGGAGCGCCTGGAGGAGACCGCGGCGCTCGCGGAGACGGCACGGCAGGGGCTGCCGGGGCAGCCGGCCGCGAAGGACAGCACGTCCTTGTGTGTGCGCACCGATGTCTCGCACCCCGACGAGGTGGCCGCGCTCTTCGCCGCCGTACGGGAGCACTTCGGGCGGCTGGACCTCCTCTTCAACAACGCGGGCACCTTCGGCCCGGGCGGAGTTCCGTTCGAGGAGCTGCCGTACGAGGCCTGGCGGCATGTGGTCGGCACCAACCTCGACGGGGCGTTCCTGTGCGCGCAGGCGGCGTACCGGCAGATGAAGGAGCAGGATCCGCAGGGCGGCCGGATCATCAACAACGGCTCGATCTCGGCCCATACGCCACGCCCGCACTCGGCCGCGTACACGGCGAGCAAGCACGCGCTGACCGGCCTCACGAAGTCGCTGTCGCTGGACGGGCGGCCCTACCGGATCGCCTGCGGGCAGATCGACATCGGCAACGCGGCGACGGACATGACCGAGCGGATGCAGACGGGGGCGCTGCAGGCGAACGGGGAGGTGGTGGCCGAGCCGGTGATGGATGTGGCGGACGTGGCTCGTACGGTGCGGCACATGGCGGCGTTGCCGCTTGAGGCGAATGTGCAGTTCGCGACGGTTCTCGCTACCGCCATGCCGTACGTGGGGCGGGGGTAGGCCGCCGCCGGCCGTACGGAGGGTGCGGTTGTACGTGGCTGGTCGCGCGGTTCCCCGCGCCCCTTCGGGGGCCCAGCCAATCTGCACAAACGGAATACTCCCCTCCGGACCATACCTGCCGGTAGGCGGCCTATGCTCGACACTCCTCCACCAGAACTTCACACTTGGAGCACAGGACTTCCGTGCCACACCTCTGGGGGGAGGCGGCAGCCGTTCCGACGGTTCGGGTGGGGGGATTCCGCGTGGGACCGCGGGATTGCGACCCGGGCCACGGAACGGCTGCCCATCAATCCGGGTGAGAGCCCGTGCGTCCGCAGTTCAGCGGCCCAGGACCTCGTCGATCTCGGCCAACTGCCCTGCCCTGAGCGGGCCTTGTGCGAGTGCGCCCGCGTTCTCCTCGGCCTGTGCGACCGAGCGGAAGCCGGGGATGGGCACGGTGCGCGGGCTACGGGCCCACAGCCAGGCGAGGGCGCCCTGGGCGAGCGTACGGCCGTCGCTGGTGAGGACGGACCGGAGGGCGTCGACGCGTGCGAGCCACTCGGGGTCGGCGCCGCCGCCGTCGCTGAAGCCCGGGAGCCAGGCGGGCGGCCTGCTGCGGATGTCGCCCGCTTCGAGGGGCTGGCCGGGCCCGCGGCTGCCGGTCAGCAACCCCATGGCCAGCGGGCTGCGGTTGATGCTCGCGAGCCCCGACTCCTCGCAGAGCGCGAGCATTTCGGGTGCGTCCTGGAGGACGTTGAGGCGGTGCTGCACGGCCGCGCAGTGCTCGCCCTCGGCGAATACCGCGGCCCGCTCGGGGTCGTCGGTGCTCCAGGCGTACGCACGGACGAGTCCCTCGCGGACGAACTCCTCGCAGATGTCCCGGAGTTGGGCGGCACGCTCCGGGTCGGCCTCGGAGATGTGGAGCTGGTAGAGGTCGATGTGGTCGGTGTCCAGCCGTCGCAGTGAGGCGATCAGCGCGCGTCGGGCGTACTCCGGGGAGTCGTCGCTGCCCACGGCGAGCCTGCGCTCCTCGTCGATGACGTTGCCCCACTTGGTCGCGACGACGACATCGGCCCGCCGCTTGCCGAGCGCCCGCGCGAGGACACGCTCGCTGTGCCCGGTGCCGTACGCGTCCGCCGTGTCGAAGAAGGTGACGCCGAGATCGAGGGCGCGACGGATCGCCCGTACGGACTCGTCGTCGTCGACCTTGCCCCAGCCCAGGGGCTGCCCGTCGGGTCTCGTCCACTCGCCGCCGATGGCCCAACAGCCGAAACCGAGGGCGCTCACCTCGATACCGCTGCGCCCCAGAGTCCTGCGTCCGTCGTCGTTCCGCGTGCTTCCGTTGCTCTCCATGCCCATGGACGCTAGGAGTTGGAGTGCACACGAGGGCAAGACCGCGGGAGCACGACCGCAGTGCACGACCGCGGAGCAAGACCGCAGGGCAAGACCACAGGGGGGGCAGGACTCCGACGGCCGAATCGCCGCGGTCGCTACGCCTGGCCGGTCTCGAAGCGGGAGATCCTGCCGCCGCCGTCGACGGTGAAGCTCCACCGCGTCCGCATCTCGCCCCAGGCGTCGTTGCTGTAGCGGGCGAGGAGGGCGAGGCCGCCGTCCGACTCGTTGTCGACCTCCATATGGCCGTGGGAGTCGAAGATCTCCCGTTCGGTCCACTCGTCGAGGTCGCGGTCCGAACCGTCGTCGGACATGGTCGCGCCGGGCGCGAGGACGGCCCGGAAGGCGTCCCGGTCATGGGCGTTCACGGCGCTGACGAACTCCCGGACGGCCGGGTTGCTCAGCTTGGCTACCTGAATCGTCATGGACGTCAGACTCACACCGCCCGGCCGCCCCCGCCACCCGAACGGCGGCGCGGGCCGGCACCCGGGCGACCGTTCGGTGCGACGGTGGGCAGGCGGCGTACGAGACAACAGGCGCCGTTCGCGTGAGAACGGCCGACCGGGACGCCGGTCGGGACACCAGCCGGGACATCCGAGGAGTGACGAGAACCGTGACCTCTTTCGACCGACGCGACCTGGGACTGCTGCTGCTCCGCCTCGCCACGGGCGGGGTGCTCGCGGCGCACGGGACGCAGAAGCTCTTCGGCTGGTTCGGCGGGGGCGGGCTCTCCGGGACCGGCCAGTTCATGGAGTCCGTGGGGTACGCGCCCGGCAGGGCGAGCGCGGCCGCGGCGGGCCTGGCGGAGGCGGGCGGCGGCACGCTCCTCGCGCTGGGCCTCGCGACCCCGGCGGCCGGCGCCGCCGCGGCCGGTGCGATGGCGGGCGCGTCGGCGGTGCACGCCCCGAACGGCTTCTTCAACCAGAGTGGCGGCTACGAGCATGCCGCGTCCCTGGGCCTCGCGGCGGCGGGCCTCGCCGTCACGGGTCCCGGCCGGCTCTCGCTGGACCACGCCCTCGGCCACGCGGTCGACCGCGGCTGGATGGTGCCGGTCGCCCTCGCGGGCACGGCGGCCGCGACGCTGGCCGTCGTGGGGCTCCGCTGCGAGCGGCTGCGCAGCGGAAGAAGCGAACGGGAGGGCGAGCAGGGGGAGTTGTTCGACGAGGACAGCATGTCGTACAGCGGCTAGGAGGGCTTGGGATCTCCTTGGACTGCTTGGGCCGCCCGGGACTTCTCGGGAGCGGCTTGGAGCCGCTTGCCACAGGGACCGTCACCGGCACCCGCCCTGGTGCGGCCGGGCCCGTGACACGCTGACCGTCATGAGCGACGACGATCTCTGGGAGTCCATCGACCGTCTCCAGGACCGGCTGGCGAGTGCCCAGCCGGCCCGCCCGCCCCAAGAGGCCCTGCTCCTGCGGATGTTGAAGCTTTCGGAGGAGGTCGGCGAGGTCGCCGAGGCGGTGATCGGCGCCACCGGGCAGAACCCGCGCAAGGGCGTGTCCCACACGTGGGACGACGTCCGGTCCGAGCTGTGCGACGTGATCATCACGGCCGCGGTGGCCCTGCGGACGCTGACGCCGGAGACTCGCGAGGTGTTCGCCGCGCACCTGGCACGCGTGACGGACCGCTCGCTCGACCCGGGGCCGTAGCGCTCCGCGCGGGAAGTTCCGTGCGGGAGATGTCGTATCCCGCCTGTCCGGCCTGCGGGTGAACGCCGGCCGGTTCGCCCGGATCGCCGAGGAAGCGGGCCGGCCTCAGGACGGGTCTCCGTAGCGGGCGGCGATCGCGGCGGCGCGGTCGTGCAGGGAGGTGCGCAGCGACTGCAGTGCCAGGGCTTCCGCGTCCCTGCCGAGCTGCCACAGTGCCCACTCGGCGTGGCGGGAGTCCTGGAAGGTCACCTCCAGCCGCAGCCGGCCGTCCGCGTCGGGTTCCTCCGCGCGGACGGCCAGCGCGGTGTCCAGCAGGCATCGACCCCGCGGCAGGCAGTGGTCGTCCGGTGCGACGACCTCACCCAATCCCGCGTCGCGCGAGGCCCCCGCGCGACCTCCATGGCCGCCGCTTCGACGCGACGGTTCAAGTGATCGGCCCGCCTCGCAGACCCCGTTCCAGCCCCTGGCCCGGGCCTCGGCAAACCCCGCCCGCGTACGCCCGCGCCGACGTACGCGGGCATACGCGGGCATACGCGGGCGTACGCGCTTACCGGCCCGACGTACGTGGATTCGCCTACGCGGACGTACGTGTGAAGGCGAGCGTCGCCGTGACGGTGGTCAGGCCGCGGATCATGCCCATCTGGTTCCAGCCCATGCCGAACTGTTCCCGGTCCACGGTGAACTCGGCGGTGAGCGTGACCGCGGAGGCGGTCGCGCCGGTGACGCGGGCGGTGACGGACTGCGGGCGGCTGATGCCACGGACGGTCAGCTGACCGGATATCTCGACGGTGTCGTCCTGCCGGACCATGGCGTCGCGGACCGCGAAGACGAGGGAGGGGTGCCGGTCGGCGTCGAAGAAGTCGCCGCCGCGCAGGTGCTCGTCGCGCTTGCGGTTCTTGGTGTCCAGGGACGCGGCGTCCAGGGTGATCGTGCCGCGGGCGGTGCCGTCGGGCTGGACCTCGCCCTCGCCGATGACGCCGCCGAAGGCGCCCTTCACGGCGACCATGCCCCACATCGTCCTGTGCTTGATGGCGACGGTGGTGCGGGCGGGGTCGAGCTGCCACAAGCCTGTTTCCACGGCGACGGTCATGGGACTTCTCCTGACGCTTTCGAATGACGGTTTCGAACGATCGACTCAGTAATCCAAATTTGGATGACCCCACGCTAGCCGATTATCTAAAATTGAACAACAGGTAGACTTGGGGACTATGGCCGACTCCCCCTCCCCCGCCGACCAGCCCGAACGTGAGCCGACGGGCGGCGACGGGCTGCCGGCAGGTGACGCCGGGCTGCTGCCGGCGGAGCTGCGGGCCTGGATGCGGCTGCTGGCCGCGGCCGGGGCGATCGAGCAGTCGCTGCGCTCACGGGTCAAGGACGCCATGGGGATCTCGCACGACGAGTTCCTGGTGCTGTGCCTACTGGCCGACCAGCCCGGCTCCAGCCTGCGGATGACCCGGATCGCGGAGTTGCTGGGGCGCCCGAAGACGCGGCTGACCTACCAGGTCGCCTGCTTGCAGCACGCGGGGCTGATCAGCAAGAACTCGGCGTGCGGCGACCGGCGCGGCATCGAGGTGACCCTCACGGACAAGGCCCGCCGCCTGCTGAGCGAGTCCTCGCGCCCCCTGGCCGACGCGGTCTCCGAGGCCATCGCGCAGACGGCCTGTGCCCAGCGGTACGCGCAACTGCACGACCTGCTGCCGGTGCCGCCGGTCCCCGGGGCCGAGGGCCACGCCACCGAGAAGCCGAAGCAGCAGTAGCCGTAGCCATAGTGGCCCTGGTGGCCTTGGTGGCCTTGGTGGCCTTGGTGGCCGAACAGTGAGGGGCTGTGATGTCCGGGGCACCCCCACACCACAGCCCCTCGCCCTCTTCAGGTACGTACCGGTCAGAAGCCGGGAAACACCTTGCGCAGGTCGTCCAGCGTCACGCCGTCCCCGGCGAGGGTCACACCCTCGGGCGTGTTCGCGGGCGCGTGGCGGCCCGTGACGAGCCGGAGCCACCACTCCGCCGGTGTGCTGAGCACGGCGTCGGGCTCGGCCGGTTCGTCGGTGAGCGCGACCGCGTCGCCCAGGTCCAGCCCGAACGACCGCTCGGGGGAGGTGGTGCGGACTGCGACGCGGACGTGCCGGCCGCCAAGAGTGTCGGCCTTGCCGACGAAGCCTATGAGCATGCCGACCTGGTCGAGAAGCGGCTCGGTCGCCGCCCGCGCCAGGCCCACGGTCCGGTCGAAGGCGACCTCCACGTCCCAGGAGTGGTTGGCGAACTCGCTGAGCCGCATGCCCGCGGCGGTGGCCACGTCCACGGGCGCGGGCAGGAACCCGAGGTCGATCCGCAGGTCCTGACGCGTCCGCGCGTCGAGACCCTCATAGGCGCGCACCAGCGCCTCGTTGGAGGCGACGAACCCCTCGGCCTGCTCGGCCGGGGACATCGCGTCCCAGCGCGCCCACACGGACTTGTTGAAGTCCATGTCCTTGGGCCCGGTGCCGCTCAGCGCGCCTTCAAGGGCGGCCCGGCCTATCTCCGCGCCACTGCCGAGGTGGCTGAGCACCTGGGCAACGGTCCACTCCGATGCCCCGGAGGGCCGGTCGAGGTCTGCGGCGGCGAGGCCGTGCACGACGGTGGTGAGGTAGTCGTGTCCGCTGCGCAGAGCGTCGATGATCCGGTCGGCACGTTCTGTCATGTGTCTCAACTCCGAGGAGATGGGGGTGATTTGGCGGCGCGGTTCGGGCCACATTCACGGGTACGGGCCGGACAAGGCCCCGTACCCGTGCGAGAGACGGGCGACCTCACACAGCGGTCCGGAACGACCGCTTCGAGAAGCCCGTCATGCAGCCGTCGACGCCAGTGCTCACCGGCCGGTCGGCGCTCGGGCCGGAGCCCAGGGCGACGAACAGCGGGATGCAGTGGTCAACAGCCGGATGGGCGTGCGGCATTCCGGGCGCCGGATCCGGAACACCGCGAGTTCGTCGACGTCACCGCGGGCGAGCGCGTCACCGACCCGGGCGTCGAAGTGCGATGACCGGCCCGGCGGCTGACCCGTCGTCAGCATCTCGCGGGTGGTGAGCGGCAGCCCGTGGGTCATGAACCCCGACCCGATCACAAGGACCCCTTGTCACCCAGCGGGTACATCGCCGTCAGCGGCACCCACGCCCCGCGGCCGAGCCCCCGGGAAGAGTGCCGGCGGAGGGCTTCACCCGGCCGGGCCCGCCTCCGAAGAGCGGCTCGCCCCGCCTTAACTTGAACCTTCAAGATGTAGACATACCGTAAGTCCATTCCATTTGAACCGTCAATCAATGTCGAGCCTCGCGGGCGCCTGCCGGAAGAGCCGCAGGGGGACGGCCGCGGCCAGCGTCCGGTAGCCCTCCGGGTTGAGGTGCAGCCAGTCCCCGTCGTGCAGGGTGGGGAGCAGTCGGCGCGGGTCCTGCGGGTCACGGACGGCACGGTCGAGGTCGATGACCGCGTCGAACGTCCCGCTCGTACGGATCCATGAGTTGACCGCCTGCCGGGCCGACTCGCGGTGCCCGTCGGGGTCGTCGTACATCGTGTTGCCGCCGAACGGCGTCAGCGTGGCCCCGTACACCCGGATGCCCTGCGCGTGCGCGCGGACCACGATCTGCTCGTACGCGGCGGTCAGTTCGGCGGTGACGCTCCGCTGGGCGGCCGGGGTGGCCGCGGCGGTGCCGATGTCGTTGACCCCCTCGAAGACGACCAGCCAGGAGACGCCACTGCGGGACAGGACGTCGCGGTCGAGGCGGGCGAGGACGTTGGGACCGAGGCCGTCGTTGAGGACGCGGTTGCCGCCCGCCGCCTGGTTGAGGACCGCGACGTCCTCGGTCGCGCCCTGGGCGCGCAGCCGGTCCAGGAACCGGTCCGGCCAGCGGTTGTTCCCGTTGGTGGTGGAACCCCGGCCGTCGGTCAGCGAGTCACCGAGGACGGCGACCGCCGCGGTGCCGCGCCCGGAGAGCACCTCGACATCGCTGAGCAGATACCAGTGGTTGACCGGGGTCGCGTCCGGCAGGTCCAAGTCCCTTGTGCGGTCGGCCTTCTGGAGGTACGAGGTGGTGCGTGATCCCGGGTGCGAGGTGAGCGCGAGGGAGGGCTGGCCCTCGGCCAGGTAGGCGGTCACGGTCAGGTTCGAGCCCGGCCGGAGGTCGAAGTCCAGTGCGTCCGAGACGACTTGGGCCCCGGCGGGCACGGTCGCCGGCCCACGCCCGCCGAAGGTCACCCGCCGCAGGGTGCCGGGCTCGATCGCGGCGACCCCGGCCCGTCCGTCGAGCGGGAGCGCCACGGTCACCGTCGTGAGCGGCAGCGCGGTGTCGCCGAAGGCGTTGGAGAACCGCAGCCGCACACGCTCGCCCCCGGTCGAGACACGCACCGTCTGCCGCAGCGTCGTGTCGGCCAGGACGGCACGGTCCTCGGTGAACGGCGGGGGCGGCATGTTTCCCGGTTCGGTGAGCTGCGGCATCGCGGTCCAGGTGTTGACCCAGTGCCGGGCAGCGGACGACGACACCGGGCGGCCGGCGTCCCCTTCCCCACCCCGGACCCCCTCGGCCAGGGCCACCAGCGCGGACGAGGTGACGACGAGGGCGAGGATGAGGACGAAGGGGGTGAGCAGACGGGTGATCAGGCGGACGAACGGGGCTCTTCTGGGCGTGGACGGCTTCGCGGGCATGCTGCCTCCTCCGGAGCGGGCGGGATCCCTGGTGGCCGAGGACACACCTCCGGCCACCAGGATGTGACGGGACGTCAAAACAACAACTGATGGCCCGTCAACTCACTGTGCAGACCGCCCCGTTGAGGCTGAACCCGGTCGGGGCCGCGCTGTTGCCGCCGTGATTCGCCTGATATCCGATGCCGACGCTCGCGTTCGGCGCGATCGTGCCGTTGTACGTGGCGTTGGTGGCGGCGACCGCCCCGCTCGCCGGGGTGTAGGTGGCACCCCAGCCGTTGGTGATGGTCTGCCCGGAGGGCAGGGTGAAGGCCAGCTTCCAGCCGTCGATGCGGGCGGTGCCGGTGTTGGTGATCGTCACGGAGCCGGTCAGTCCCGTACTCCACGCGTTGGTCGTGACGCTCACCTTGCAGGCGCCGGGCTGGGGCCCGGGCCCGGGGCCCGAGCCGTCCAGGCCGAAGAACGTGAGCACCCGGGCCGCCATGCCGTACGCGTACAGGTTGTGGCCGACGCCCTGGAGGCTGATGGCCTCGACGGGAGCCCGGTCACCGGTGGAGCCGTACCGGGTGCGGGTCCAGCCGGCCTGGGGTGAGTCCGTGGCGGCCGGGGTCTGGCCGACGCCCAGCACATTGGTCCACTGCTTGATCTCCTCCCCGAAGTTGGGGTAGCGCAGGACGTCGTCCTCGGTGCCGTGCCACACCTGCATCCGCGGCCGGGGACCGGTGTAGCCCGGGTAGGCGGTGCGGACGAGGTTGCCCCACTCCTGCGGGGTGCGGATCACGGTGCCGCCGGAGCACGCGCTGTTCCACTCGGAGCCGTCGGTGGTGGCGAAGCAGCCGAACGGTACGCCCGAGAACGCGGCGCCGGCCGCGAACACGTCGGGGTAGTCGCCCAGCAGGACGTTCGTCATCATCGCGCCGGAGGAGATGCCGGTGGCGAAGACGCGGCCGGTGTCCGCGGAGTAGGTGCGCGTCACCCAGTCGACCATCGACTTGATGCCGACGGGGTCGCTGCCGCCGCCCCGCCTCAGCGCCTGCGGCGAGGACACGTCGAAGCACTTGCTGGCACGGGTGACGGACGGGTAGACGACGATGAACCCGTAGCGGTCGGCGAGCGAGGCGTACTCGGTTCCGGAGTACATCGCCGGACCGGATCCCGTGCAGTAGTGGACGGCCACGACGATCGCGGGGTTCGCGGTGACGCTGTCCGGCACGTACAGGTACATCCGCAGGTTGCTGGGGTTGGTGCCGAAGTCGGTGACCTCGGTGAGTGCGGCGGTCGGTGCGGCCGCAGGCGCCGCGGTGGGAGCGGCGGTCGACACCGCGGCGGGTGCGGCCGCGCGGGCCTCCGCCCCGGACGTGGTCGGCTCCGTGCGGGCCGCGGCCCCGGGTGCGCCGAGAAGCAGGGTCGCGAGCAGGGACACGAGCACCCCGAAGAGCACTGCGAGCCCCGAACGCGACGGTCTCCTCACGGTGTTGCTGCTGCCAGTGGCGGACATGTCCGTCCCTTCCGGATCGCGGCTCGTGGGGAGGACGCGATGGAGTGGTGGCGTGATGGAGCGACACCATGCGACGGGGCCGGCCGCATGGCATGACCATGACTGTCGTGGAAGCGCTCCCACAGCGGGAGACCGAAACCGGCCACTGCGCAACACGCGAACCCGCCGCGCACTCTCGCTCGCAGACCGTTGCGCGTTCGCCCTCGCGGGCATAAGTTACCGAGAGGTAACCTCACGAGGGAGTCATCATGCCCATACTCGACCGCCAGGACGACGTCTTCGTACTCGACCTCGGGGACGGCGAGAACCGCTTCCACCCCGACTGGATCGCCTCGGTCGGCTCCGCCCTGGACGAGGTCGAGAAGGCGGAGGGGCCGCGCGCCCTGGTGACCGCCGCGACCGGCAAGTTCTACTCCAGCGGCCTCGACCTGGACTGGCTGTTCGCGCACGCCGACCGGCAACAGGAGTACGTCAGCAGCGTCCAGGAGCTGTTCGCGCGGATGCTGTCCCTGCCCGTGATCACGGTGGCCGCCCTCCAGGGGCACACCTTCGCGGCCGGCGCGATGTTCTCGCTGGCCCACGACTTCCGCGTGATGCGCGCCGACCGCGGCTTCTGGTGTCTGCCCGAGGCCGACATCAACATCCCCTTCACACCGGGCATGTCCGCGCTGATCCAGTCCCGGCTGACCCCGCAGACCGCGCACGAGGCCATGACCACGGCCCGCCGGTACGGGGGCGGCGACGCCCTCGCCGCCGCCCTCGTCGACCGCGCGGTGGACGAGGACGCCGTACGCGCGACCGCCGTGGAACTCGCCCGGGCCCAGGTGGGCAAGGCCGGCCCGACCCTCGGCACCATCAAGTCCCGTATGTACGAGCCCGTCCTCACGACCCTGCGGAACCGGGACAACCCCCTCGGCTGAGCCTCAGACGGCGGCCCAGCCGTTGTCGACCGGCAGGATGACGCCGTTGATGTTGCTGGCGGCGTCGGAGGCGAGGAAGACGATGGCCGCCGCCTGCTCGTCGGCGTCCGCCGCGCGGCCGATGTTGCCCCGGTAGCCCATGATCACGGACGGGCCGAGGGCATCCCTGTCCGCCTGGACCTGGATGCCCGTCACCGTGCCGCCCGGGGCGATGGCGTTGGTCCGTACGCCCTTGTCCCGGTACATCACGGCGAGCGACTTGGTCAGACCGGCGACGCCGTGCTTCGAGGCGGTGTACGCGGCGCCGGCCGCGCTGCCGCGCAGGGACGCCTCGGACGCGGTGAACACGATCGCGCCCTTGCCATTCGCGAGGAGGTGGGGCAACGCGGCACGGGTGAGCAGGAACGGCGCGGTGAGGTTGATCCGCAGGACGCGCTCCCACTCGTCGTCGTCCGTGTCCCCCGCGGCGGACATCCGGTCCATGATGCCCGCGTTGTTGACCAGTACGTCGATGCCGCCGAAGGTGTCCACGGCGGTGGCGACGACCTGGTCGACGGTCTCCTGCTCGCTGAGGTCCCCGACCACGGTGACCGCGGTACCGCCCGCCGCGGCGATCGCCTCGACGACCTCCTTGGCACCGTCGGCGTTGAGGTCGGCGAGGACGACACGGGCGCCCTCCGCCGCGAAGCGCAGGGCGGCGGCGCGGCCGATGCCGGAGCCGGCCCCGGTGACGACGACCGACTTGCCCGACAGGCCTGTGCTGGTGCTCATGGCTGGTTCTCCCTCGGAGTGTTCCCGGGCCCGGGGGTCGTGGCCCGGCGTACATGCGCGGCGATCAGGGCGTACACGCCCCTCGCCGCTTCGGCGTCCTTCTGGTCGTAGCCGTGGTCGGCGCCGGGGACGTCGTAGTGGTCGAGCAGCGCACCGGCCTCGCGCAGCCGCCCGGCGTACCGGACGCCCTCCGCCCGCAGGAGGTCGTACTCCGCGGTGACGACGAAGGCCGGGGCGATGCCCGTGAGATCCGCGGTGTCCGACGGATGGGCGGGCGAGACCAGGGGGTTGGTGCGCCGCCGCGGGTCCGGCACGTACGCGGAGTCGAAGACGTCCGCCATCCAGGGGCGCAGCATCGGCTTAGCGATGGCGGCACGCTTGTCGCGGGCGTCGGTCGCGAGATCCAGGGGCGGGTAGTGGAGGACCTGGAGCGCGATGGACGGGGCGCCGGCGCTCCCGTTCCCCTCTTCGCCTCCGGCCGACGGGACTTGGCCGGCTCGGCGGGCCTCCAGTGCCTGGCGGGCCACCGCCGCCGCGAGGCCGCCGCCCGCGCTCTGGCCGCCCACCGTGAGCCGGCCGCCGTCCCAGCCGTGCTCCGCGCCGTGCCCGGCGACCCACCGGACGATCTCGTACGCCTGATGGGGCGGGGCGGGAAACGGATGCTGGGGAGCGACGACGTAGTCAACGTTGACCACCGCGACGCCCGCTTCCGCGGCGAGGAAACGGCACAGGGGGTCGTCGAGGTCGATCGGCGGGAGGACGTAGCCACCGCCGTGGAAGTTGACGTGCACAGGTGGGGCCGAGGTCGGGCCGGAGCCCGTGTCGGGCAGGTAGACGACCGCGCGGGCCGGGCCGGCCGAGGTCTGGACGGTCAGCTCGCGGATGTTCCTCGGGTACTCCGGATAGCGGCTGAGCAGGGAGGACGCGATACGCCGGTCCGCCAGGGCGGTGACACGCTGCAGCGCCCTGGCGGCCAGGGAGGCCATCGTCGGCCGGGCGAGAAAGGACATGACGGCTCCGTTCGGTGGACCCCCGTCACTATCCATCATATGTCGGTTAACCAACAAGTGACGGAAAGGATACGCTCACAGAATGCCCGCGCGTCCCATGGATCCCCGTACCCGCCGTTCCCGCTCCGCCCTGGAGAGCGCCCTGCGCGAACTCATCGCCGAGCGGGACCTCAGCCAGATCTCGGTCTCGGACATCACCAAACGCGCGGGCGTCAACCGGTCGACGTTCTACGAGCACTACACCGACGTGCACGACCTGGCCGCCGCCTCGTGCACGACGGTCTTCGACGAGTTGGTGGCGGCCAGCCCCGCGGCGGTCCCGCAGGCCACCCCCGACGGCGGCCCCCCGGACAACCCCCTGCCGGACCTGTTCGCGCACGTGGCCGAACATGCTCCCCTCTACCGGGCCCTGCTCGGCGACGACGGCAGCGCGCGGGTCATCAACCACCTGCTCCAGCGCATGACGGTGACCGCGCACATCAGCCGGGGCCCGGCCCAGGACACCGGACCGTCCGAGGCGTCCGTCCCCGCCGACGGGGCCGTACCGCCCTCGCCCCTCGCCGACGACCAGGTGGCCACCGGCGGCCCCCCGCACGACCCAGCGGCCGCGTTCGTGGCGGGAGCCGTGCTCGGCAGCGTCGTCGACTGGCTGCGCCACGACTGCCCCGGCACCCCGGAGGAGATGGGCGCCGCCCTCTGGCCGCTGCTCATCGGAATCGCGGCGGCGGCCGGCTGGGAGACCGAGCGGCCGGGATCCCCGGCGGCCGGCTAGCCGTGCGCCGAGGCTCTTGTTCCTGGGGAGCCGGAGTGCTTGTTCCTGGGGATGAGGGCGGAGTAGTACCCCGGTACTACTCCGCCCCGCCGTTTTCGCATCTCCGGTGCCGCAGGCGGCCGGGATTCCCTTCCTAGCGTGAGACACGGGTCGCGCAGGCCCTCATCTCCGTCTCGACGCACTCTGCTGGGAGCAATTCCGTGGCCACCTTCCTCTACCGGCTGGGCCGGTTCTCGTTCAGGCGACGACGGCTCGTCCTGATGCTGTGGATCGCGGTCCTGGCCGCCGTCGGCATAGGCGCGGCCGGCGTGTCCACCAGCACGTCGGACACCTTCGCCATCCCCGGCACCCAGTCCCAGAAGGCGCTGGACCTCCTGGAGAAGGAGTTCCCCCAGGCGTCGGCCGACGGGGCCACCGCACGCGTGGTGTTCGAGGCGCCCGACGGGCAGAAGCTGACGTCCGCGGCGCACAAGGCCGAGGTCGAGTCCCTGGTCTCCGACCTGAAGTCGGCGTCCCAGGTGGCGAACGTCGCCGACCCGTACACCGGCGGCACCGTCAGCAAGGACGGCTCCGTCGCCTACGCCCAGGTGACCTACAAGGTCGTCCCGGCCGACGTCACCGACGCCGCCCGCGCCGACCTGGAGCACGTCGCCGAACAGGGCGAACGGGCCGGTCTCGCAGTCAGCATGGGCGGGACGGCCGTCGCCGAGGAGTCCCACCAGAGCACGGCCGAACTGATCGGCATCGTGATCGCCGCCCTGGTCATGGTCATCACCTTCGGCTCGCTGGTCGCGGCCGGACTGCCGCTGCTGACCGCGCTCTTCGGCGTGATCGCGGCGATCTGCGGGATCACCGTGGCCGGCGCGTTCATCGACCTGAGCTCCAACACCAGCACGCTGGCGCTGATGCTGGGCCTCGCGGTTGCCATCGACTACGCCCTGTTCATCGTCTCCCGCTACCGGGGTGAGCTGAAGGAGGGCCACGATCCGGAGGAGGCCGCGGGGCGCGCTCTGGGCACCGCCGGATCGGCCGTGGTGTTCGCCGGGCTGACCGTGGTCATCGCACTGGCCGGACTCAGCGTCATCGGCATCAAGATCCTCAGCGACATCGGCCTCGGCGCCGCGTTCGCGGTCGTCGTCGCCGTGGTCATCGCGCTCACCCTGCTGCCCGCGATGCTCGGTTTCGCCGGCAGGCGGATCTCGACCGGGAAGCTCAAGACCCGCCGTATGCGGGCGGTCGAGCGCGGCGAGCGCGAGCCGATGGGTGTGCGCTGGTCGCGGTTCGTCCTGCGCAACCCGGTGAAGGTCCTCGGAGTCTCGGTGGCCGGCCTGCTCCTGCTCGCCGTCCCGGCCCTGTCGCTGCAACTCGGCATGCCCAGCGACGAGACGGCCACCCCCGGCAGCACCCAGCGCACCGCCTACGACACCGTCACCGACGGCTTCGGGGCCGGCTACAACGGGCCGCTGACCGTGGTCGTCGACGCCCGGGGCAGCGACGATCCCAAGGCCGCCGCCCAGGACGCGGTGACCCTGCTCGGCGATCTGCCCGACATCGCCTCCGTCAGCCCCGCATCGTTCAACGAGACCGGTGACGTGGCCCTGATCCGCGCCGTCCCCGGCTCCTCCCCCACCAGCGAGGACACGGTCGGCCTCGTGTCCGACATCCGCGACCGGGGCGCGGCCCTGCACGACGACACCGGCGCCGAACTGATGGTCACCGGCACCACCGCCCTCAACATCGACATCTCCGGCAAGCTGAACGACGCCCTGATCCCGTACCTGTGCGTGGTCGTAGGCCTCGCGCTGATCCTCCTCATGCTGGTGTTCCGCTCGATCCTCGTACCGCTCAAGGCCGCTGCGGGCTTCCTGCTCAGCGTCCTCGCCACGCTCGGTGTCGTCGTCGCCGTCTTCCAGTGGGGCTGGCTCGCGGACGTCTTCGGCGTCGACCAGACCGGCCCGATCGTGAGCGTGCTGCCGATCTTCATGGTCGGCGTGGTGTTCGGCCTCGCGATGGACTACCAGGTCTTCCTCGTCACCCGGATGCGGGAGGAGTACGTCCACGGGGCCGAGCCGAGGGAAGCGGTGATCGCCGGCTTCCGGCACGGGGCCCGTGTCGTCACGGCCGCCGCGGTCATCATGATCTCCGTGTTCGCCGGGTTCCTGTTCAGCGACACCGCACTGATCAAGTCGATCGGCCTGGGCCTCGCCGCGGCCGTGTTCCTCGACGCCTTCGTCGTACGGATGACCATCGTCCCCGCGGTCATGGCCCTGCTCGGCCGCCGCGCCTGGGCACTGCCCGGCCGGCTGGACCGGATACTGCCCAACGTGGACGTCGAGGGCGAGAAGCTGCGGCACCTGCTGGCGGCGGACGCCGAGAAGTCGGAGGCCGAGAAGGCGGGGCCCGAGGGCGAGGGGATCTCCGAGCCGGCCCGCACCGGCAAGGGCTGAGACGATCCGCACCGGCATGGCCGAGCCGTCCCGGTCGGCCGGGGCCGAGGCGCCCTCGTTTGGCGAGCCCCGTCGACGGGGCCTCGTCGACGAGGCCGAGCCGGTCGCTGCGGGCCACGGCTCGGCTGTCGCCACCGGCCGCGACTCGGCTGTCCGCACCGGCCGGGCCTCATCCGTCGGCCGTACGATCCCAGCAGGGCGTACAGCGCACACCGACCGCCCACCCGGCCCTGCCCCTTGGCCCTGCCCCCCTTGGCCCCGCCCGCCGGTCCCACTCCCCCGGGGACCGGCGGGCGGCCCCCGCAACGAGAGGCCGTCAGGACGTGACCGCACCAACCGCTCCCGGGCGCGGGACATCGGCTCCTTCCACCACGCCCGAGACCCTGCTGGGCGAGACGCACCGGAACTCGGACGTCGCGGTCCTGCAGTGGCTCATCAGGGCGAGGCAGGCAGACCTGGACCACCCCTCGGTCAGGCGCTGGGTGGTGCCGGTCATCTGCGCCGGACTCGGTATCCCGAGCGTGCGGGACGCGGCGAACGGCATCGGCCCCCCGGCGCAGACGTTGCTGGTGCTCATCGTCGCGTTCTGTGTCCCGCTGCTGTGGCGGCAGCAGCGCCCCGTCCTGGTCTTCGCCCTCACCTCCGTCGTCTCCTCGGTGGCCCTCGCCCTGGACGCCGACTCGGGCGCGGAGGCCGCGCGGATCGTGGCACTGCTCAACGTGGGGCGCAGCGTCAGGCCCGCCCAGCTGGCGGTCTGTCTGGGGATCGCCGTCGCGCAGACGACCGTGGCGGTGGTCGTCCGCAGCGCCGGCCAGCCGAACGAGCAGTTCCTGCAGACGCCTGTGCTGGCGATCGTGCAGTCGGCCCTCATCGCGGCGGTCGCTGCGGCGGGCCTGGTCGGCCGGGTCGTGAACGCGTACATCAGGGCCCTGCACGAACGCGCCGTCCGCCTGGAGGTGGAGCGCGACCAGCGGGCCCGCCTCGCCGCCGCCGCCGAACGCGCCCGTGTCGCCCGGGAGATGCACGACATCCTCGGCCACACCCTCGCCGTGATCGTCGGCCTCGCGGGCGGCGCCGCGGGACTCACCGAGACGAAACCGAAGAGGGGCGCGGAGACCCTGCGCATCATCGCCGACAGCGGCCGCGGCGCCCTGGCCGAACTGCGCCGCCTGCTGGCCGTCATCGGCGAGGAACGCGACGCCGAGGACGGCAGCCCCCTCGCCCCGCAGCCGGGCCTCGCCGACCTCGACCCCCTCCTCGAACGCGTCCGCGGCGCGGGCCCCACCGTCACCCTGCACACCCGGGGCGCCCTCACCGATCTCGCCCCCGGCCTCCAACTGGCCGTCTACCGCGTGGTCCAGGAGTCCCTGACCAACACCCTCAAACACGCGGCGTCCGATACGACGGTCCGCGTCACCCTCACCACCGAGGACACGTCCGTACACGCGAGGGTCGAGGACGCGGGACCACCCAGTACCCCGCACTCCCACGCCCCGCGGGCCGAGGGTCGCGGCCTGGTGGGCATGCGCGAACGGGCGGCGCTGTACGGGGGAAACGTCACCGCGGGCCCGAACACACACGGCGGCTGGACGGTGGAAGCCCACTTCCGGACCACCACCACGCCACCCCCGCCACACACCGCACCCACGGAGAAGCGTCCCGCATGACGACTGTCCTCATCGTCGACGACCAGGCCCTGCAACGTCTCGGCTTCAGCATGCTCCTGGAGCAGCACCCCGACCTGACGGTGGTCGGCGAGGCCACCCACGGCGCCGAGGCGGTCCGCATGACCGCCGAACTGCGCCCCGACGTCGTACTGATGGACGTACGCATGCCGGGCATGGACGGCATCGAGGCCACCCGCCGCATCGTGGAGTCGGGCGGCCGCTCGAGAGTCCTGGTCCTCACCACCTTCGACCTGGACGAATACGCGTACGCGGCCCTGCGCGCCGGAGCCAGCGGCTTCCTCCTGAAGGACGCCCTCCCCGACGAACTGACGGCAGGCATCCGGGCGGTGGCCTCCGGCGACGCGGTCATCGCCCCCGGCCTGACCCGCAAACTCATCGACGCCTTCTCCGCCCACCTCCCCGGCACCACCCCCGCCCAGGACCGCCAACTCACCGCCCTCACAACCCGCGAACGCGAGGTCCTGACAGCCATCGCCACGGGTTGGTCCAACGCCGA
The DNA here is from genome assembly GCF_044456225.1 of Streptomyces sp. NPDC050988. Classification (NCBI taxonomy): domain Bacteria; kingdom Bacillati; phylum Actinomycetota; class Actinomycetes; order Kitasatosporales; family Streptomycetaceae; genus Streptomyces; species Streptomyces sp. NPDC050988. The sequence goes on along the minus strand of NZ_JBITFQ010000015.1, from coordinate 202 downwards.
GATCGCCAACCGCTTCTCCCTGGCCGAATCCACGGTCAAGTCCCACGTCAGCCACATCCTGGCGAAGATCGGGGCGCGGGATCGGGTTCAGGCGGTGATCTTTGCTTAGACGTCATCTCATTTGGCGAGTCTGCGGTAGCAAATGAGGGTGCAGGCGATGCTCGTGAAGGCCAGGAAGTGCTCGGCTTTGCGCTCGTAGCGT
>NZ_JBITFQ010000014.1:0-206367 GCF_044456225.1 Streptomyces sp. NPDC050988 | reverse complement strand
GGGAAACCAGAGACGACATGCACGACGCCTTCCTCCAGCTCGCCCACTGCATGACCCTCGCCCGCAAACACCCGGCTTTCTGAAAGCACCCCTTAGGGGCGCGGGGAACTGCGCGACCAGCCCCCACCGGCCCGCACCCGACAACACACCCCCACACCGGAACCCGCAGCACTCCCTCCCCGCTTCCGGTCTCATCTCGACCGGAACGGCGAGATCAGTTGATGTTCACTCAGTAACAGCATGTATGGACTCCGGTCACAACTCTTGACGTGTGGTTCACGTGGATGAAGCATTCATCGGCGAGAGAGCGCTCCCAGAACCCCCCACCGTTCATTTCATGAACCAGGAGTGTCGCCCCCCATGACCCCTTCGCCCACAGATTCCTCGTCCTCCGGCAGAACTCCCCTCGCTCGCCGGTCGGTTCTCGGCGCCGTGGCCGCGGCGGCAGCCGCGCCGGGGCTGCTCGCCCTGTCGTCGTCGGCATCCGCCGCTCCCGCCCGCGCCCGGGCCCTGCCGGGAGGTGGCGATCTCGGCCCGAACGTCATCGTCTTCGACCCGTCCACCTCCGGTATCCAGGCCAAGCTGGACCAGATATTCGCCCAGCAGGAGACGGCGCAGTTCGGCACGGGCCGCTATCAACTGCTGTTCAAGCCGGGCACGTACAGCGGGCTCAACGCCCAACTCGGCTTCTACACCTCCATCGCCGGGCTCGGTCTGTCTCCCGACGACACCTCGATCAACGGGGACGTGACCGTTGACGCGGGCTGGTTCAACGGCAACGCCACCCAGAACTTCTGGCGTTCGGCGGAGAACCTCGCTCTCACCCCGGTCAACGGCACCAACCGCTGGGCGGTCGCGCAGGCCGCTCCGTTCCGGCGCATGCACATCCGGGGCGGCCTCAACCTCTCCCCCAACGGCTACGGCTGGGCCAGCGGCGGCTACATCGCCGACAGCCGCATCGACGGCACGGTCGGTCCGTACTCGCAGCAGCAGTGGTACACCCGCGACAGCTTTGTGGGCGGCTGGCTCAACGCCGTCTGGAACATGGTGTTCTCGGGCGTCGAGGGCGCCCCGGCGCAGACCTTCCCGAACCCGCCGTACACCACTCTCAACACCACGCCGATCTCCCGCGAGAAGCCGTTCCTCTACCTCAACGGCACGGAGTACCGCGTCTTCCTGCCGGAGAAGCGCGTCAACGCGCGCGGCACCACCTGGGGAGCCGGCACGCCTCGCGGTACGTCACTGGCGCTGACGCAGTTCTACGTGGCGAAGCCCGGCGTCACCGCCGCCACCCTCAACGAGGCGCTCACGCAAGGCCTGCATCTGCTGCTGACGCCGGGGATCTACCACCTCGACCAGCCGATCCAGGTCAACCGTGCCAACACCGTGGTCCTCGGCCTCGGTTACGCCACCCTGATCCCGGACAACGGTGTCACCGCGCTCAAGGTGGCCGATGTCGACGGCGTCCGCCTCGCGGGCTTCCTCATCGACGCCGGGCCCGTCAACTCCGCCACGCTCCTCGAGGTCGGCCCCACCGGCGCTTCGGCCGACCACTCCGTCAACCCGACCACGGTGCAGGACGTCTTCATCCGCATCGGCGGCGCGGGCGCCGGCAAGGCCACCACCAGCATGGTGATCAACAGCCGCCACACGATCATCGACCACACCTGGGTCTGGCGCGCCGACCACGGCGCCGGAGTCGGCTGGGAGACCAACCGTGCCGACTACGGCGTCCGCGTCAACGGCAACGACGTGCTGGCCACCGGGCTGTTCGTCGAGCACTTCAACAAGTACGACGTCCAGTGGTACGGCCAGGGCGGCCGCACGATCTTCTTCCAGAACGAGAAGGCGTACGACGCTCCGAACCAGGCCGCCATCCAGAACGGCGCGATCAAGGGGTACGCGGCCTACAAGGTCGCCGACACCGTGACCACGCACGAGGCATGGGGCATGGGCAGCTACTGCTACTACAACGTCAATCCGGCGATCCTCCAGCACCACGGATTCGCGACGCCGGTCAATCCGAACGTGAAGTTCCACAACATCATGGTCATCTCACTCGGCGGTCAGGGTCAGTACGAGCGCGTCATCAACGACACGGGCTCGCCGACCTCGGGAACGAACACAGTGCCGTCCGTGGTGACCTCGTACCCCTGACCGGACCACCGGGAGGGACCGGTCCGGTCCACCGTGAGGGGCCGGTAGGGGGGGCGGGAGGCAGGAAATCCACCCCCGCCCCCCACCTCTCGCCTCTCGCCTCCCGAGGGACGTCACTTCACCGAACCCGCCATCACCCCCTGCACAAAGTGCTTCTGGAAGGCGAAGAAGACCACCACCGGCACAACCAGCGACAGAAACGCCCCGGGCGCGAGCACGTCGATGTTGCTGCCGAACTGCCGGATCTGCGACTGGAGTTCAACCGTCAACGGCTGCGAGGAGCTGTCGGCGAAGAGCAGCGCGACGAGCATGTCGTTCCAGACCCAAAGGAACTGGAAGATGGCGAGAGAGGCGATGGCCGGCCGCCCCACCGGCAATACCAACCGCGTGAAGATCCGCCACTCCCCGCCCCCGTCCATCCGAGCCGCCTCCAGCATCTCCTTCGGCATCTCCGCGAAGTAGTTCCGCAGCAGGAAGATCGCGAACGGCAGCCCGTACGAGACGTGGAACAACACGACTCCGGGAATCGTGCCGAACAGCCCCAGCTGCCCGAAGAGTTTGGCCACGGGCAGCAGCCCGATCTGCACGGGCACCACCAACAGCGCGACCACCAGCAGGAAAAGGGGGTCCCGCCCGGGGAAGTCCAGCCAGGCGAAGGCATATCCGGCGAGCGCGGCGATGACGACGACGAGGAATGTGGTCGGCACCGAGATCAGCACCGTGTTCCAGAACGCCTGCGTCATCCCCGAATTGCCCAGCAGCGCCGAGTAGTTGTCGAAGGACAGCTGCGAGGGAGAGGCCAGCGCGGTCCACCAGCCACCCGTCGCGGTCTCCTGGGCGGACCGCAGCGAGGAGAGGAACAGCCCGGCGAGCGGAGTGAGCCAGACCAGGCCGATCACCACCAGGAACGCCTGCACGAGGCTGCTCGCGAGCCACCGCCTGATCGCGTTCATCGCTGACTCCCTCGGAAACGGCGGACGTTGAAGACCATGGCGGGGATCACCAGGAGCAGGAGAAGGACCCCCAGGGCACTGCCCAGGCCCTGGTTGTTGCCGCCGCCGAACGACACCAGCCACATCTGGGTGGCGAGCACGGTGGCGTCCTCCTGCACCGGGCCCGGCGCGATGATGTAGACGAGGTCGAAGACCTTCATCACGTTGATCACCAGGGTCACGAAGACCACGGTGAGGACGGGCGCGAGCAGCGGCACGGTGATCCGGCGGAAGATCTGCCACTCGTTCGCGCCGTCCATCCGGGCCGCCTCCAGCGCGTCGCGCGGCAGGGCGGCGAGCCCGGCGCCGATGAGCACCATGGCGAAGCCGGTCCAGATCCACAGGTACGCGCCGATGATGGCGGGCGTCACGAGCGCGGGACCGAGCCAGGAGATGCCCTCGTACGGCGGGGCGAAGTTCGAGGCGGGCAGCCGCACGGTGTACGAGCCCGGATCGAGGCCCTGGAAGCGGAAGGATCCGTCGGCCGCGGTGGTGCCGCTCGCCACGGTCTTGCCGTCGCGCACCGCCTCGACCCTCATCTCCGGCAGCCCGCTCTCCGTCCTGTCGACCTTGCCCTGCTCCCCTCCCCCGCCCCGTGTGAAGTCCAGGTAGACGACACCGCGCAGTTCGTCGGCCGACGCCTTCCCGGTCGCCGCCGAGTACGCGGGTCGCGCGCTCCCCGGCAGGTCCTCGGTACGTACGCCCACCAGACCGAGCCCGACGGTGTCGCCGGGGGACGCGGCGGCCGTCGTACCGTACGAGCCGTCCGCCGCCTTGGTCAGGCCCTGGCCCTCGCGGGCCCGGGCGTTCGGGTACGACGACGCGTCCTTGAAGGCGTCGTGCACGGAGACGGCGGCGGCGTTCAGGACGCCCTTCTCGGGGTCCTCGTCGTACGCGAGCCGGAAGATGATGCCCGCGGCGAGGAAGGAGACGGCCATCGGCATGAACAGCAGGAGCTTGAACGCCGTCGCCCAGCGGATCTTCTCGACGAGGACGGCGAGCACGAGCCCGAGCCCGGTGAGCAGCGTCGGCGCGACGACGACCCAGATGGCCGTGTTGCGGACGGCCTTGAGCGTGGCGGGGTCGCGGAACATCTCGGTGTAGTTGTCGCCACCCACGAACCGGTCGCCGGAGGCGTCGAAGAAGCTGCGGCCCACGGAGAACAGCACGGGGTAGACGACGAGCGCGCCGAGCAGGAGCAGGGCGGGGAAGACGAACGCGACGGCGATGATCCGGGCCCGGCGCCGAGCACGCCGTTTGCGGTCGCGGTCGGCCGGGGCGACGGGCGGCGGGCTCGCCTCTTTGAGGAGCGTGGCGGTCACGGCGATCAGCCCTTGTACGCCTTGGCCGCCGCCTGCTCCAGCGCGGCAGCGGTCCCCTTCGGGTCGGACGGGTCGCGCAGGAAGTCCTGGAGGAGCTTCCACTCGCCGGCGCCCTTGGTACCGCCGAACGCGGCAGGGGCCTGGTCCGACATGTCGAAGCGGACCGAATCCCCCGCGTCCACCAGGGACTTGGCGGTTTCTCGGGTGATGTCGTCGCCGTAGGAGGCGAGGTCGAGCTTCTTGTTCGGGGAGAGGAAGCCGCCGGCCTCGGCCCAGACCGCGGAGGCCTCGGGGGTCGTGAGGTACTCCAGGAACTCCATGGCGGCCTTCTGGTTCTTGCCGTCCTTGAGGACGACGGCCGCGTCGCCGCCGCTGACCACGGGTGCCTTGCCGTCACCGACCGCGGGGAAGGGGAAGAAGTCCGCGTCCTCGCCGATCTTCCTGCCGAACTGGTCCTTGGCGACGCCGGCCACGAAGTCGCCCTCGTAGACCATGCCCGCCGTGGGCTCGGGCCCGAAGACCTTCTCGACGGAGCCGGGGAAGTCGGTGTTCAGCGCGCCCTTCTGGCCGCCGGCTATCAGCTCCTTGTCCTTGAAGAGCTTGCCGAGGGTGGTGAGGGCCTCGACCACGGTCGGGTCTGTCCACTTGATCTTGTGGGCGGCCAGGGCGTCGTACTTCTCCGGGCCTGCCTGTGAGAGGTAGACGTTCTCGAACCAGTCGGTGAGCGTCCAGCCGTCCTGTCCGGCGACGGAGAAGGCGGCGAGGCCCGACTCCGAGACGGTCTGCCCGGCCTCCAGCATGGCGTCGTACGTCGTCGGCGTCTTGACGCCCGCCTCGTCGAGGGCGTCGGGGCTGTACCAGACGGTCGACTTGTGGGCGGCCTTGAAGTACAGGCCGTACAGGGTGCCGTCGACGCTGCCGTAGTTCTTCCACACGCTCGCGTAGTTGGCGTCGACGGACTTCTGGGCCGTCGCGGACAGCGGCTTGAGCCAGCCCTCCTTCGCGAACTGCTGGAGCACGCCGACCTGCGGGACCATCACCACGTCGGGGGCGTTGCCGCCCTCGATCTTGCTGCCGACGACCGTGGAGACGTTGTCGCCGGTGGAGGTGAACTGGGTCTTGGCGCCGGTCTTCTCGGTGAACGCGTCCAGGACCTTCTGGAAGTTCTTCTGCTCGCTGCCGGACCAGACACCGGCCACGTTGATCGTCTGGCCGTTGAGCGGCTTGTCGCCGCCGCCTGCGGAGACGTCGCCGCCTCCGCAGGCGGTGGCACCGACGGAGAGCGCGAGGGCTATGCAGCTCGTGAGCAGGGTCGTACGTCGTCGCATCATCATTGATGTCCTTCGAGGGCAGGGGAATTGACGGATGATCAACTGGAGCGGGTGATCGTGGAGTTGGTGGCTCAGGGGTTGGTGGCTCAGGGGTTGGTGCAGTCGCTGATCCACCAGGCGGCCGTCGAGCCGGGCAGGACGCCGGGCGCGCAGGGGCCGCTGGACAACAGGGGGGTGCCGGAGACCGGCGCGGACGTCGGCGCCGTACCGAAGTTGACGGCGCAGACGAGGCCGTCACCCCGGACGAAGGCGAGGACGCCCGGCTGGGTGTCCAGCCAGCGCAGCGCGCCCTCGCCCAACTGGGGCAGTCCGGCCCGCAGTTGGAGTCCGTCGCGGTAGAGGTGCCAGAAGGAGTGGGTGTCGGCGAGGGCGCGGTCGGTGGCGTACTCGGCGAAGTAGGCGGGCTGCGGCAGCCATGGCTTGGCGCTCTCGGCGCCGGAGGTGAAGCCGAACGGTGAGGCGTGCCCCGACCACGGCAGCGGCACCCGGCAGCCGTCGCGGATCCGGGCGCGGCTGCCGGTGCGGCGGAAGATCGGGTCGGTGAGCACGTCGTCGGGCAGATCGACGACCTCGGGCAGCCCGAGCTCCTCGCCCTGGTAGATGTACGCGGCTCCGGGCAGCGCCAGCATCAGCAGCGCGGCGGCGCGGGCGCGGGCGGCGCCCAGACCGCTGCCCTCGGTGCCCAGTTCGCCGTAGCGGGTGACCGTGCGGACCTGGTCGTGGTTGTTGAGGACCCAGGTGACCGTCGAGCCGGTGCCGGCGATGTCCTGCATGGCGTGGGAGATGACCTTGCGGAAGGCGTCGGCGTTCCAGGGCGCGCTGAGCAGGTCGAAGAAGAAGGCCTGGTGCAGTTCGTCGTGGCGTACGTACAGGGCGTGTTCGCGGGCGGTCGGCACGGAGACCTCGCCGACGAGCAGCCGCTCCTGGCCGTCGCGGTCGGTGTACTCCTCGCACACCGACCGCCAGCGCCGCCAGACGTCGTGCACCTCGGGCTGGTTCCAGGCGAGCGGGTTGACCGAGTCGCGGGTGCGGGCGTCGGCTTCGGGGTCGGGCGAGTCCGGCAGCTCGGGGTGCTTGTAGAGGCCGGCGGCGACGTCGATGCGGAAGCCGTCGACGCCCCGGTCGAGCCAGAAGCGCAGGGCGTGGTCGAAGTGGGCGCCGACCTCGGGGTTGCGCCAGTTCAGGTCGGGCTGCTCGGGCGTGAACATGTGCAGGTACCACTGGCCGGGGGTGCCGTCCTGCTCGGTGACCCGGCTCCAGGCGGGGCCGCCGAACATGGAGTGCCAGTTGTTGGGCGGCTCGGACCCGTCCGGGCCCCGGCCGTCGGCGAAGTGGAAGCGGGCGCGGGCCTCGCTGCCCGGTGCCGCGGCCAGTGCCTCCCGGAACCACGGGTGCTCCTCCGAGCAGTGGTTGGGGACGATGTCCAGGAGCACCTTGACGCCGAGCCGCCGGGCGTCCGTCATCAGCAGGTCGAACTCGCCGAGGTCGCCGAAGACCGGGTCGACGTCGCAGTAGTCGGCCACGTCGTAGCCGTGGTCGTGCTGCGGCGAGGGGTAGAAGGGGCTCAGCCAGACGCCGTCGACGCCCAGCTTCTTCAGATACGGCAGTCCGGCCCTGACTCCGGCGAGATCGCCGATGCCGTCCCCGGTGCTGTCCAGAAAGCTCCGGACGTAGACCTGGTAGATCACTGCGTCGCGCCACCAGCGGTGCATGTCGATCGTCACCCGTTGACCTGTCTGTGCGTGCCTCCGGTTATGCATGCATGTTAAGTAGCCGTGTCGCGCAGGTGTCAACGAGTAGGCGGAGAGTACTCAGAAGTTGGTCTTTAATAACAGGATATTTCCATCCAATGAGACCGAAGACGAGACGCGCCCGTTACCTAACAAGTAACTAGGACCTGTTGAATGTGCCGGAAGGAGGGGTCAGCCCCGGCGGGAGATGTCCGCCAGCTCGCGCGCGAGACGTCGCACCGCGGCCTCGGGCGTCTGGCGCCCGGTCATCGCGTCCTGCACCACGGCCTGCACGGCCAGACTGACCTGGTCGTAGCGGGGGCTCTTGGGACGCGGCGCCGCCGCCGCGACGCTCGCGCGCAGCGTCGGCAGATACGGGAACCGCCGGATCAGCTCCGGGTCCCGGTAGAGCGCGGCCCGCACGGGCGGCAGCGCGCCCTCGGTGAGGACCAGACGCTGCACCCGCTCGCTCGTCAGGTAGGAGATGAGGCGCGCGGCGGAATCGGGGTGGTGGGCATGCGCGCTGACGGCGAGGTTGGAACCGCCGAGCACACTCGCGCCCGGTCCGTCGGGCCCGGGCAGCGGCACCGCGCCGATCTTCCCGGCGACCGCCGAGCCCTTGGCGGAGGCGCCGACATAGGCGTACGGCCAGTTGCGCAGGAAGAGGAGCCGGCCGTCCTGGAAGGCCTGCTTGGACTCCTCCTCCTTGTACGTCAGCGCCTTCTCGGGGATCCAGCCGTCACGCACGCCGCGGGCGAGGAAGCCGATGCCCTCGCGGGCCGCCGCCGAGTCGACGGTGACGCGTTCGCCCTCGTCGCCGAGGATCGTGCCGCCCGCCGAGTAGACCGCCTCGGCGGCGTTCACCGTGAGCCCCTCGTAGGGCAGGAACTGACCCGCGTAGCCGTCGAGTCCGTACTTCGGCGCGATGGCCTTCGCCTGTTTCTCCAGCTCGGCCCAGGTGCGCGGGGGCTCGACACCCTCCTTGTCGAGGATGTCCTTGCGGTAGAGGAGAAGTCCCGCGTTGGTGACGTACGGGACCGCGTACAGCCGTCCGTCGTACGTCGCCGTGTCCTCGACCTGCGGCAGGAAGCCGTCGAGCGGGAAGCGGTCCCGGGACAGCGGGGAGATCCAGCCTGCGGCGGCGAACTCCGAGGTCCAGGCGACGTCGATGTTGAGGACGTCGAAGCGGCTCCGGTCGACGCCGCGCAGGTCGGTGGTCATCTGCGCCCGGGTCTCGTCGGCGGAGTCCGGGAGCTCGACGAGGGTGACCTTCTCGCCGGGGTGAGTACGGTTCCAGCCTTCGAGCAACGGACCCAGATAGCTGGTGAGATCGCCCGCGGTGGCCAGCGTGAGCGGACCCCGGCCGCCGCCGCGCGCTCCGTCGGCCTGCGCGCCCGAGGCGACGTAACCGGTCAGAACCACCGCCGCGACCAGGAGTCCCCTACCCGCGGCATGTATCCACCGCATAGGTTCCTCCTTGGTACTCCGGCTGCCGGGCACCTTCGCCCGGAGTCAGAGGCCATGTATACCTGTTAGGTATGGGCGATACTAGGGCCTGCGGCACATCGGCCCCTCGACATCGGCTGGAGCGCCCCCGAGGCGAACCGAGAGAAAGGGTGGAGGAGAGCACTGGTGCGGCTGCCCCTCCTGGCCCTGCTGGCGCGCGGCCCGGCCCACGGATACGAGCTCAAGCAGGACCTTGAGCAACTGCTGGGCTCCGCGTACCCTCAGCCGAACGTCGGCCAGATCTATGTGACGCTCGGCCGCCTCGAGAAGTCGGGACTGATCGAGGGCGAGGAAGTCGAGCAGTCGAGCCGGCCCAACAAGAAGATCTACCACCTCACCGAAGCCGGGCGTGAGGCGCTGCGCGCCTGGTACGAGGAGACGGCGGACGAGCCGCGCGTGCGGGACGAGTTCTTCATGAAGCTCGCGCTCGCGCCGCAGACCGGACTCGCCGACCAGATCACCCTGATCAACAAACAGCGGCGCGAGTACCTGAACACCATGCGCAGCCTGTCGAAACTCGCCGCGACCGAGAGCCGGGACAACCGCATCTCCCAGCTGCTCATAGAGGGCGCCATGCTGCATCTGCAGGCCGACCTCGACTGGCTGGAACGCTGCCAGGAGGAATTGGAGGAGCTGGAGTGAGCCGCACCGCTCCTTCGTCGCGCGCCGAGGGCGCTCCCCTGCTGCGCGCCGAGGGCCTGGTCAAGACCCACTACGGCGAGGGCGCCCCCGCGCATGCCGTGCGGGGCGTGGACCTCGCCGTACGGCAGGGTGAGTTCGTCGCCGTCACGGGTCCCTCGGGCGCCGGGAAGTCGACGCTGCTGCATCTGCTCGGCGGGCTCCAGCGACCGGACTCCGGCAGCATCTGGCTCGACGGCGCGTGCACGGACGCGTACAGCGAGGCCCGCTGGGCGGTCGAGCGCCGGCGCCGCATCGGCATCGTCTTCCAGTTCTTCAACCTCGTCTCGAACCTGTCGGTCGCCGACAACGTCGAGCTGCCCGCCCTGCTCGCCGGCCTCTCCCCCAAGCAGGCCCGCGCCGAGCGCGAGCGGCTCCTCGCCGAGCTGGGCCTGGAGGGCAAGGAGCGCAGCATGCCGGGCGAGCTGTCCGGCGGCGAGCAGCAGCGGGTCGCGCTGGCCCGCGCCCTGGTCAACCACCCGCCCCTGCTGCTGGCCGACGAGCCCGCGGGCAGCCTGGACAGCAAGGGCACCCGCGAGGTGACCCGGCTGCTGTCCCGCTTCCACGAGCGCGGCCAGACCATCGTGCTGGTCACCCATGACGCACGGCTCGCGAGCGCCGCGGACCGGGTGATCAGCTTCTTCGACGGCCGTATCGCCGACGACGCGGAGCTGGACACCGCGCCCGCGCGCCGCGGCACGGGGATATCCGGCGTGCTGGAACTGAGGGACTGAGCGGCGTGCGCGAGCCTCTGTCGAAGGCCATCCGCCAGGACCTCTCCGCCGTGCACGGGCCGCGGAACGGGCCCCTCGCGCGCGGGCCGCGCAGCCAGCCATTCGCGCGCGAGCCGAGGGGCTGAGCCGCCGTGCGGGCCACCCTGCGCTGGGCGCACGCCGATCTGCGCACGCATCGCGGCGAGGCACTGTTCATCGTGCTCGCCACCACCGGGATCGTCGCCTCGCTGCTGCTCGCCACAGCGCTCTTCGGGTACGCGACCAACCCCTGGCAGCGGGTCTTCACCCAGTCGCAGGGCGCGCACGTGTGGATCCACACCGGCCCGTCGGCCGACGCGCGCGAACTCGCCGAGGTGGACGGCGTCACGTCCGTCGCGGGCCCGTACCCCACCGCCTCGGCCGCCGTCGAGTCGCGCGGTACCCGTGCCTCCGTCGAGCTGCGCGGCATCGTCGGCCGGCCCGCGACCGGCCGGCCGCTGCTCACCTCCGGCCGCTGGCTCGACCCCGCCGCGCCGGACGGTGTGGTGCTGGAGAGCAGCCTGGCCCGGGCTCTGTGGGCCGAGCCCGGGGACGTCCTCACCGTGCCCGGCACCGCCCGGACCCTGACCGTCCTCGGCGTGGCCGACAGCGCCGAGCCCCGCTACAGCCCCGGGGAGCGGTCGGGCCTGGTGTGGGCCCTCCCCTCCGCCGTACGGCAGACGGAAGGGCGCGGCGGCGAGGTGACCGGACTGCGGTTGACCGATCCCGGTGACACGAACTACGCCGTCCAGCGTGCCGTCACCCTGCTCGGTCCGGGAGCGGTCACCGACGTCTCGCACTGGCAGCAGGCACGGTCGGAGGCCCAGGGCGGCAACCGGCTGCTCGGCCAGGTCCTCGGCCTGTTCGGTCTTGGCGCCCTGGTCGCCGCCGCGCTCGCCGTGCACGGGGCGATCGGCACCCGTATCCGCGGCCATCTGCGGGACATCTCGGTCCTGAAGGCGATCGGCTTCACGCCGGGCCAGGTGGTGCGGATCTTCCTGCTCCAGCATGTGGCGTTCGCGTTCCTCGGCGCCGTGCTCGCCACCGTCCTCATCCAGGCCCTGGGCAACCGGGTCCCGGGGCGTCTCGGCGACGCGGTCGGTGTGTGGCAGGGGCTGCCGGGGCACACGGCGGCGCTGCTCGCCGTGCCCGTGGCCGTGGTGCTGTTCATCGCCGCGACGACCGGGCTCGCCGCCTGGCGTGCCGGACAGGTGCCTCCGGTGCCCGGGCTGCGGGCCGCGGCTCCGCTGGGCGGCCGGCTGTCGGGCCTGGCGCGCGGGGCCCTCGGGCTGCGGCTGCCGTCCGCGCTGGTCCTGGGGTGGCACAAGGCGTTCTCGCGCCGGCCCCGCTCGCTGGCCACACTCGCCCGGCTGGCGCTGCCGCTGCTGCTGATCGTCGTGGCGATGAGCGCCTGGACCACCATCGACCGCTTCCACAGCAGGCCCGACCAGCTCGGTCTGGCGGCCGCGCTCACCGTACGGGCGGACGAGACCCTGACCGATCCGGACGTACGCGCCCTGCTGGCCCGGAATCCGCAGGTCGACGCCGTCCATCCGGGCGTCGAGGTGGCCGCCCTGGTCCCGGGCCAGACGGGCACGATCGCCCTGCGCGGGCTCGGCACGCAAAAGGATCCGTACCCGTTCTCGCTGGCGGAGGGACGCCCCGCGCGCGGCCCCGACGAGGCGGTGGCCGGCCAGGGTCTGCTCGACCTGCTGGACGTGCGGGTCGGGAGCTGGGTGCGGATCACGGTGGGCGAGCGGCCGCAGATCCTGCACATCGTCGGGCGCAGCATCGAGCCGGAGAACAGCGGCCGGGTCATCTCCACCTCGCTCGACACCCTCCGGGAGAACAACCCCGGGCTCGGCCCGGCCCTCTATCAGCTCCAGTTGCGCCCCGGCGCCGACCCGCAGCGGGTGGCCGCGGAGCTGACCGAGGCCGCGCACGGGGACATCAGCGTGCACGCCGTGCCGAACCCGGCCGACGGGCTCTCCCCGCTGCGCGGAGTCGTCGTGGGACTGATCGCCGTACTGGCCCTGATCGGCCTCATCGAGCTGCTCACGGCGATCGGCGGCACGGTACGCGAGGGCGAGCGGGACCTGCTGGCGCTGAAGGCGATCGGGCTGACCCCGCGCCAGATCACCGCGGTCACGGTGACGGCCACGGGGTGCACGGCACTGGCCGCGGTCCTCGTCGCAGCGGCGCTGGGGGTGCCGCTCGCCCACTGGCTGATCGACGCACAGGGCAGGTCGAGCGGCATCGGCGCCGGGATCGCCATGGGACCCTCCCCCGGGCTGCTGCTGCTCCTGGGCGCGGCCGCCGTCCTCGGCGCAGCCGCGCTCGCCGCCCTGCCCGCTGCCCGGTCGGCCCGCCGACGGCTCGCGGACACGCTGAGCGCGGTGGCCTGAGCCGCCGGGCCGGGTCGGCCACGGGCCGGCCGGGACGGTCGAGTCGAGCAGGTCAGGGCAGGGCTGGTCAGGACCGGTACGGCGACTGCGGCGGCTGGGGCGGTCCGTACGGGTTGCCCTGGACGTACGGCGGGTACGGCGCACCGTTGCCGGGCGGGTACGGCCGGCCCGGCGGTGCGTACGGCTGTCCCGGCGGCATGTACGGCTGACCGGGAGGCGCGTACGGCTGCCCCGGCGGCGGGTACATGTTGCCCTGCGGCGGCACGAACCCGTTGTTCGGCGCGTACGGCCGCGGGGACGGGAGCGTCGACGGATGCGCGCTCAGCCGGATGCCGTGGTGACGTCGGAGCCGGTGCAGCTCCAGGGCGGCGATGCCCGTGACCGTCAGCGGGGCGCCCAGAATGAACACGATCCCCAGCTTGAAGCTGAGCCCGTGCAGATCACCGGTGACCAGGTCCGGAAGGGCCATCAGCCATGTCGTCACGGTGGCGAGCAGCGCCGGCAGGGCGCGGTGCACGGCGGCGGAACCGAAGAAGTTCCCGGACAGCTGCACGGCCCCGTACATCAGCATGCCGGTGATCCACATCGCCGGCAGGCCGAGCACCACCGTATAGATGGTTCCGAGCTGGATCGACAGCTGCCACAGCAGCACCGTCCCGACGACCATGACGATGAAGAGGAGCAGCAGCTTGAGCGAGTTGAACAGGGACCCGCGCAGTTCGCGGATCCTGCCGGTGCGCCGCCAGACGAAGAGCATCACGCCCACGGTCAGCGGGGTGATGAACAGCAGCACGAGGGCCGCCACCACGATGTTCTCGAGCACCTCGTTGAAGTCGAACCTGCCCTCGACGAACGTGTACACGCCGAATGCCGCCACAGCTCCGGCGATGACACGTACACGCTTGAGGCGTTCCACCGACGGATCGACCGCCGGCGGGATCCACGCCGGGTGGAACACCGCCTGCGCCACGGCCTTGGGCTGCAGAATCGACGCCACCGACAGATTGCGGCTGAGCCATCTTCCGCGCGAACCAGCCATGTTCAGCTCCCCCCGAGCCCTCGCCGTCATGATCGCCCGAAATTCTAAGGGAGGCGGACGGCCGTTCCACCGTCCGCCTCCCGACCCTCACGACTACTCCACGACTACTTCCGGCCGCGCAGCTCCCGGTACTTGGCCACGAGCGCGGTGGTGGACTCGTCGAGGCCCGGCACCTCCGCACCCTCCGTCAGCGCGGGCTCCACACGCTTGGCGAGGACCTTGCCCAGCTCGACGCCCCACTGGTCGAAGGAGTCGATGTTCCAGATCGCGCCCTGCACGAACACCTTGTGCTCGTAGAGGGCGATGAGCTGGCCGAGCACCGACGGGGTGAGCTCGCGGGCGAGGATGGTGGTCGTCGGGTGGTTGCCCTTGAACGTCTTGTGCGGCACCAACTCCTCGGGCACGCCCTCCGCCCGCACCTCGTCCGGCGTCTTGCCGAAGGCCAGCGCCTGCGTCTGTGCGAAGAAGTTGGCCATCAGCAGGTCGTGCTGGGCGACCAGACCCGGCAGCAGATCGGCGACCGGCTCGGCGAAACCGATGAAGTCCGCCGGGATCAGCTTCGTGCCCTGGTGGATGAGCTGGTAGTACGCGTGCTGTCCGTTGGTGCCCGGCGTGCCCCACACGACAGGGCCCGTCTCCCACTCCACGGGACGCCCGTCACGGTCCACGGACTTGCCGTTGGACTCCATGTCGAGCTGCTGGAGGTACGCGGTGAACTTGGACAGGTAGTGCGAGTACGGCAGCACCACGTGCGACTGGGCGTCGTGGAAGTTGCCGTACCAGACACCCAACAGGCCGAGCAGCAAAGGCACGTTGGACTCGGCGGGCGCGGTCCTGAAGTGCTCGTCGACGAGATGGAAGCCGTCGAGCATCTCCCGGAAGCGGTCCGGGCCGATCGCGATCATCAGCGACAGGCCGATCGCCGAGTCGAACGAGTAGCGGCCGCCGACCCAGTCCCAGAACTCAAACATGTTGGCCGTGTCGATACCGAAGTCCGCGACCTTCTCGGCGTTCGTCGACAGCGCCACGAAGTGCTTGGCGACGGCTTCCTGACCGGCCTTCAGCTCGGTGAGGAGCCAGTTGCGGGCGGAGGTCGCGTTGGTGATCGTCTCAATGGTGGTGAACGTCTTCGAGGCGATGACGAACAGCGTCTCGGCCGGGTCCAGGTCCCGTACGGCCTCGTGCAGGTCGGCCCCGTCCACGTTCGACACGAAGCGGACGGTCAGGTCGCGGTCGGTGAAGGAGCGCAGCACCTCGTAGGCCATCGCCGGGCCGAGGTCGGAGCCACCGATGCCGATGTTCACGACGTTCTTGATGCGCTTGCCCGTGTGGCCGGTCCACTCGCCCGAGCGGACGCGCTCGGCGAAGCCGGCCATCTTGTCCAGGACGGCGTGCACTGCCGGTACGACGTTCTCGCCGTCGACCTCGACGACGGCGTCGCGCGGGGCGCGCAGCGCGGTGTGCAGGACCGCGCGGTCCTCGGTCGTGTTGATCTTCTCGCCGCGGAACATGGCGTCCCGCAGTCCGAACACGTCCGTGGCGGCGGCCAGCGCGCGCAGCAGCCGCAGCGTCTCGTCGGTGATCAGGTGCTTGGAGTAGTCGACGTGCAGATCGCCGACCTGAAACGTGTATCCGGTGCCGCGTCCGGGGTTGTGGGCGAACAGCTCACGGAGCTGCGTCTCGCCGAGTTCCTCCCAGTGCCCGGCCAGAGCGGTCCACTCGGGTGTCTGGTCGAGCCTGGTACGGCTGTCTGCGTTCATGTGGGACTTCCGCCTCTTTCCTGCCTGTGCTGCGTACCTTGCCCCGCTGCCGGTCCCAACCTAATTGATCAGGGCGGGACGTGAGCTGTCGTCCCGCCGTCGTCCGGCTCAACAACAGATACGTCCGGCTGGAGCACGCGTATCAGCACGGCGCAGGAGGAAGGCACGGGCACAGTCCTGGTGCGCGTCCCGAACACGTCCGGGCCGGACACCCGTGGGTGTCCGGCCCGGACCTCAACTCCTAGATCTCGCCCCGCAGTTTGGCGAGCGCCTCGGCGAGGATGGCCTCGCCGTCCGCGTCGCTGCGCCGTTCCCGTACGTACGCGAGGTGCGTCTTGTACGGTTCGGTGCGCGGCGGGTCCGGCGGGTTGTCCCGGTCCTGTCCGGCGGGGAAGCCGCAGCGCGGGCAGTCCCAGGTATCGGGGACCTGCGCGTCGCTGGCGAAGCTGGGCTGCGTCTCGTGCCCGTTCGAGCACCAGAAGGAGATGCGCAGCCGCGGCGCGGACTCGCCACGCTCGGCCTCGCCCATCGGCCCCGCCCCGACCCGGCTTCCTCGGATCGCGTTGCCACTTGCCACGGTCGTAACTCCCTGCGTAATGGTGCCGCAAAGCGAGTCGGCGTTTCGCTTCGCTGCGAGCGCCTCAGTCTACGTAAGGCCCAACGCGCGTCTAGTGGATGCGGTTACACCCCGCCCAAAGACGCAAGCCCCATGATAGGCCGCGCTTGCGGGCGCGTACCGTACATGGGGCCTTACGTGCGGAATGTGCTTGCGTAATGTGCGTTTGTGCTGGCGTTCCGATGTCGGGCGGTGATCAGTTGTTGACCTTCATCAGAAGGCCCAGCACCACAATGGACGCGAACCACAGCAAACCGACCACCACGGTGATGCGGTCCAGGTTGCGCTCGGCGACCGAGGAGCCGCCGACGGAGGACTGCATGCCGCCACCGAACATGTCGGACAGGCCGCCGCCCTTCCCCTTGTGCATCAGCACCAGCATCATCAGCAACAGGCTGAAGACGATCAGGGCGATCGAGAACCCCATAACCACGGCTGGACCAACTTCCTCGGACTTGGAACGGACGACGGGGGCCGGTGCTTCGGGTACGAAGCGGCCCGGCCCCCGCAAGGGTACGACGTAACGCCGCTACGGCCTACTCGCAGGTCGTCGGATCGTTACGGAACGCGGCTCACTGGTCGCGGAAGCGGGCGATCTTGACGAACTCCTCGGAGTCCAGGGACGCGCCGCCGACCAGGGCACCGTCGATGTCGGGCTTCGCCATGATCTCGGCGACGTTGCCGGCCTTGACGGAGCCGCCGTACTGAATTCGGACGGCGTCGGCCAGTTCCCGCGTGTACAGCTCGGCGAGCTTGCCGCGGATCGCCGCGCAGACCTCCTGGGCGTCGTCGGAGCCGCAGACCTTGCCGGTGCCGATGGCCCAGACGGGCTCGTACGCGATCACGATCGTCTCGGCCTGCTCGGCCGGGAGGTCCTTGAGACCGCCCTCGACCTGCGCGAGCGTGTGTGTGACGTGGTTGCCCGCCTCGCGGACGTCCAGTTCCTCGCCGACGCACAGGATCGGGGTGAGGCCGTGCTTGTAGGCGGCCTTGACCTTGGAGTTCACGACCTCGTCGGTCTCGTTGTGGTACTGGCGGCGCTCGGAGTGGCCGATCGCCACGTAGGTGCACTTGAGCTTGGCCAGCATCGAGCCGGAGATCTCGCCGGTGTAGGCACCGGAGTCGTGCGCCGAGATGTCCTGGGCGCCGTACTTGATCTTGAGCTTGTCCCCGTCGACCAGGGTCTGCACCGAGCGGAGGTCGGTGAAGGGCGGCAGGACCGCGACCTCACAGGCCTCGTAGTCCTTGTCGGCCAGGGCGAAGGCGAGCTTCTGGACATGGGCGATGGCCTCGAGGTGGTTGAGGTTCATCTTCCAGTTGCCCGCCATCAGCGGCGTACGAGTGGTCATACGGGGTCAGTCCTCCAGTGCGGCGAGGCCGGGGAGCGTCTTGCCCTCTAGGTATTCGAGGGAGGCGCCGCCGCCGGTCGAGATGTGGCCGAATGCCGTCTCGTCGAAGCCCAGGATGCGGACGGCCGCGGCGGAGTCGCCACCGCCGACGACCGTGAAGGCCGGGGAGTCGAGAAGGGCCTGGGCGACCGCCTTGGTGCCCTCGGCGTAGTCGGGGTGCTCGAAGACGCCCATCGGGCCGTTCCAGAAGACCGTGGCGGCGTCGGTGAGCTTCGATGCGTACAGCTTGCGGGACTCCGGACCGATGTCCAGGCCCATCTGGTCGGCCGGGACGGCGTCCGCGGCGACGGTGGTGGGGTTGGTTGGCGCCTTGGCCTTCAGGTCGGGGAAGCCCCCGGAGACCACCACGTCGACCGGGAGGACCAGCTCGACGCCGTTCTTCTCGGCCCGCGCGATGTACTCCTGCACGGCCGGGATCTGGTCCTCCTGAAGGAGGGAGGCGCCGATCTCGTGGCCCTGCGCCTTGAGGAAGGTGTACGCCATGCCGCCGCCGATCAGCAGCCGGTCGGCCTTGCCGAGCAGCTGGTCGATCACGGCGAGCTTGTCGGACACCTTGGCGCCGCCGAGGGCGACCACGTAGGGGCGCTTGACGTCCTCGGTGAGCTTCTTCAGGACGCCGACCTCGGTGGCGATGAGGTATCCCGCGTAGTGCGGCAGCCGCGCCGGGAGATCGAAGACCGAGGCGTGCCCCCGGTGCACGGCACCGAAACCGTCGCCCACGTAGACATCGGCCAGGGCGGCGAGCCGGTCGGCGAACTCGCCGCGCTCGGTGTCGTCCTTGGACGTCTCGCCCGCGTTGAAGCGCAGGTTCTCGATGACCGCGACCTGGCCCGGCTGGAGCCCGTTCACGGCGTCGTGCGCGGCGGGGCCGACCGTGTCCTGGGCGAAGGCCACGGGGGCGCCCAGCAGCTCGCCGAGGCGCTCGGCGGCGGCGAGCAGCGAGAAGGCGGGGTCCGGGGCACCCTTGGGGCGGCCCAGGTGCGAGGCGACGACCACCTTGGCGCCCGCCTCGGCGAGGGCCTTGACGGTGGGCAGGACGGCGCGGATGCGGCCGTCGTCGGTGATGCGGCCTTCGGCCAGCGGCACGTTCAGGTCGGCGCGGACGAAGACCCGCTTGCCGTCCACACCTTCGGCGAGAAGTTCGTCGATCGTCTTCATGAGGGGGCTCCTAGAGAAGGCTCAAGTGGTCCGAGAGGGCTGATCGATCAGCACGCGGCACAGGGCTCGGGCAGCGCGGCGGTGCGCTGCCCGAGCCCTGTGCTCACATCGAGAGGCCTTGCTCTGGGACTTAGAGCTGGCCGCCGACGAAGACCGTGAGGTCCACGAGGCGGTTGGAGTAGCCCCACTCGTTGTCGTACCAGCCGAGGATCTTCACCGTGTTGCCCTCCTGGACCATGGTCAGGGAGGAGTCGAAGGTGCAGGAGGCCGGGTCGCTGACGATGTCCGAGGAGACGATCGGGTCCTCGGTGTACGCCAGGTAGCCCTTGAGGTCGCCGTCGTCGGAGGCCTTCTTGAACGCGGCGTTGACCTCGTCCTTGGTGACCTCGCGCTGCAGCGTCACGACCAGGTCGGTGGCCGAGCCGGTCGGGACCGGGACGCGCATCGCGATGCCGTCGAGCTTGCCCTTGAGCTGCGGGAGGACCAGGGCGGTGGCCTTCGCGGCACCCGTGGTGGTCGGGATGATGTTCTCGGCGGCGGCGCGGGCGCGGCGCAGGTCCGAGTGCGGGAAGTCCAGGATGCGCTGGTCGTTCGTGTACGCGTGGACCGTCGTCATCAGGCCCTTGACGATGCCGAAGTTCTCGTCGAGGACCTTGGCCATCGGCGCCACACAGTTGGTGGTGCAGGAGGCGTTCGAGATGACGTGGTGGTTCGCCGGCTCGTACTTGTCCTGGTTGACGCCCATCACGATGGTGATGTCCTCGTCCTTGGCCGGAGCCGAGATGAGGACCTTCTTGGCGCCGCCGGTGATGTGCTTCTCGGCGTCGGCCTTCTTGGTGAAGATGCCGGTCGACTCGATGACGATGTCGACGCCCAGCTCGCCCCACGGGATGTCGGCGGGGTTGCGCTCGGAGAGCACCTTGATGGTGTGGCCGTCGACCGTGATCGTGTCGGCGGTGTTCGACACCTCGGCCTTGAGTCGGCCCAGGATGGTGTCGTACTTCAGCAGGTGAGCGGTGGTCGCGGTGTCACCCAGGTCGTTGACAGCCACGATCTCGATGTCTGCACCCTGCTCCAGCAGCGCGCGGAAGTAGTTACGACCGATGCGGCCAAAGCCGTTGATGCCTACGCGGATCGTCACGAACCGATCTCCTCGTTAGGAACGCCGGCTTTGGACGCCGGCGAGTTTGTATGGGATGTCCCCGACCGCCTACGACCCTACCTCCCTGACGCTCCCGGAGTGACATCGAGTGCCCCATACACGGCAGGGCGGTCCGTACCCACCAGTAGGGGTACGGACCGCCCGGGCTCGACGCCCTTGTTCGCCCCTGTCAGCCGCGCAGAGCCGCCAGGGCCTTGCCGAGCAGGGCCGTTCGGTCGGCGGCCGCGGTGACGTGCTCAAGGCCGAAGCCGAGCAGCACGGTGTCACGCGTGGTGACCGCTCCGTACGTCTTGAAGAGTTCGCCGGACAGGCCCCAGTCGTTCACGACCGCGGGGCTGCCCGCGGGCGGCCCGGGGACGCTCCAGGCGCCGAGCGACGTCTCGAAGCCGTCGGTCTGGCCGGCCGTGCCGCCGACGACGACGGAGGCGTTGTCGGCGAGCACACCGTGGCCGCCCGTTCCCGGGTCGGTGATGTAGCTCAGCGACACCTCCACCGTCTTTCCGGCGTACGCGGAGAGATCGAAGTCGACCTCCTGCCAGCCGTCGGAGGCCCCGGTGAAGCTGTTCCAGGCACCGCTCGTGCCGGTCGCGGCGCAGCCGGCGGAGCCCGGGGTCAGATAGCGCTTGAGGGCGGGGTGCGCCTGGATGAAGTACCCGGCCTCGCACTCCACGGGAACCGCGGTGCTGGTGGCGCCGCCCTTCTCGGGGAGCGTCGTCCAGTCGTCGGCCCCGGCCGTGTGCGCTTCGAGCGCCGCGTGGTCGTAGCCGGCCTCGGTGTCCCACAGGAGCTGCGTGCGCAGGGTGGGCGCCTGGGCCGCGGTGACCCCGGTGAGGTCGATGGTGCGGGTGAGGCGGTTCCACGCGAAGTCGGAGTGCGTGACCGCCGCCATGGACGTGCCCGCGTACGGTCCGTACGGGTTGACGGTCCCCGGGTACGCTCCCGCTCCCGCGCTCGCGAACTGCGGGAACGTCTCGACGGGCAGCGTGTCCGAGGTGACGCTGTAGGCGCCCGCCGCGTTCAGCGGGTTGCCGGGTGCGCCGCCGAGCGGTCCGGTGGCGCCGGCGAGCTTGCCGGAGCCGGTGAAGGACGTGACGCCCGGTGTCGTCGTACGGGAGTAGGCGCCGAGGTAGTACTGGCTGAAGTCGTTCGTCAGGGCGCCCGGCAGTGCGACGTTGCCGCCCGCCTGCTCGCCCGCCTCGATCAGCTTGCCGCCCTCGTTGAGGTAGGCGCGCAGCTGCAGCTGGGTGGCGTACCCGGGGCGGTCGGCGCCCGTGTAGTGGACGACGTCCTTGAAGTGGCCGAGGACGCCGAGCGCGTCGGGCACGCCCTGGGTGGCGACGTCCCAGACGAGCGGCTTGCGGCCGTTGGCCTTCAGGGCGTCGACGTAGGCCTGTGCCTGCGTCGCGGCGGCGGCACCCTCCTCGGCGACCACCAGCGTGTCGGCGCGCGGCCGCTGGGCCACGGTGTAGGTGAAGCGCTCACTGGAGGTGGGCTTCCCGCTCTTCGTCTCGCCGGTGAACCAGACCTCGACCTTGTCGCCGGGGTCGCCGTCCGCCACGAAGGCGCGGTACTCGTCGAAGTAGAGGTTGTCCTCGCCTCCGAAGGTCTCGCCGCCCTTCCAGGGCTTGAGCGCCATGTCCTCCGTACGGCCGCCGTTGACGCGGTACCTGAGCTCCTTGTCGCGTACGGACTTGCGGGCGACGACCGTGATCTCCTGGTCGGCGCCGCGGGAGTACGACGTGGTGAAGGGGGCCGGGGTGAAGTCGGGGGCGTCGACGCCGACCGAGGACTTCGGCTGGTCGGGCTTGGCGGCGCTCTCGGCGACGGAGAGCGCGAAGGGGATGTTCTTGGCGAACTCCTGCTGGATCAGCTTCTCGTCGTCCGGGAAGGTGAAGATCGACTCGCAGTCCACCGCGTTCCAGGCGTCGTTCGGGTCGACGTTCGACGCGGTCTGGCAGGTCGACATCTCGGGGGTGAACATCGCCGTGCCGTTGACGTTGGACGCGTGGCCGTCGGCCTCGCCGTTGGTCGTGTAGAGCTCGGAGGAGACCTGCGGGCGGTAGCCGGGGATCGCCGGGTTCTCGGGGGTCCCGGCGAGCGACTTGTAGAGCACGTCGTCCGGGCTCGGTGTCGCCACCTGCCAGCCGACTCCGTAGAGGATCAGTTCGGCGGCGGAGTGGTAGTTGATGCCGTAGTCGAAGCCGATGCGCTTCTCGAAGGCGTCCAGCGCCTTGGTCTCGGGCTCGGAGCCGGGGCTCGCGCCGCGGTAGGTCTGGCTGGTCGGGTACGGGGACGAACCCTCGTCGTCGTAGCCCCACTTGTAGGAGAAGTTGCGGTTGAGGTCGACGCCGTCACCGGTGGTCCAGGCGCCGTCGCCGTTGATGTCGCGCATGTTCTTGCGCCACTGGCGGTCGCCCTCGGCCTTGAACGTCCAGTCGTAGCCGTCCGGGTTGGCGGACAGGACGAACCACAGCTCGGTGGAGTTCACGAGCTTGGTGACGCGCTGGTCCTTGCCGTAGTTGTCCAGGTAGTAGTGCATCAGGCGCCGGGTCATCTCCGGCGTGATCCACTCACGGGCGTGCTGGTTGGACATGTACAGCATGGAGGGCTTGGCGCCGTCCTTGGTCGTCTTGGCGCCCTTGCTGAGCTTGAGGGCCAGGATGTCCTGCCCCTGGAGGGTCTTGCCGATGGAGACGACCTTCGTCAGGGACGGGTTCTGCTGCCCGGTCCTGAGGATCTCCTCCTGGAGGTTGCCCTTGCCGCTGTAGGGCCGGTAGACGCCGTCCCCCGCGGCGGCCACGCGCGCGCGTGCCTTGGCCGAGAGCTTGTGCTCGGCGAGGTCGACGCCCTTCTTCTCCAGCTGGTCGGCCTGCTTGTCGGTGAGGTAGACCTCGACCGTGGCCGTGCCCTTGGCCGGGACCTGTTCGCCCAGTTCGTGACTGTCCTGGCCCGCCGCGAGGAGCAGGGGTACCTGTTCCTTCGTGACGTCCGCGCGGAACACCTTGACCTCGTCCGCGCCCGGGGCCGTCGCGGCGCCGGGTTCTGCCTGTGCCATGGGTGCGATGGCCACTCCGCCGATCAGGAGTGCGCCGGCAGCGAGGATCGATCTCGCTCTTCGTCTCATGAGCCCCCCTTGCAGTTGTCCGCCACAGCAGCGAACAGATGCCAGGCTCATGACACTTCATGGTCAAGTCAAGAGCGCATCGACGACAGCGAAACGCCGGTGCGGTTGCCCCAAATGGGCGCACGCACCGGCGTGTTGAGGATCGGGGCGGCTTCCCCGGCATCGGCGGGCACCGGGGACGGGCCCGCGGACCGGCCCGGGGAGCCGCGGCGCCCTACGGCCGCGGCGATTTCCGTGGCTCGGCCCGCAACCTTCTCCGTGACTCGGCCGACGACGACCTCCGTGGTTCGCCCCGCGGTGACCTCCGTGGTTCAACCCGCGGCGACCTCCAGGCTTCAGCCCGTGACGATCTCCGTGGTTCGACCCGCGACGACCTCCGTGGTTCAACCCGCGACGACCTCCGTGGTTCAGCCCACGGCGATCTCCGTGGTCAGCCCGCGAGGTTGTCGGCCATCTCCTCGGTGAGCGTGGACTCCGTCCCCGGGATGCCGAGGTCCTGGGCCCGCTTGTCGGCCATGGCGAGCAGCCGGCGGATCCGGCCCGCTACGGCGTCCTTGGTCAGCGGCGGGTCGGCGAGCGCTCCCAGCTCCTCCAGGGAGGCCTGCTTGTGCTCCATGCGCAGCCGTCCGGCGGCGGCGAGGTGCTCCGGGACCTCCTCGCCGAGGATCTCCAGGGCGCGCCCGACGCGGGCCCCGGCGGCGACGGCCGCGCGGGCCGAGCGGCGCAGGTTGGCGTCGTCGAAGTTGGCGAGCCGGTTGGCGGTGGCGCGGACCTCGCGGCGCATCCGCCGCTCCTCCCAGGCCAGCACGGACTCGTGGGCGCCGAGGCGGGTGAGGAGGGCGCCGATGGCGTCCCCGTCCCGGACGACGACCCGGTCCACGCCCCGTACCTCGCGGGCCTTCGCGGCGATCGAGAGGCGGCGGGCGGCGCCGACCAGCGCGAGCGCGGCCTCCGGGCCCGGGCAGGTCACCTCCAGGGAGGACGAGCGGCCGGGCTCCGTGAGCGAGCCGTGGGCCAGGAAGGCCCCGCGCCAGGCGGCCTCGGCGTCGCAGGTGGCCCCCGAGACCACCTGCGGCGGCAGACCCCGGATCGGGCGCCCCCGGCCGTCCACCAGCCCCGTCTGACGGGCCAGCTGGTCACCGCCCGCGACCACCCGTACGACGTAACGGGAGCCGCGGCGCAGACCGCCCGGAGCCATCACGATCAGCTCGGAGCTGTGGCCGAAGATCTCCAGGATGTCCCGCTTCAGCCGGCGCGCCGCCATCGCCGTGTCCAGCTCCGCCTCGATCACGATGCGGCCGCTCACCAGGTGAAGGCCGCCCGCGAACCGCAGGATGGCGGAGACCTCCGCCTTTCTGCAGCAGGTCCGGGTGACGGGAAGCCGGGAGATCTCGTCCTTCACCGCTGCCGTCATCGCCATGGGCCGATCCTTCCATGCATCCGAAAAATACGGTCGTACGCGGCGGCCAACAGCTCCGGATCGTGCCTCGGAGACCCATCGGGCCGGGCCACGGGCGCCAGCTCGACCGCGGCGCCGAACCGCTTGGCGGCATCGGTCAGTAAATCGCGGTCGGGCACGGCGGCCTCGTCGGCCAGCACCACGTCCAGGGCGAGTTTAGGGGCGTGTCGTCCCAAAACCTCCAAATGACGCTGCGGGGAGAAGCCATCGGTTTCTCCGGGCTGCGGAGCGAGATTCAGGGAGAGGACCCGGCGGGCCTTCGTCTCGGTGAGCGCGTCGAGCAGCTCGGGCACGAGCAGGTGCGGGATCACCGAGGAGAACCAGGAGCCGGGGCCGAGGACCACCCAGTCCGCGTCGAGGACCGCCGCGACGGCCTCGGGGACGGCCGGCGGGTCGTGCGGCACGACGTGCACGGACTGCACCTCGCCGGGCGTGAGCGCCACGGTCGCCTGGCCTCGGACGGTGTCGATGTCCTCGGGCCGCTCCGGGTCGTGGCCCTTGACGAGCGCCTGGAGCTCCAGGGGCACGGCGGACATGGGCAGCACCCTGCCGTGCGCGCCCAGCAGCCTGCCGACCAGGTCGAGGGCCTGGACGTGGTCGCCGAGCTGCTCCCAGAGGGCGACGATCAGCAGATTGCCGACCGCGTGCTCGTGCAGCTCGCCCTTGGACTGGAAGCGGTGCTGGATGACACGCGCCCAGGTCTGGCCCCAGTCGTCGTCGCCGCACAGCGCGGCCAGCGCCTTGCGCAGGTCGCCGGGCGGAAGCACGCCCAGCTCGTCGCGCAGCCGGCCGCTGGAGCCGCCGTCGTCGGCGACCGTGACGACCGCCGTGAGGTCGCCGGTGATGCGGCGCAGCGCGGCGAGCGAGGCGGACAGGCCCATGCCGCCGCCGAGCGCGACGACCTTGGGCTGGGCGCCACGGCGGCGCGGCTTGGCGCCACGGCCCTCGACGGGCTTGCCCCCGCGTGCCTCGGGGGCCATCCGCCGCAGCCTGCTCAGCCGCGGACTACGTCCTGTCATTCTCGGCCCATGTCCCGGTGGACGACGACCGTCTCCACTCCCTCGGACACCAGACGGGCGGCGAGCTTCTCCGACATGGCGACGGAGCGGTGCTTGCCGCCGGTGCAGCCGACCGCGATGGTCACGTATCGCTTGCCCTCGCGGCGGTAGCCGGTCTGGATGAGGCGCAGCAGCTCGGCGTACCGGTCGAGGAACTCCTTGGCGCCGGGCTGGTTGAAGACGTACGCGGCCACCTCCTCGTTCAGGCCGGTGTACTGGCGCAGCTCCGGGACCCAGTGCGGGTTGGGCAGGAACCGCATGTCCACGACCAGGTCGGCGTCGACCGGCAGGCCGTACTTGAAGCCGAAGGACATGACGGTGGCCCGCAACTCGGGCTCCTCCTCGCCCGCGAACTGGGCGTCCATCTTGGCGCGCAGCTCGTGCACGTTCAGGCTGGAGGTGTCGATCACCAGGTCCGCGTCGCCGCGCAGCTCGCGCAGCAGTTCGCGCTCGGCGGCGATGCCGTCGACGATGCGGCCGTCGCCCTGGAGGGGGTGCGGGCGCCGCACTCCCTCGAAGCGGCGCACCAAGGCGTCGTCCGAAGACTCCAGGAAGACGATGCGCCGGGTGACGTGCTTGGTCTCCAGGTCCGCGAGGGACTCGCGCAGGTTGTCGAAGAATCGCCGTCCGCGGACGTCCACGACGACCGCGATCCGCGCCACGTTCCCCTGCGAGCGGGCGCCGAGCTCCACCATGGTGGGGATCAGCGCGGGCGGCAGGTTGTCGACGACGAACCAGCCGAGGTCCTCCAGACACTTGGCGGCGGTGGACCGGCCCGCGCCCGACATCCCGGAGATGATCACCAGCTCCGGAATGGCCGCCTCGGGGACGCCGGGCGTCTCGATGGTCGTGCCCGTGTTCACTTCCGCTCCGTCTTCCTGTGCCGCTTCACCGGCTTCTTGGCCGACTGTCCCGCCGGCCGCTTCCTGTCGCGTCCGATCCTTGCCTGCTTCGCTGTGCGATGCCTCTGTTTCGGCCGTGTGCGGTTCCCCGGTTCCGGCCGCGGGCGGTTGGGTCTCCGCCGCGCGCCCTGCCGAGGGTTCTTCCTGCTCGTGCTCGGTCATCTCTCCTGCCCCCGTCGTTCGTCAGAGGTGCCCGCGGACACGGGCTCCCCCGCGGAACCCTCCGTCGTTTCGGATTCCGCGTCTGTCTCGTATTCCTCTTCTTCCATGATCTCTCCAGTCGCGGTGTTCACGGCGGGTGCCGCCGGGACCGCCTGGGCGAAGGCCACGGCGATCGACTCGGCCGTCTTGCGGCCTATGCCGGGAACCTCGCAGATCTGGTCGATTGTCGCGGACCGCAGCTTCTTCACCGAGCCGAAATGCTTGATCAACGCCTGTTTGCGCGTCTCACCGAGGCCCGGCACGTCGTCCAGCGGGCTCGCCCTGAACCGCCGGGCCCGCTTGGTGCGCTGGTAGGTGATCGCGAAGCGGTGCGCCTCGTCGCGCACACGCTGAAGAAGATAGAGCCCTTCACTGGTACGTGGCAGCACCACCGGGTCGTCCTCGCCGGGTACCCAGACCTCTTCGAGGCGCTTGGCCAGGCCGCACACGGCGATGTCGTCGATACCCAGCTCGTCCAGCGCCCGCTGGGCGGCGGCGACCTGCGGCTGTCCGCCGTCGACGACGACCAGCTGCGGGGGGTACGCGAACCGCTTGGGCCGCCCGTCCTCCTCGGTGAGCCCGGTCTCGCCGTCGGCCCACTCGCCGGTCTTCTCCTTCTCGGCGAGGTATCGCCTGAAGCGGCGGGTGATCACCTCGTGCATGGACCGGACGTCGTCCTGGCCCTCGAAGCCCTTGATCTGGAAGCGGCGGTACTCGCCCTTGCGCTGCAGCCCGTCCTCGAAGACGACCATCGACGCCACGACGTCGTCGCCCTGGAGGTGCGAGATGTCGTAGCACTCGATCCGCAGCGGCGCGCTGCCCAGGTCGAGCGCCTCGGCGATCTCCTCCAGGGCCCGGGAGCGGGTGGTGAGGTCCGAGGCCCGCTTGGTCTTGTGCAGGCCGAGCGCCTGGAGCGCGTTGCGCTGGACCGTCTCCATGAGGGCCTTCTTGTCGCCGCGCTGCGGGATCCGCAACGACACGTTCGACCCGCGGCGCTCGGCGAGCCACTCCTGGACGGGCTCCACGAGTTCGGGCAGCGCCGGGACGAGCACCTCCTTCGGTACGGAGTCGCCGGTCTCCTCTCCGTAGAGCTGCTGCAGCGCGTGCTCGACCAGGTCACCCGTGGTGACGGCCTCGACCTTGTCGGTGACCCAGCCGCGCTGGCCGCGGACCCGGCCGCCGCGCACGTGGAAGATCTGCACGGCCGCTTCGAGCTCGTCCTCGGCGAGCGCGATCAGGTCGGCGTCCGTCGCGTCGGCGAGCACGACGGCGCTCTTCTCCATGGCCTTCTTGAGGGCCTCGATGTCATCGCGCAGGCGGGCGGCCCGCTCGTACTCCATCTCCTCCGCCGCGTCCGTCATCCGGCGCTCCAGGCGGCGGATGTACGTCCCCGTGCGGCCGGCCATGAAGTCGCAGAACTCCTCGGCGAGTTCGCGGTGCTCCTCGGGGGAGACGCGCTCGAC
Source organism: Streptomyces sp. NPDC050988 (assembly GCF_044456225.1). Classification (NCBI taxonomy): domain Bacteria; kingdom Bacillati; phylum Actinomycetota; class Actinomycetes; order Kitasatosporales; family Streptomycetaceae; genus Streptomyces; species Streptomyces sp. NPDC050988. The sequence continues at coordinate 178,143 of NZ_JBITFQ010000014.1, read as the reverse complement.
GCAGGGGGCGGAGCACTTGCCGATGTAGCCGAGCAGACAGGGGCGGCCGGTCCGCTCGGCGTTCTTGAACACGCCCGCGGAGCACGTCCGTACGGGGAAGACGCGCAGGAGGAGGTCCACCGTGTCGCGGATCGCCCACGCGTGTCCGTAGGGCCCGAAGTAGCGCACGCCCTTCTTCTTCTGGCCGCGCATCACCTGCACGCGCGGGAACCGCTCGTTCATGGTGACCGCGAGATACGGATAGCTCTTGTCGTCGCGGTACTTGACGTTGAACCGGGGGTCGAACTCCTTGATCCAGGAGTACTCCAGCTGCAGCGCCTCGACCTCCGTGGACACCACCGTCCACTCCACGGACGCGGCCGTGGTGACCATCGTGCGCGTGCGCGGGTGGAGGCCGGAGAGGTCCTGGAAGTAGCTGGCCAGGCGCTGGCGCAGGCTCTTCGCCTTCCCGACGTAGATCACCCGGCGGTGCTCGTCGCGGAATTTGTAGACCCCCGGCGAGTCGGGGATCTGTCCCGGCTTGGGGCGGTAGCTGGAGGGGTCGGCCATGTCTCACACCCTACTGGCGGGGTGTGACACCACGGATGCCGTGCCGGACACCCCGCGCCTCTCGACCCGCCCCGTAAGGGGCGCGGGGAACTGCGCGACAAGCCACGAACCACCCGCAGATCGCACACGACCCTTCCCGCGGAGCGGGTCAGCGTGACTCCAGGAACGTGAGCACCGCCCGCACCCGCCGGTGATCGTCCGCGGCCTCCGGCAGGCGCAGCTTGCCGAGAATGCTGCGGACGTGCTTCTCGACCGTGCCCTCGGTCACCCACAGACGCCGGCCGATGCCGGCGTTCGAGCGGCCCTCGGCCATGAGTTCCAGGACCTCCCGCTCCCGGGTGCTGAGGAAGGACAGCGGATCGTCCCGGCGCTGGGCCGAGACCAGCTCCCGCACCAGGGAGGGGTCGACGACCGAGCCGCCCTTGCGGATGCGGTCCAGGGCCTCGATGAACTCGTCCACGACCGTGACCCGGCTCTTCAGCAGATAGCCGATCCGCCGCCCGCTCGCGAGCAGCTCCAGGGCGTCCTCGACCTCCACGAAGGCGGACAGCACGAGGATGCCGAGGTCGGGATACCGCTCGCGGATACCCCGGGCCGCCTTCAGCCCCTCCGTGGAGTGGGTGGGCGGCATCCTGATGTCGACGATCACCAGGTCCGGCACATGCTCGGCGACCAGTTCCAGGAGTGCGTTCGCGTCGCCTGCCTGGCCCGCCACCTGGTAGCCGAGGCGCTCGCAGAGGCTGGCCAGACCCTCTCTGAGCAGGACGTCGTCGTCGGCCAGGACGACTCTCCCGCGCGCGCGTGGCTGTGCTGCGTCCATGGTGTTCCCCGTCCGCTCGGCCGACCGGTGCGGTGCGCGTCTGCGGTACGCCTCCAACAGCCTGCCGGACATGGCCGGTTACGGCTAGCCGCAGGTGGGCAATGGTGGAGAACCGGAAGCCGTTTCGGGGGCTGGCCGTGACGACACGAAGACAGTTCGAGGGAATGCTCGTAGCAGTGCAGATGCAGGTGGGCCGCCGCCCCGGGCGAGGGGCGGCGGGCCGATGACCGAAAGGCTGCGGAAGATGCGACAGACACGGATCGAAAAGCGACGGCGGTCGGTCCGTGTGCGGCCGTACGAGGACGAGTTCTCCCCGTACGGGGACGAGGAGCGGTACGCGGACGGCCTGCTGTCCGGTCTCGACCCCCGCGACCCCGACATCGTGCGCGCCAAGCGCCTGCGGTCGACACCGAACGGCGGGACGCCCCGCCCCTGAAGCCGGACGGCCGCCGCACTGTCCGTGCAGAGCGCCCGGAGCGTACGTACGTCAGGAGTCCAGGACTCCCCCTCGCTGGACCTCCGGCACTGCGTGCGTTCCGGGCCGTCACGTGTCCGGGGACGGCCGCCGTCGGTCCGGAGACAGCCGCCGTAAGTCCGGAGACGACCGCCGGTCACGCCGGAGACGACTGTCGACCGGTCGGGAGACGACCGCCGGTCTGTCCCGGGAGGGCCGCCGGTCTGTCCCGGGAGGGCCGCCGGTCAGTCCCGGGAGGCCCGTCGGTCAGTCCAGGGAGCCCCGCCGATCAGTCCAGGGAGGGCCGCCGGTCACTCCGCGGCGGACCGCGGCACGGGCAGCCGTGCGATCAGCGTGGTCCCTCTGCCCGGCGGGCTTCTGACGGTCAGACGGCCGCCGGTCGCCTCGACCCGGTCGGTGAGCCCGATCAGCCCTGAGCCGCCGCCCGGTTCGGCTCCCCCGACCCCGTCGTCGCCGATGACGACCTCCAGTACGTCCTCGTACACCCTCGCCCGGACCTCGACCACCGTCGCGCGCGCGTGCTTGGCGGCGTTGGTGAGGCACTCGGAGGTCACGTAGTAGACGGCCACCTCGGTCTGTTCCGGGAGACGGGCCCCCGGCAGCTCCAGATCCAACTCCACGGGCACGGCGGAACGCCTGGCCAGGGCGCGCAGGGCGGGGCCGAGGCCGCCCTTGGAGAGGATCGCCGGATGGATGCCCCGGGAGATCTGCAGCAGGTCCTCGAAGGCGTCGTCCAGGCCCTTGCCGATGTGCGACAGCTGCTCGACGAGCTCGGCCGGCTGGTCCTCCGTCATGGACTCGGCCATCCGCAGGTCCAGCTGGAGCGAGACGAGACGCTGCTGGACGCCGTCGTGCAGATCGCGCTCGATGCGCCGCCGGGACGCGTCACCGGCGGCCACCACGCGCGCGCGTGAGGCGGCCAGTTGGGCGCGGCTGTCGGCGTTCGCGATGGCGGTGGCGATGAGTTCCGTGAAGTCGGCGAGGCGCGACTCGGTGCCCCTGGGCAGCGGTTCGGGCTGCGAGGCGGACACGACGACGGCCCCCCACAGGCGGTCGTCGACGACGATCGGCGCCCCCACGGAACGGCCGACGCGGGCCGCGCGCCCGGTCGCGGCCACCGCCCGCGCCGCCTCCTGGCCCTCCGCCGCGCCCGTACGGGCCGAGCCGAGGACGGTGGCGGCGCCGTCGGCCTCGTACCGCAGGACGGCCGCGGAGCCCGTGCTCAGCAGCAGTCCCACCTCGTGCGCGACGGCCGTGAACACCTCGTGCGGCGGGACGCCGCGGGCCACCAGGGTGGCGACGCTGCGCAGCGCGGCCTGTTCGCGGGCGGCGCGGCGGCTCTCGGTGACGTCGCGGGCGGCGGCGTAGATGAGGCCCTCCTCGATGACGGGACGGCAGCTCCACTGGAGCCAGCACTCGGTGCCGTCGCCGCGTACGTAGCGGTTCTCGAACTCGACGACCTCGGCGCCGGTCGCCAGCCGGTCGAGGATGGCCTGGACGCGGTCCCGGTCCTCCACGTGCACGAAGTCGAGGTACGGCCGCGACAGCAGGGTGCTGCCGGGGTAGCCGAGGGTTCTCTCGAAGGCCGGGTTCACGCGCTTGAAGTAGCCGTCGAGACCGCTGATGCACAGCAGGTCCAGGGAGAGGTTGAAGATGCTCTCCAGCTCCTGTTCGGCCTTGTCACGCCGTCCGTGGGCGGCGGCGAAGGACGCCATGGTGGCGTTCATGCCGCGCAGCAGCTGCGCCCAGGTCCCGCCGAAGGCCGCGACGTCGGCCCGGTGTTCGAGCCTGTTGTCGTCGATCGCGGTGTTCATGGTGCGGATCTCGGCGGCGAACCGCTCGCTGGTCACGTGGAGTTCGCGAAAGGTGTCGGCCACGTCGCCGATCTCGTCGCGTCCCGTGTAGCGGATGTCGTACGACAGGTCGCCGTCGGCGAGTGCCTTGGCGCCCTCGGACACCTCGGTGAGGGGGCGGTTGATCGAGCGGCGCAGGGCCAGCGCGAGGAGGGTGACGGCGAGAAGGACCACTACGGAGAGGCCCAGTTCGCGTTGGCCACGGTCCTGCACGGCCCGCAGATCACGGTCGGCGGCGGCCGCCAGTTCGTCCTGGGCGGCGTCCGCGATCGCGCGCAGGGCGGTGAGGCGGCCTGTTGACGCGGCCAACCAGCTGTCCAGGGAGGGCAGTTTCGCGGTGTCGCCGACGGCGAGGGCCTCGCGCGTGGCCCGGACCGTACGGCCCGCGGACTGGAGCAACACGCCCGACAGCCGCACCTTGAGCCGCCCCGAGACGTTCTGCCGGAAGGTGTCGAGCTGGGCGGCCTCCAGTGCCTGCCAGGGGTCGCCGGTGGCACCGGGGGCGTTCCCGGGGCCGTTCGCGAACAGGACGGCCAGGTCCGCGCGTTCGCGCTCGGCGGCCTCGATGGCCTCCAGTGCGGCCAGATAGCCGTCGGCGGCACGGCCGGAGGCCCGTGAGGGGCGGCCCGAGTCGAGGTGGTGGACGGTGTTGAGCAGATCGTTCGTGAGGCTCGCGTACGTCTGCTCGGTCTCCGTCGCGGTGAACGAGCCGCTGCCCGCCTCCACTCTGGCCGCGAAGAGCTGCCGTCTCTTCGCGTCGAGCCGTCCGAGGACGTCCGGCTGCCTGGTGCCGTCCGCGGCGCCGGCCCGCGCGGCGGTCAGTGCGGCGATCAGTGCCCGGTCCGTGGCGCGCCGGGCCGCGTCCCGTTCGGTTGTCACGCCCTGCCGGTCCGGGGCCGCCGCCACGAGGACCTCGGCGAGGCGTTCGCGGGCCAGGGCCTCGGTGAGCGCGGTCAGGGCGAAGGAGACGCGCGTGGCGGTCCTGAAGTCCCGCAGGGTGCGTGCCTCGCGCCAGTCGGTCACGGCCGAGAAGACCGTGAAGGCGAGGAGCCCGGAGACCGGCAGCAGCACCAGCAGCATGAGCTTGGTGCCGACGCGCAGCCGGGCGAGCAGCGGGGTCCCGGCGCGCGGGCGCCCGGCCGGTCCGGGCCGTTCCGTCTGGTCCGCCCGTCCCGTCCGTCCGTTCCGTCTGGTCCGTCCGGGCCCCCGCAGGCGGAGACGGTCGCCGCGTGCACCGGCGGATCTCCGTGCGATGCCAGGCTGCCTTCGTTCGGCGTCCGCGGGCCCGCGTACACCGCCCGGAGTGCGCCGCCTGCCGGTTCTCATGGCCCGGCCGACGGGTAACCCTGGTGGTCGGCCAGGTCCTTGTCGATCCGGCGGACCGCCTTGTCCAGGGCGGCCTTCACCGGGGCCTGTCCGAGCATGATCTCCGCGAAGGCCCGCGAGAAGGCGATGCTGACCGCCGGATAGGCCGGGGTCTGCGACCGGGGCCGCGCGACCCCGCTCTTCAGCTGCTCGATGAACAGGCGCTCGGCACCGCCCTCGGCGAACCTCGGCGAGAGTTCGACGGCACTGTCCGTCGCCGGGATCGCCCCGTTGGCCCGGCTCATGCGCAGGACCTCCCGGGGCTTCAGGAGGTACGCGAGGAACCGCCAGACCGCGTCCCCGTCGACGGCGCCCGCCGTGACGCCCCACTGCCAGGAGCCCATCCCGGTGACGGTTCCCCTGCCGAAGTCGGGCAGCGGAACGATCTTCACGTCGTCCGGGAACGCCTTGCTGAACTCCGGGTACGTCCAGTGCCCCACCCAGGAGATGGGGCTGCGTCCCTTGGTGAAGGCCTTGTCGTCCTTGTTCGGGTCGACCAGCCCCTCCTTGACCCAGCTCTGGAGGGTGGTCATCGCCCCCACCGCCTCGGGCCCGTTGAGGAAGCCCTCCGCCGTCCGCAGGTCCCGGGGGTCGATGAGGTCGCCGCCGGCCGACCAGACGGCGGGCGCGAACCCGTACGTGTTCCACTCCTGGCCCGAGAGCGCGTAGTTGAGACGCAGGTCGAGGGGCTTTTCGTAGCCCTCCTTGCGCAGTTTCCGCAGGATGCCGGTCAGCTCGGTGGCCGTCCAGGCGTCGTCCGGGCCGCTCGGGACGCGGATGCCGGCCTTTTTCAGGACGGAGGGGCGTACGTAGAGGCCGAGCCCGGAGTCGAAGGTGCCTACGCCCCACAACCGGCCCTCGTAGGTGCCCTGTTTGCGGATCGAGGGCAGAAGATCGGCCTTCACCGCCTCGGGCACACAGGAGTCGATCGGCTTGAGCTTGCCCGACCAGGCGTAGTTGTAGAGGTTCGGGCCGTCGAAGTCGAGCAGGTCGGGCAGTTCGCCGCTGGCGGCCGCCGAGACGACGAGTTCGTCGTACGGACGCTCTTCGGGGAGCGTGATCAGCTCCACCCGTACGTCCTTCTGTGCGGCGTTGAAGTCCTTGACCTGGCCGCGCAGTGTGTCGAGTTCTCCGCTCGGTCCCGCGTGGAACCACACGGTGATGTCGGTGGTGCCTTCGAGCCTGCCGTCGCACGTGGTGTCGCCGCGCTGTGCGGTGCGCCCGCCCTCGTCCCCGCCCCCGTCGCAGCCGACGACGACCAGGGCCGCGGACAGCGCTCCCGCGAGGACCACGCGGCGCGTTCGGTGCGTCCCGGCTTTCCTGTTGAGCTTCCTCATCGCGCACCCCCACCAGACCGACGGGACACCGTCACTCCAGGGCAGCGACATGCTACCGCGCGTCACCCGGCACTGCGCTCCGTCAGCGCGAACGAAGTTTCCCGGCATGGGACTTCAGCACTTTCCGGCTAGCCGGAAAGCCAACCCGGCAGCCCGTTGGGAAGCTGTCCGCATGTCCATGCGCTGTCTCATCGTCGATGACAGCGCCCGGTTCCTGGAGGCCGCGCGCGCCCTGCTGGAGCGCGGCGGGGTCCGGGTCGTCGGCGTCGCCTCGACGGGCGCGGAGGCGCTCACGCGCGCGCGGGACCTCGCCCCGGACGTCGCCCTCGTCGATCTCGACCTGGACGGCGAGAACGGCCTCGACGTGGCGGGGCTCCTCGCGGACGCCGTGCCCGCCGTGATCCTCATCTCGACGCACTCCCTGGAGGACTTCCAGGAGTTGGTGGCGGACAGCCCCGCCCGCGGCTTCCTGCCCAAGTCGGCGCTGTCGGCACGGACGATCCGGGACCTGCTGGAGCCCTGAGGCCTACTCCCTGACCGAGGCGGCCGGACGCCCTGACCGAGGTGGCGGGGAGCGCGTACGGACAGCGAGGTTGCGCACCAGGTGTTGTCCGGGCCTGATCAACACGCTTCAATGCGGGGTGACTTGGGGCGGGCGCCGCCGCACAGGGACGCGAACGTCCCCCGCACGCCGACCGTGTGGCCCCTCCGACCAGCACGAACGGCCCGACCAGCCGTTGCGAGCACTCACAGAAAGGCCCCTGAATGCGGGACGGCACACAACACGCGGACGATGCCACGGCGGAGCTGGAGACGGCCCTGCGGGGCGGCCCCTTCCATGTCGCCCTGCGCGCCGCGATCGCCACCCGTGGGCTGCCGCTGCAACGCGTCCAGCACCATCTGACGCGGTACGGGGTCAAGGTCGGCGTGACGAGCCTGAGTTACTGGCAGCAGGGCGCCCGGCGTCCACAGCGTCCCGAGTCGCTGCGGGCCGTGCGCGCCCTGGAGGAGATACTCCAGCTGCCGGACGAGTCACTGATCCGGCTGCTCGCGAAGGCCGACGAGCGCCCCGAGGCGGAGCGCGCCGCAGCCCGCTCATACCGCTCCCTGGTGGAGGCCTCCGGCGCCCTGGAGAAGCTGCTGGCCGAGCTGGACTCACCGCTCGACGGCGGACTGCACACCATCGGCCACCACGAGCGCGTACGGATCGGGACCCGGCGCGAACTGCTGGGCCGCGACTCCCAGCACATCGTGCGCGCCCACAAGGAGGGCATCGACCGCTTCGTCGCCATCCACCACGGCGACCCGGGATGCGACCCGGAGCGCATGGCGGTGCACGCCCTGGAGAACTGCCGCACGGGACGCGTCCGCTGGCACCACGACACCGGTGTCCTCGTCGCCGAGCTGCTCTTCGACACGCGGCTGCGCGCGGGCGACACCTTCCTGTTCCGCTACGGCGTCGAGGACGGCACGGCCGGCGCGTGCGGTGAGTACGTCCGCGGGTTCGGCTTCTCCGGCGGGCAGTACGCCCTCCAGGTGCGCTTCGCCGAGAACACGCTGCCCGTGCGCTGTCACCGGTTCACTCAGCACTCTGCCGCGGCACCACGGAGCGGCCGCCAGGAGCTGGCACTGAGCGACCCCCACCGGTCGGTCCACGTGGTGGAGCAGCGGGTGCGGTCGGGGATCGTGGGGATCGGGTGGGACTGGGAGTGAGGGGCGGCCCCCGGAGCTCTTGACGTAAACGCTTACGTAAGCGTTTACGTCTCCCTCGGCATCGGGTACGGTCCGATCCGGGACGGCGTCCGACGTGGGCGTCGGCGAGGGCGAGGGAGGGCTCATCCATGGCGACCATGGTCGACGTGGCCCGGAGCGCGGGCGTGTCCGTCGCGACGGTCTCGCACGTACTCAACGACACCCGCCCGGTGCGGCCGGCCACCCGTCAGGCCGTGCTCGACGCCATCGACGAACTCGGCTACACGCCCAACACCCTGGCCAGATCCCTCGTCACCTCGCGCACCCGGTCGATCGGGCTCGCGGTGTCGGCGATCAGCAACCCGTACTTCACGGAGATCCTGCAAGGCGTGGAGGCCGGCGCCCTGGAGCGCGGCTACAGCCTGCTCATCGCGGACCCGCACGACGATCCGGTGCATGAGCGCAAGGTCGTCCAGCTGCTGCACGAGCGGCGCGTGGACGGCATGCTCGTCGCGCCGTCCGCGCGTCCGGAGGAGTTGCTCGGCTATCTCGGGCGGCACGACGTACCGACGGTGTTCCTGGACCGGCTGGTCGTCGGTGACCGGACGCCACCCGGTTTCGCCTTCGACCAGGTCTGCGCGGAGAACGCCGAACCCGTCACGCTCCTGGTCAGGCATCTCGCCGAGCTCGGTCACAAGAGGATCGGCCTGGTCGCGGGCCTGCCCGGGCTCAGCACGACGAGTGAGCGGATCTCCGGTTACCGGCACGGCCTGGCGTACGCGGGACTCCCGTACGACGAGCGGCTCGTGGTCCCCGGCAACTCCGAGGCGGCGGGCGCCGAGCGCGCGACCGACGCCCTGCTGTCCCTCCCGGCGCCGCCGACGGCACTGGTCACCGCCAACAACGCGATGACCATCGGCGCGCTGCGGGCCGTGCGCGAGAGGGGCCTGTCCGTGCCCGGCGACCTGGCCCTGTGCTGCTTCGACGACTTCTCCTGGGCGGACCTCTTCTCGCCCCGGCTGACCGCGATCTCCCAGCCCAGCAAGGAGATCGGTGCCCAGGCCGTACGGCTGCTGCTCGACCGGCTGGACTCCCCCGGCCGCGAGGCCCGTACGGTCCGGCTGCCCTCCGCGTTCGTGCACCGCACCTCGTGCGGCTGCCCCGAGAAAGGATCCGACTCGTGATCGTCGTCGCCGGTGAGGCCCTGATCGATCTGGTGCCGCGTGAGGCGGGCGCGCTCGCGGGGCTCGACCCGCGGCGCGGCGGCGGCCCCTACAACACGGCGGTGGCGCTGGGGCGGCTCGGCTCCCCCGCGGCCTTCTGCTCGCGGGTCTCCGAGGACGCCTTCGGCGAGGCCCTGGTCGGCGGACTGCGCGAGGCCGGCGTCGGGGTCTCGTCCGTGCAGCGGGGTGCCGAGCCGACGACCCTCGCCGTCGCGTCGATCGGCGCGGGCGGTTCGGCCCGTTACTCCTTCTACGTCGAGGGCACCGCGGACCGGCTGTTCTCGGCGCCCTCCCAACTCCCGGACGGGACAAGGGCGGTGTCGTTCGGCACCTGTTCGCTCGTGCTGGAGCCGGGCGCGACCGCGTACGAGGAGCTGATGCGGATCGCGTCCGCGCAGGGTGTGTTCACCGCGCTCGACCCCAATATCCGCTCGGTGCTGATCCCGGACGCGGACGCCTACCGGGCCCGGTTCAAGAGCTGGCTGCCGTCGGTGTCGCTGCTCAAGCTCTCCGAGGAGGACGCGGAGTGGCTCGGCAGCACTCCGCGCGAGTGGCTGGCCTCGGGCCCCTCCGCCGTGGTCGTCACGCGGGGCGGCGACGGGCTGACCGCCTTCACCCGTGACGGCGCGGAGTACGCCGTGCCGGGCGAACCCGTCGACGTGGTGGACACGATCGGCGCGGGCGACACAGTGAACGCGGCGCTGCTGCACGGCCTCGCCGCCCGTGACGCGCTCTCCGGGCCGGCGCTGGCGGGTCTGGGCGCCGACGGCTGGACCGAGCTGCTGCGGTTCGCCGCCCGGGCCGCGGCGATCACCTGCTCACGGGCGGGCGCTGAGCCGCCGTACGCGCATGAGTTGGGTGCCTTCTAGAGAAGGCCGGAGGGGCAGAGCGCCGGAGGAGCCGAGGCTCGGCGAGACACGGGCAGCCGGTCGGCTTCGGGGCGGGCGACGAGGTCGGTCCGGGTGTGACGGGCCGAGCGGCAACGCGCCACGCCCCGGGGTGAGTTCCCATGGAGCGCGGCGCGTTGTGCGTGGGCCGCGGAGCCGTCTCAGGCCTTGCGGGCCCTCGTCGTCTTCTTCGCCGGGGTCGCCTTCTTCGTGACCGCGGCCGCCTTCTTGGTCGCCGTGTTGTTGGCGGCCTTTTCGGTGGTGGCCTTGGGGGTGGTCCTGGTGGTGGCGGTCTTGGCGGTGGCGGTCTTGGCCGTCGCCGTCCTCTTCGCCGTCGACCTGGCGGCCACCGCCTTCTTGGCGGCCGCCTTGCGCGGGGCCTTCACCTCCGAGGCGTCGCTGACGCGCTCGGCGCCCAGGACCTCTCGCAGGAACTTGCCCGTGTGGCTGGCCGGAACCCCGGCGACCTCCTCGGGTGTGCCCTCCGCGATGACGAGGCCACCGCCGCCACCGCCCTCGGGGCCCATGTCGACGACCCAGTCGGCGGTCTTGATGACGTCGAGGTTGTGCTCGATGACGATGACCGTGTTGCCCTTGTCGACCAGGCCGGACAGCACGGTGAGCAGCTTGCTGATGTCCTCGAAGTGCAGACCGGTGGTCGGCTCGTCCAGGACGTACACCGTGCGTCCGGTGGAGCGCTTCTGGAGCTCGCTGGCGAGCTTCACGCGCTGGGCCTCACCACCGGACAGGGTGGTCGCGGACTGACCGAGGCGGACATAGCCGAGACCGACGTCGTTCAGCGTCCTGAGGTGGCGGGAGATCGCCGGGACCGCCTCGAAGAAGTGCATGCCTTCCTCGATCGGCATGTTCAGGATGTCGGCGATGGACTTGCCCTTGTAGTGGACGTCCAGGGTCTCCCGGTTGTAGCGGGCTCCGTGGCAGACCTCGCACGGGACGTACACGTCCGGGAGGAAGTTCATCTCGATCTTGATCGTGCCGTCGCCCGAGCAGTTCTCGCAGCGGCCGCCCTTGACGTTGAAGGAGAAGCGGCCGGGCAGGTAGCCGCGGACCTTCGCCTCGGTCGTCTCGGCGAACAGCTTGCGGACGTGGTCGAAGACTCCGGTGTACGTCGCCGGGTTCGACCGGGGGGTGCGGCCGATGGGCGACTGGTCGACGTGCACGACCTTGTCGACGAGGTCGTCGCCGTCCACGCGCGTGTGCCGCCCGGGAACACTTCTGGCGCCGTTCAGCTCGCGGGCCAGGTGCGTGTACAGGATGTCGTTGACCAGCGTGGACTTGCCGGATCCGGAGACTCCCGTGACGGCCGTGAGGACGCCGAGCGGGAACGACACGTCGATGTCCTGGAGGTTGTTCTCACGGGCGCCGTGCACCGTGAGCTGCCGGGACGGATCGTGGGGGCGCCGGATGTCGGGCAGCGGGATGGCCTTCTTGCCGGACAGGTACTGACCGGTCTGCGACTCCTCGTTGGCGAGCAGTTCCTTCAGGGAGCCGCTGTGCACGACCTTGCCGCCGTGCTCGCCCGCGCCGGGGCCGATGTCGACGATCCAGTCGGCGACCTTGATGGTGTCCTCGTCGTGCTCGACGACGATGAGTGTGTTGCCCATGTCGCGCAGCCGGACCAGCGTCTCGATGAGCCGGTGGTTGTCGCGCTGGTGCAGGCCGATGGAGGGCTCGTCCAGCACGTACAGGACGCCGACGAGGCCCGAGCCGATCTGGGTCGCCAGGCGGATGCGCTGGGCCTCGCCGCCGGAGAGGGTGCCCGCGGCGCGGTTGAGCGACAGGTAGTCGAGGCCTACGTCGACCAGGAACCGCAGTCGTTCGTTGACCTCCTTCAGGACGCGCTCGGCGATCTTCTTGTCGCGGGCGTCGAGCCTCAGCTCGCCCAGGAAGTCCGCGCAGTCGCTGATGGACATGGCGGAGACCTCGGCGATCGACTTCTCCATGACCGTGACCGCGAGGACGACCGGCTTGAGGCGCGTGCCCTGACAGGTGGGGCAGGGCACCTCGCGCATGTAGCCCTCGAAGCGCTCGCGGCTCGCGTCGCTCTCGGCCTCGCTGTGCCGCCGCTTCACGAAGGGGACGGCGCCTTCGAAGGGCGTGGTGTAGACACGCTCTCTGCCGTACCGGTTCCGGTAGCGGACCTCGATCTGTGTCTTGTGTCCGTGGATCAGTGCCTTCTTGGCGCGCTGCGGAAGACCGGCGAAGGGGATGTCGGTCCGGAATCCCAACGCGTCCGCGAGGGCTCCGATGAGGCGTCCGAAGTAGTCCTTGGTGTGTCCGTGCGACCAGGGGTGGATGGCGCCCTCGTCGAGGGACTTGTCCTCGTCCGGGACGATCAGCTCCGGGTCGACCTCCATGCGCGTGCCGATGCCCGTGCAGTCCGGGCAGGCGCCGAAGGGCGAGTTGAAGGAGAAGGAGCGGGGCTCCAGCTCCTCGAAGGACAGGTCGTCGTACGCGCAGTACAGGTGCTCCGAGTACATGCGCTCGCGCTCGGGATCGTCGGCGGGGAGGTCGACGAAGTCCAGCACCACCATGCCGCCGGAGAGACCGAGGGCGGTCTCCACGGAGTCGGTCAGCCGACGCTTGGCGCCCTCCTTGACCGTGAGGCGGTCGATGACCACCTCGATGGTGTGCTTCTCCTGCTTCTTCAGCGTGGGCGGCTCGGTGAGCTGGATCGTCTCGCCGTCGACCCGGGCGCGGCTGTACCCCTTGGTCTGGAGATCGGAGAAGAGGTCGACGAACTCGCCCTTGCGCTCGCGCACCAGCGGCGACAGGACCTGGAAGCGGCTCCCCTCCGGCAGCTCCAGGACCTTGTCGACGATGGCCTGCGGCGACTGGCGCGTGATGGGGCGGCCGCACTCGGGGCAGTGCGGCTTGCCGATGCGCGCGAAGAGCAGACGCAGATAGTCGTAGACCTCGGTGATGGTGCCGACCGTCGAGCGCGGGTTGCGCGAGGTCGACTTCTGGTCGATGGAGACCGCCGGGGAGAGGCCTTCGATGAAGTCGACATCCGGCTTGTCCATCTGGCCGAGGAACTGCCGGGCGTACGAGGAGAGCGACTCCACATAGCGCCGCTGACCCTCGGCGAAGATCGTGTCGAAGGCCAGCGAGGACTTGCCCGACCCCGACAGGCCCGTGAAGACGATGAGCGAGTCGCGCGGGAGGTCGAGCGAGACATTCTTCAGATTGTGCTCGCGCGCTCCACGGACGATGAGACGGTCGGCCACGCCGGTCCGCACCTTTCTTGAGAGAAGTGACAGGGGCGAGGCCCCCGGCTTTTCAGACGACGGGGCCCCCGTCTTTTTCAGACTAGAGGGAGCCACTGACAGCGCCGGTCTGGTTTCCCTGCTTCACAACAATCCCGGGCCCTCCAGCATGCCCGACGCCGCACCCGACCATATAGCACGCGCATTCGATTTACGGCGGCCGTCCGCAACCTTCACCCAAACGTGTGGCGGGACTATCGTCGGGCCCATGAACGATCATGTGCGCGACCTGGCGTCTGTACGTGACGCGACCGAGCGGCTCCTCACCGCAGTCGGCAAACTGGACAACGCCTCCGTGGCCGAGCCGTCACGGCTGCCCGGCTGGAGCCGCGGCCACGTCCTGGCCCACCTGGCCCGCAACGCGGACGCCCTCGTGAACGTCCTCGAAGGCCGGCCGATGTACGTCTCCGGGGAGGCCCGGGACGCCGACATCGGGCGGGACGCCCCGCGTCCCCTGGAGACACAGCTCACCGACCTCCGCGAGAGCACGGCCCGCTTCCAGGAGACGGGAGCCGCGCCCGCGGACTGGTCCCGCACGGTGGAGCTGCGCAACGGCGTCACCGACTCGGCGTCCGGGGTGCCGTTCCGGCGGTGGATCGAGGTCGAGCTGCACCACGTCGATCTGGGGATCGGATACGACCTGGAGGACCTCCCGGAGGAGTTCGTGGAGCGCGAGATCGCCTTCCTCACGGACCGCTTCGCCGGACACCCCGAGGTGCCGCACACCCGCGTCACCGACGGCACGCGCGCGTGGAGCACGGGACACGTCTCCGGAGACGGCGCCCCGGAACGAGCGGTGGGCACCGAGGGCGGCGCGGAAGTGACCGTGACCGGCTCCGCACCCGCTCTCCTCGGCTGGCTCGCGGGCCGCCGCGACGGGTCCGCGCTGGGCGTCGACGGCGGTCCGCTGCCCGCACTCCCCCCGCTATAGGCTGGGCGTCATGACGTACAGCGGAGCGGTGACGGTCGGCGGCCCTGCGGATGTGCACGAGTTGCGGGACGTGATGATCTCCAAGGTCGCGGTCGGCCCGATGAACAACAACGCCTATCTGCTGCGCTGCCGGGCCACGGACGAGCAGTTGCTGATCGACGCGGCCAACGACGCCGGGACGCTGCTCACGCTGATCGGTGACGACGGCATCGCGTCCGTCGTCACCACGCATCAGCACGGCGACCACTGGCAGGCGCTCGCGGAGGTCGTGACGGCCACGGGCGCGCGCACGTACGCGGGACGGGACGACGCCGACGGCATCCCCGTACCGACGGACGTGCCGGTCCAGGACGGCGACACGATCCGGGTGGGACACGTGGAGCTGACCGCACGCCACCTGGTGGGGCACACGCCCGGCTCGATCGCCCTGGTCTACGACGACCCGCACGGCCACCCGCATGTGTTCACGGGGGACTGTCTCTTCCCGGGTGGTGTGGGCAACACACGTAAGGACGCGAAGGCGTTCGCCAGTCTGATCCACGACGTCGAGACGAAGATCTTCGACGTACTGCCGGACGAGACCTGGGTCTACCCGGGGCACGGCGACGACACGACGCTGGGCGCCGAACGTCCGCACCTGCCGGAGTGGCACGCGCGGGGTTGGTGAACCTCCAGGCACAGGCAACGGCGAACCATCGGGCCCCGGGCCGGAGTTGATGAGGCGTCCGATGTCGGGGGTGCGGTCCCCGGCCGTGCGCGCCGGTGTGCGCCCCGTGTGAACGGAGCGCACACTCCGGTGCCCCGCACGCGCTCCCGGCGCACGGGGAGCGCGCGGTCCACTGGTAGCTGGTCCCGCACAGGATGACGGCTCCTGCGCGGACGGGTCGCCGGCCTGTCGATCCCCGCCCTCGGCCGGCGGCCCCGCCCTGGCAGCGGTGGCCGACGTCCGGCGGCCACCGCCCAGGACCCCGTGACACCCCGGCGCCCCACGAGTTCACAACATTGCAACACCCGTTCCCATTATGCAGACAGTTGCCCCTGTGACCTCGACAGACAGGCCTGCCCACTGTCACTCTCCCGCCATGCATCTTGCCCAACGCGCCTTGCGCCGCGCCGCGTCCACCGCCACCGTCGCTCTGCTCGCCGTCGCCGTCGGCTGCGCCCCGCAGCCCGAGGAGAAGGCCTCCGACAAGCCCTCCGGTACCGGCGCCGAATCGTGCGCCAAGGGCAAGCTGGACACGGAAGTCTCCGGGAAGCTGACCATCGCGACCGACGAACCCGCGTACGAGCCGTGGTTCAAGGACGACAAGCCGGCCAACGGCGAGGGCTTCGAGTCGGCCGTCGCCTACGCCGTGGCGAAGCAGCTCGGCTACGACAAGAGTGATGTCGTCTGGCAGAGCGTGCCCTTCAACAAGGCCTTCGCGCCCGGCGAGAAGACCTTCGACTTCGACATCAACCAGGTGTCGATCAGCGACGAACGCAAGAAGGCCGTCGACTTCTCGTCCGGCTACTACGACGTGCGCCAGGCCGTCATCGCGCTGAAGGACTCCAAGGCCGCCAAGGCGAAGAGCATCGCCGACCTCAAGGGCGTGAAGCTGGGCGCCCAGGTCGGCACCACCAGCCTCAACTACATCAACGACGTGGTGAAGCCGACCGAGCAGCCGGCCGCGTACGCGAAGAACGACCAGGCCAAGTCCGCGCTGAAGAACGGCCAGGTGGACGCCATCGTGGTCGATCTGCCGACCGCGTTCTACATCACCGCGGCCGAGGTGACGGACGCGAGGATCGTCGGGCAGTTCGAGAACCAGGGCGGTACGCCCGAGCAGTTCGGGCTCGTCCTGGACAAGGGCAGCGCGCTCACCTCGTGCGTGACGGACGCCGTGGACGCCCTGCGCGAGGACGGCACCCTCGCCGCCGTCGAGAAGCAGTGGCTGTCCGACGCCGTCGACGCACCGGTCCTCAAGTGACGCTCGTGAAGGAGGAGTCGGCCGGGGAGCCGGAGGGAGACTCCGGCGAAGGAGGGGCGCGCGAGGCGTACGTCCCGTCGCGGCGGCGGATCGAGCGGGAGCGGTACAAGCGCTCCCGTGCCCGCCGCGCGACGGCGATCGCCGCGCTGTCCACCCTCGTGACCGGCATCGCCCTCTACCTCGTCGTCGTCAACGCGCCCGGCTGGCCGCGCACCAAGGAGACGTTCTTCAGCGCGCAGTACGCGCGCGAGGCGTTCCCCAAGGTCCTGGAAGGGCTGTGGCTGAACGTCCGGCTCCTGCTGGTGTGCGGCGCCGCGGTCCTCGTCCTCGGCATGCTGATCGCCGTCGCCCGCACCCTGCGCGGCCCGGTGTTCTTCCCGCTGAGGGCGCTGGCCGCCGCGTACACCGACTTCTTCCGCGGGCTGCCGCTGATCATCAACCTGATGATCGTGGTCCTGGGCGTGCCGGCGCTGCGGCTGCAGGGCATCACGGTCGATCCGGTGCTGCTCGGCGGGACGGCGCTCACCCTCACCTACTCGGCGTACGTCGCCGAGGTGTTCCGCGCCGGCATCGAGTCGGTCCACCCCTCGCAGCGCGCCGCAGCCCGCTCGCTGGGGCTGAGCAACCGTCAGGCGCTGCGATACGTGGTACTCCCCCAGGCCGTACGCCGTCAGGTACCGCCGCTGCTCAACGACCTGGTGTCCCTGCAGAAGGACACCGGGCTCGTCTCGATCGGCGGAGCCGTCGACGCCGTGCGCGCCGCGGACATCATCGTGGGCCGCAGCCTCAACTACACGCCGTACATCGTCGCGGGACTCGTCTTCGTCGCGCTGACCATCCCGATGACCCGCTTCACCGACTGGGTGACGGCACGGATGGACCGGCGGCAGGCGCAGGGAGGGAGCATATGAGCGGGACACCCAAGGACTCCGGCGTGCCCGTGCTGCGGATGGAGGCCGTCCGCAAGACCTTCGGCGACTCGGTCGTCCTTCGGGACGTCGATCTGGAGGTCGCCCCGCACACGGTGACGGCGCTGATCGGGGCCTCCGGCTCGGGCAAGTCGACGCTGCTGCGCTGCGCGAACCTTCTGGAGGAGATCGACGACGGCGCCATCTGGCTGGACGACGAGGAGATCACCGACCCCCGGGCCGACCAGGACGCGGTGCGCCGCCGGATCGGCGTGGTCTTCCAGGCGTACAACCTCTTTCCGCACATGACCGTCCTGCAGAACATCACGCTGGCCCCGCGCCGCGTGCACGGCGTGGACCGCGCGGAGGCGGAGGCGCACGCCCGTGAGCTGCTCGACCGGCTCGGGCTCGGCGCCAAGGCGGGCGAGTACCCGGACCGGCTGAGCGGCGGCCAGCAACAGCGGGCCGCGATCGTCCGCGCCCTGGCCGTACGCCCCAGGCTGCTGCTCCTCGACGAGATCACCGCGGCCCTCGACCCGGAGCTGGTGGGTGAAGTCCTCGCCGTCGTGCGGGACTTGAAGGACGACGGCATGACCATGGTGCTGGCCACGCACGAGATGGGCTTCGCCCGCGATGTCGCGGACCAGGTCTGCTTCCTCGACGGCGGCGTCGTACTGGAACGCGGCACGGCCGAGGAGGTGTTCGGCGACCCGCGGGAGGAACGCACGCGGCGTTTCCTGCGCCGGATCGTGGAGGCGGGGCGGCTGTAGTCGACGGCCTGGCACGGGGCGGGGCGGGACTCGCGGCCCGGGGCGGACGTGGACGGCGTTCGGAAATCCTGGATCAAGGTCATGCGTCGATGGTGGCACCCGCCACTGACAATCGACCGCCGTCCGCCCGGCGCCTCCCGTCAGGCCGCCGATCTTCCCCTCCCGTCAGGCCTCCGCCCGAGCCGCTCCCGCCAGCGCCGCGACCCGCTCCACCCCGAACACGTAACCCTGCACTCCGCAGCCCGCGATCACGCCGTCGGCGCGGAGCGAGACGTACGAGTGGTGGCGGAACTCCTCGCGCTTGTGGATGTTGGAGATGTGGACCTCCAGCACCGGCAGTCCGTCACAGGCGTTGAGGGCGTCCAGGATCGCGACGGAGGTGTGCGAGTAGGCGCCCGGGTTGATCACGATCCCGGAGTGGCCGAGGCGTGCCTCGTGGATCCAGTCGACCAGCTCGCCCTCGTGGTTGGACTGGCGGAAGTCCACCGTGCCGCCGTGTGCTGCCGCCGCCTTGGCGCACATCGCCTCGATGTCGGCGAGGGTGTCGGAGCCGTAGATCTCCGGCTGGCGCTGCCCGAGGAGGTTCAGGTTGGGGCCGTTGAGAATCATGATCGGGGCGTTGGCGAGGGTGCGGGGCACGGTTCCTCCGGTCCGGTCGGATGGCTCGGCCCGTTCAGGACCGCTGCTCAGACCCGGTTTATCACGGTGCGCCGACACCGGGACGGCCCCTACCCTCCCTCGCATGACGACTCCCGCGTATCCGCCCAAGCCCGTGCCCGGCGACCGGGTGGCCGTGATCTCCCCGTCCGCCGGACTGCCGGGGATCCTTCCACTCCCGTACGAGTTGGGCCTGGAGCGGCTGCGCAAGGAGTACGGCCTCGAACCGGTCGAGTATCCGGCGACCCGGAGGATGGGTTCCACGCCTCGGGAGCGGGCCGACGACATCCACGCGGCGTTCGCCGATCCGGACGTCAAGGCGGTCATGGCGTCGATCGGCGGTGACGACCAGATCACCGTGCTGCCGCTGCTGGACCGGGAGTTGATCCGCGCCAACCCGAAGCCGTTCTTCGGGTACAGCGACAACACGAACCTGCTCGCCCACCTGTGGAACACGGGAATCGTCGGCTACCACGGCGCGAGCGTGATGTGTGAGCTGGGCCGGCCCGGTGCCATGGACCCGCTGACCGCCGAATCCCTGCGGGCGGCGCTGTTCACCTCGGGTGAGTACGAGCTGCGTCCGGCCGAGCGGTGGCGCGACGTCGACCGCGACTGGGCGGATCCGGCGACCTTCGCGTCGGAACCGGAGACCCGGCCCGGCGCCGGATGGACCTGGGTCAACGCCGACCGGGTGGTGGAGGGCCGCAGTTGGGGCGGCTGTCTGGAGATCCTGGCCTGGCTGCTGATGGCCGACCGGGAGATCCCGCGCGACCTCTCCGTCCACGACGGCGGCGTGCTCTTCCTGGAGACCACTGAGGAACTGCCCAGCGCTGAGGAGGTGTTCCGCGTCCTGCGGAGCATGGGCGAGCGCGGACTGCTCCGGCGCTTCTCCGCGCTCCTGATGGGCCGGCCCAAGACGTGGTCCTTCGAACGCCCCAACAGCCCTGAGGAGGGCGCCCGTTACGCGGCGGAACAGCGCGAGGCCGTGCTGCGCGCCATGGAGGCGTACGCCCCCGACACCATGGTCGTTTTCGATGTGGATCTCGGGCACACCGACCCCCAGATCGTCATCCCCTACGGGGGAGTGATCCGCGTGGACGGTCCCGCCCGGCGCATCACGGTGACCTACTGAGGCCACCGGGCCCCCGTGCGCCCCCGTAACCCTTGGTGACCGTGGGTAGTTGACGCGGCATGTACCGTGCACGCACAGTAAAGCCCCCTTCCATGCCGCGGCTCGCGGCGGCCTCGCTCGCCGGGACGGCCATCGAGTTCTACGACTTCTTCGTCTACGGGACGGCGGCCGCGCTCGTCCTGGGCCCGCTCTTCTTCCCCACGTTCTCGCCGGTGGCGGGGACGCTGGCGGCCTTCGGGACGTTCGGAGTCGGGTTCGTGGCGCGGCCGTTGGGCTCGGTCCTGTTCGGGCACATCGGGGACCGGCACGGACGACGGCCCGTTCTCGTCATCTCCTTGTTGCTGACCGGCGCCGCGACGGTCGCGGTCGGCTGCGTACCGACGTACGACTCCATCGGGACGGCCGCTCCCGTGCTGCTCCTTGTGCTGCGTTTTCTGCAGGGGCTGGGGCTCGGCGGGGAGTGGGGCGGGGCGGTGCTGCTGACCGCGGAGCACGCTCCGGCCGACCGGCGCGGGCTGTGGTCGAGTTTCCCGCAGATCGGGCCCGCGGTGGGGTTCGTCCTCGCCAACGGGGTGATGCTGGTGCTGTCGGCGACGCTCTCCGACGCACAGTTCGCGAGCTGGGGATGGCGGGTGCCGTTCTGGGCGGCGGGCGTTCTCGCGGCGGCGGGGCTGTGGCTGCGCTCCTCCCTGACGGAGAGCCCCCAGTTCCTGGAACTGCGCGAGCACGCGCGCGTGCCGCTCGCCGAGGTCGTACGCGAGCACTGGCGGCTCGTCCTGCTGACGGCGGGAGCGCTCGCCATCGGATACGCGGTGTTCTACGCCGTGACGACCTGGTCCCTCGCCTACGCGACCGAGCGGCTCGGGGTGAGCCGTACGGTCATGCTGACCTGCATCATGGCGGCCGTCGTGGTGAAGGGTGCGCTGACTCCGTTGGTCGCGATGCTCGGCGACCGCTACGGACGGCGGCCGCTGTGCCTGGCGGGCTGTGCGGCCAGCGCCCTGTGGATGTTCCCGATGATCGCGCTGCTGTCGACGGGCGAGCCGCTGCTGATGTTCCTCGGATTCCTGGTCGCGCTGATCGCGTTCGTGACGATGTTCGGCGTGATCGCCGCGTATCTGCCGGAGCTGTACGAGCCGCGGGTGCGGTGCACCGGTGCGGCCGTGGGCTACAACCTGGGCGGTGTGCTCGGGGGTGCGCTCACGCCGATCGTGGCCACGGCGGTCGCCGAGCAGAGCGGCCGGGTTCCGTGGGGTGTGGCCGCCTATCTGACGGGCATCGCGCTGCTCAGTCTGGGGTGCTTCGCGTTGCTGCCGGAGACTCGGCCGGTGGCTGTTGTGGCTACGGAGCCGGCGACGGGCTGAGCCGGGCGCGGCTCACCTCACGTGAGCGTGGCGCGGCTCGGCGTAAACGCTTGCGTAAGCGTTTACGCGGCTCTTCGGAGCGCGCTGGGTTCCGCTGATACGCCCACGAGCTCGGAGGGCAGGTTCGGTGGCGAGTGCGGGATGTTCGTGGCTGGTCGCGCAGTTCCCCGCGCCCCTTCGGGGCCCTGGCCCGGCGCCCACGGAGATGCTGGCCTACGGGTTGATCGCCAGTTCCAAGTACGCCGCGAACAGGACCAGGTGGACACCGCCCTGGAGTGGGGTGGCGCGGCCAGGCACCACGGTGAGGGAGCTGACCACCACGGTCAGGGCGAGCAGGACCATGTGGGTGGCGCCAAGGCCGAGGACCAGCGGGCCGGAGAGCCAGATGGAGGCGACGGCCACGGCCGGGATGGTGAGGCCGATGCTGGCCATCGCCGAGCCGAGGGCGAGGTTCAGGCTGGTCTGCACCCGGTCGCGGCGGGCGGAACGCAGTGCGGCGATCGTCTCGGGGAGCAGGACCAGCAGGGCGATGATCACGCCGACCACGGAGTGCGGCATCCCGGCCGCCTCCACCCCGGACTCGATGGTGGGCGACACGCCCTTCGCGAGACCGACCACGCCGACGAGGGCGAGGCCCAGGAGGCCCAGGCTGATGCCTGCGCTTCTGGAGGACGGGGCGTCGGCGTGGTCGTCCGCGTCGACGACCACGCCCTGCCGGGTGATCGGCAGGAAGTAGTCGCGGTGCCGCACGGTCTGGGTCGCCACGAACAGCCCGTAGAGGACGAGCGAGGAGAGGGCGGCGAAGGTCAGCTGGGTGGTGGAGAACTCGGGGCCCGGCTTGCTGGTGGTGAAGGTCGGCAGCACCAGGCTGAGCGTGGCCAGCGTCGCGACGGTCGCGAGGGCGGCGCCGGTGCCCTCCGCGTTGAAGACGGCGAGCCCGTGCCGCAGTGAGGCGACGAGCAGGCTCAGTCCGACGATGCCGTTGCAGGTGATCATCACGGCCGCGAAGACGGTGTCGCGGGCGAGTGTTGAGCTCTTGTCGCCGCCGTCCGCCATCAGGGTGACGATCAGCGCGACCTCGATGATCGTGACGGCTACGGCGAGGACCAGTGAACCGAAGGGTTCGCCGACCCGGTGCGCGACGACCTCGGCGTGGTGGACGGCTGCCAGCACGGCTCCGGCCAGTACCAGTGTCACCACGGCGACGACGGCGCCGGGCAGATCGCGGCCCCAGGTGAAGACCAGCAGAACGACCGCCAGCGCGGGCACGACGGCCGTCCACTGTGTCACGAGTGACCGGAGCCGAGCGATCATGCAGCGATCGTCGCAGAGGTGAACGGGCCCCGCACTCCGGTCGCGCGGGCCCCGTTCACGTACCGCACGGGCTACTTGACCTCGCCCGATTCCCGTACGTCGCAGTTGGTGTAGACGCGCTCGCCGATGCACAGCGCGCCCAGTTGCCCAGCCAGCTTGGCCGTCTCAGGGGCGTCGCTGTTGCGCATGGCCTCCTCGTACGAATCGAATTCGATGAGGGCCAGATAGCGGCGCGGGTTGTCGCGGTCCTGTAGAAGTGTGTGGTGCGTGGGTCCACCCGGCCTGCCGGCGTTGCGCTCCCCGGCTTCCTGGAGCAGCTGCTGCATCTCGTCCAGGCGCTCGGTCTCGAAGTCGATGATCTGCACGAACTTCATCGGTGTCTCCATCCGGCCACGGCGTCCCCGGGCCGGGAAACGCGCTCAGTAAACAAGCAAGCACCGGGAGCGGTGGTCGGCAATTCGCCGCGGGCCGCTCCCGGTGCTGGTTGTTTCTACGTCCGACGTGGTCAGGCCTCGATGCTGTCCTTCGGAGCGCCTTCGTCGTCGCTCTGCGCCGCCTCGGCCGCCGCCTGCTTCTTGGAGGCCATCAGGCTGGTGATCGTGGTGACCACCAGGACCGCACAGATCACGCCGAGGGAGACCGGGATGGAGATCTCCGGGACGTGGACGCCGGACTCGTGCAGCGCGTGCAGCACGAGCTTGACGCCGATGAAGCCGAGGATCACCGACAGGCCGTAGCTGAGGTGGACCAGCTTCCTGAGGAGTCCGCCGATCAGGAAGTACAGCTGCCGCAGACCCATCAGCGCGAACGCGTTGGCCGTGAAGACGATGTACGGGTCCTGCGTCAGGCCGAAGATCGCAGGGATCGAGTCGAGTGCGAAGAGCACGTCGGTGGTGCCGATCGCCAGCATGACGACCAGCATCGGCGTCATGACCCGCTTGCCGTTCTGCTGGATCCACAGCTTGGTGCCGTGGTAGCGGTCGGCGACTCCGAAGCGGCGCTCGGCCGCCTTGAGCAGTCGGTTCTCCTCGAACTCCTCGTCCTCGTCGTCGGCCCGGGCCTCCTGGATCAGCTTCCAGGCGGTGTAGATGAGGAACGCGCCGAAGATGTAGAACACCCACGCGAAGCTCGCCAGGATGGCGGCGCCCGCGGCGATGAATATCGCGCGCAGGACGAGCGCTATGAGCACACCGACCAGCAGCACCCGCTGCTGGTACTGCGTGGGCACGGAGAACTTCGCCATGATCAGGACGAAGACGAAGAGGTTGTCGACGCTCAGCGACTTCTCGGTGATGAAGCCGGCGAAGAACTCTCCGGAGGTCTGGCCTCCGGAGAAGACCAGAAGTCCGAGGCCGAACAGCGCGGCCAGGACGATCCAGACGATCGTCCAGATTCCGGCTTCCTTGATGGATACGTCGTGCGGCTTGCGGCCGATGAAGAAATCGACCGCGATGAGGGCGGCGAGGCCCACGATCGTCAGGACCCAAAGGGTCACGGAAACATCCACTGCGCCTCCGGCAGTACGTAACGGCAAGTGTCAGCGTCGTCGCTGCCGGAGGTCTCTTCCACCCGATGCAGGTGGGGCGCGCGATGCGCCCGGTGCACTCGGGCCGACGCCCCGGGATCTGAACCAGATCCGTATTGACGGGTACGCCGCAGTAGGTAGGGAGTACTCCCCTCCGCACGGACGACAGTACCCCAATCACCAAGGAAAGGTAAAGAGATTAGTAAAAGAAGGACCAAATGTGCTGGTCAGATGGCTTGAAGAACTCTTGGTAAAGGGTGCGCGAGGGCTCAGCGGTTCCAGGATCGGCGGGCCGCCGCGACCTGGGTGAGGACGTGCTGGAGCACCTGGCTGCCCGCGGGGACGCGCGAGGGATCGTAGGTCCACGCGTGTCCGACCCACGGGTCGGCGAGGTGGTCGTCGGGCGTGGGCGTGAGCCGGAGCAGCGAGCGCCACAGCGGGTCCAGCAGCGGTCCGTAGGCGGTGGCGTCCTCCCGGTCGGCGACCAGCATGAGGTGGACGCCGACGGCCGGGCCCTCGTCCGCGAGATAGCGCAGCTGGGTCACGGCACGGTCGTCGAAACCGTGCGGGAAGTCGTTGACGATCAGCAGTTGCTCGGCCGTGTCGAGGTCGGGCGGCAGGGAGTCGGCCGCGCCGCCGCGGATCGCCATCTGTACGAGATCGACGCGCTGTGTGAGCCGGGCGAGTACGTCCGTCACCCCGGCGGCACCGGCGGCCGGCGGGCCGTTGAGCACGCCGGTCTGCACGAGGGGCGCGAGGGACGAGGCACCGGAGCCCGCCGGGTCGATGACGTGCAGCGTGTACTCGCCTGCCGGATAGACGGCGAGGAGCCGGGCCGCTATCGCCACAGCCGTGTCCATGCCGAGGCGGCGCAGGTCGTCGGAGTCCGCGATCGAACCGTCGAAGGATCCGGAGCGTCCGCTGTCGATCCACAGTCCGCGCTCAAGCGGCAGCCGCACCAGCATCGGAATGCTCAGGCCCGCGCTCTCGGGCAGATGGAGGTCGCCCAGGCGCAGGGCCATGGGGATCTCCATCGGGACCCGGTAGCCGTGCCAGACGGGGTTGTCCCAGCGCGCGAAGGCGGGCGGCAGCGCGGGCTCGACGACCCCCGCCTCGGCGGTGAGCTGGGCGAGGTCGCGGTCGAGGGCCTCCCTGGCCCGGTCGATCAGCTGGGAGTGCTTGGCGCGGGCGGCCTCACGCGCCGCGTCGCCCTGGCCGCCGATGCGGCTGCGCGGGTCGGACAGGACCTTGTCGAGCTCCTGCTCCATCCGCGACTCGGCGAAGTCGACCGCGCTGCGGTACGCGGCGGTGGCGCGGGCCAGGTCCTCGAACATGCCCCACACCTGGTTGTACAGGCGCTCCTCCATGGACCAGCCGGTCGCGTCGCCCGCGACGGGCTGCGCGGGCTGTCCCGGTTGGGCCGGGGGCGCTGTCGGCGGGGGCGGCGGAGGCGCGGCGGCCTGCCGTCCCGGGTGGCTGTAGTTGACGGGTCCGCCGGCTCCGGCACCGGTGGGCTGGGTGACGGCGGACGGGTCCGGCTGTCCCGGCCCTGCGGGGTGGCCACCCTGCGGCGTGGCGTGCCCTGGGGTGCCGGGCGCCGTGTGTCCCGGCCCGCCCGGGTGTCCGTGCTGCGGTGATACGTGGCCGGGGGCTCCCTGGGGCGTGGCTCCGCCCTGGTTCTGGCCGAGCGCCGGGGTCGCGGCGTGCCGCGAGCGGTCGCCCTCCGACGTCCGCGGCGGGGGTGCGGCCACCGAACGGGCGAGGCCCTGGGCGACCGCTTCGTTGATGCTGCCCGCGAGTTGGTGAGCCTGGGGCAGGCCCTGGTCGGCGAGGAGTTCGGCGAGGCCGCCCGCGTATCCCTGGCCCACGGCGCGGACCTTCCAGGCACCCTGCCTGCGGTAGAGCTCCAGTGCGACGACGGCCGACTCCGCGTCGAGCCCCGTGATCGTGTAGCTGGCGACCTCGGAGCCGTCGAGTCCGGTGACCGCGACGAAGGGCGCGGCGACGGAGCCGAACCTGACCGGTCCGCTGCCTCCGGACGGCAGCGCGAGCAGCACGCTGACCCGGTGCACGGATTCGGGCAGGGCGTCCAGGTCGCACGCGAGGCGGTGGTCGGCCGCCGCCTGCTTGGAGACCTCGAGGCCGGGCAGAGTGGGTGAGCCCGGGTGGGCCACCCACTCGACACCGTGCACCGTGCCCTGTTCGTCGCTGAGCGTGGCCCCGGCCACGATCGGTTTTCCGGCCGACACCCGGATCTCAAGTCGGGCCTGGGGCAGCGGGTGGTTCTGCCCCCGGACCAGCTCAGCCGTCATCGCCTTCGTTCCCCCTATGTACTCGTGCGCCGGGTGCCGGGCTGCCTACAGGTGCGGCAGGATCGCCGGCATCAGGTCCTGGAAGGTGCGGCCGTTGGCCGGCGTACCGAGAGCGGTCATCTGCCAGCCCGCGCCCGCGCGGTGGACCTTCGCCATGATCTGCGCCGTGTACTGGCCGCCGCCGGCCAGCGTGTAGCGGGCCAGCTCCTGGCCGTTGGTCTCGTCGACCAGGCGGCAGAACGCGTCCTGCACCTCCTGGAAGGTCTGGCCCGTGAACGAGTTCACGGTGAAGACGATCTGGTCGATGTGGACCGGGATGCGCGCGAGGTCGACGAGGATCGCCTCGTCGTCGCCGCCCTGGCCCACGCCGCCGACGAGGTTGTCACCGGTGTGGCGCACGGAGCCGTCGTCGCTGACGAGGTGGCGGAAGAACACCACGTCGACCGGCTGCTTGTCCGCGAACAGCACGGCCGACGCGTCGAGGTCGATCTCACGGGTGCGAGAGCCGAACAGGCCACGTCGCGGGGCGGCCTGCCAGCCGAGCCCCATGCGGACCGCGGTCAGCGTGCCTCCGTCGTTCTTCTGCAGACTGATGGCCTGACCCTTGGTCATGTTGACCGTCACGCGCTGTTCCCCTCTCGAACTGTCCCCTGTTGCCGCAGAGTCCTGCGGTTGACCAGCAACCCTACGCAGAGCCACTGACAGCGCCGAACCCTGGTGCACACTTTGTGTCGGTCTTGCAACACAGCGCGCCACTCCGGGTGTCAGGCGATGCCGGCTTCCTTCATCTGTCGCAGTTCCTTCTTCATCTCCGAGACCTCGTCACGCAACCTCGCGGCGATCTCGAACTGCAGGTTCGCGGCGGCCGCGCGCATCCGCTCCGTCATCTCCTCGATCTGCCCGGCGAGTTCCGCCGCGGGCCGGTCCGTCGGGACGGTCTCCTTGGCCTTGCCCTTGGCGGACTTGGCTCCCTTGGCGGCCTTCCCGCCGAGCGCGGGCACGGGGGCCTTGGCGCTCTTGCCGTCCTTGGACTTGCGGTAGCCCGAGCCGAGCAGCTGTTCCGTGTCGACGTCCTCGCGGGCGATCTGCGCCACGATGTCGTTGATCTTCTTACGGAGGGGCTGCGGGTCGATGCCCCGCTCCGTGTTGTACGCGACCTGCTTCTCCCGGCGGCGGTTGGTCTCCTCGATGGCCTTCTCCATCGCCGGGGTGATCTTGTCGGCGTACATGTGGACCTGACCGGACACGTTACGGGCGGCGCGGCCGATGGTCTGGATCAGGGAGGTGCCGGAGCGCAGGAAGCCCTCCTTGTCGGCGTCGAGGATCGACACCAGGGAGACCTCGGGCAGGTCGAGGCCCTCCCTGAGGAGGTTGATGCCGACGAGGACGTCGAACTCGCCGGCCCGCAGCTCGCGCAGCAGCTCGACGCGGCGCAGGGTGTCGACGTCGCTGTGCAGATAGCGGACCTGGATGCCCAGTTCGAGGAAGTAGTCGGTGAGGTCCTCGGCCATCTTCTTGGTGAGGGTGGTGACCAGGACGCGCTCGTCCTTCTCGGTGCGCTTGCGGATCTCGTGCACCAGGTCGTCGATCTGCCCCTCGGTGGGCTTGACGACGACCTCGGGGTCGATGAGGCCGGTGGGGCGGATGATCTGCTCGACGAAGCCGTCGCCGCGCGAGAGCTCGTACTTGCCCGGTGTCGCCGAGAGATAGACGGCCTGGCCGATGCGCTCCTGGAACTCCTCCCACTTCAGGGGGCGGTTGTCCAGGGCGGACGGCAGCCGGAAGCCGTGGTCGACGAGGGTGCGCTTGCGGGAGGCGTCACCCTCGTACATCGCGCCGATCTGCGGGACCGTGACGTGCGACTCGTCGATGACGAGCAGGAAGTCGTCCGGGAAGTAGTCGATCAGCGTGTTCGGCGGGGAGCCCGGCTCGCGGCCGTCGAAGTGCATCGAGTAGTTCTCGACGCCCGAGCAGGAGCCGATCTGGCGGAGCATTTCGAGGTCGTACGTCGTGCGCATCCTCAGCCGCTGGGCCTCCAGGAGCTTGCCCTGCTTCTCCAGCTCCGAGAGGCGCTCGCCCAGTTCCTTCTCGATGTCGTTGGCGGCGCGCTCCAGGCGCTCGGGCCCCGCGACATAGTGGGAGGCCGGAAAGACGTACAGCTGCTGGTCGTCGCTGATGATCTCGCCGGTGAGGGGGTGCAGCGTGGAGAGGGCCTCGATCTCGTCGCCGAACATCTCGATGCGGACGGCCAGCTCCTCGTAGACCGGGAAGATCTCGATGGTGTCGCCGCGGACGCGGAACGTGCCGCGGGTGAAGGCCAGGTCGTTGCGCGTGTACTGGATGTCGACGAAGCGGCGCAGGAGGTCGTCACGGTCGATCTCGTCGCCGATCTTGAGGTTGACCATGCGGTCCACGTACTCCTGCGGCGTACCCAGGCCGTAGATGCAGGAGACCGAGGCGACCACGACGACGTCCCGGCGGGTGAGCAGCGAGTTGGTCGCGGAGTGGCGCAGCCGCTCCACCTCCTCGTTGATCGAGGAGTCCTTCTCGATGTAGGTGTCCGACTGCGGGACGTACGCCTCGGGCTGGTAGTAGTCGTAGTACGAGACGAAGTACTCGACGGCGTTGTTCGGCAGCAGCTCGCGGAACTCGTTGGCCAGCTGGGCGGCCAGCGTCTTGTTCGGTGCCATCACAAGAGTGGGGCGCTGGAGCTTCTCGATCATCCACGCGGTGGTGGCGGACTTGCCGGTGCCGGTCGCGCCGAGCAGGACCACGTCCTTCTCACCTGCGCGGATACGCCGCTCGAGGTCGGCGATGGCAGCGGGCTGGTCGCCGCTGGGCTGGTAGGGGCTGACGACCTCGAAGGGCGCCACCGTGCGTTCGATCTTTGATACGGGCCGCATGGGTTCCACCGTACGACCCCGCACTGACAACGGGGTCGCGTCACCAGTTCTGCGGGGTGCGGGAGCCGGGGCGCCTGGAGCTCCGACGCTGGCCGGGCACGGGCCGGCGGCCGGTGTGGCGGACGGTGTGGGCCGGGATGCCGGGCTTCTGCTCGGCGGGGCTCCAGTCGGGCTTGCCCATGACCATCAGCGGGTCGAACATCACGACGACACCGGCCAGCAGCAGGAAGGCCAGCGGGCCGACCATCAGGGGGGCCAGCAGGGACGCGGGCGAGTCCCCGGCCGGGGTGCTGGCGGCACCGTGCAGATGGACGTTGAGGGCGGCCATGCCGGTGTAGTGCATGCCGCTGACGGCGAGACCCATGACGAGGCTCGCGCCCACGCTCCACATGAAGCCGCGGATCTGACCCGCCGCCCACAGGGCCGCGATCGCGGCGACGACGGCTATGACGACCGAGGCGGAAACGGTGAAGGTGTTGTACTCGAGCTTTCCGTTGAGTCGCATTCCGGCCATACCCAGGTAGTGCATCGAGGCGATGCCCAGGCCGGTGATGGTGCCCCCTGTGAACAGGGCCGTTCCGGAGGCTCCCTTGTAGCCGACGATGAAGATCCCGATGCCGACCATGACGATCGCGACGCCGAGGCTCGCGAACGTCGTCAGTTTGTCGTAGCGGATCGGGGTTTCCTGGACGGAGAAACCCATCATCGCGATGAAGTGCATGGTCCAGATGCCGGAACCGATCGCCGCCGAGCCGAGGGCCAGCCAGCCCGGCCGCCAGGAGCGGGTGACGAGCATCGATCTCGTGGTGCAGCGCAGACCCAGCGCTCCACCGAGGCAGGCCATCAGGTACGCCACCAGCGGCGTGACGAGTCCGTAGCTGAATCCGTCGATCGTGCCCTGCATGCGCGGTTGCCCTTCCGCCCTGTTGAGTCCCGGAAATTCGTGAGATGCCCCCGTCCCAGGACCGCCACGGCGGTCAGGGTTGACGCAGAGAGTATGACTCGCCCCGGAACGCTCGAACGATTTTCCGGCAAAGAATCACGGCCTTGCCGCACTTGTGCGGCACGCGTGATCGGACATGGGCAACTCCATTCAATCTGTGGCCATCCTGCACCCCCCTACTGTTGACCCTCTGCTGTCACTCTAGGACGGTCCGTGAACACAGACGCAAGGAGTACGCATGCACGCGCGCGCTGCCGCCGCCACGACCACCGCGCTCCTGGGAGCCGCTG
Organism: Streptomyces sp. NPDC050988; assembly: GCF_044456225.1. Taxonomy (NCBI): domain Bacteria; kingdom Bacillati; phylum Actinomycetota; class Actinomycetes; order Kitasatosporales; family Streptomycetaceae; genus Streptomyces; species Streptomyces sp. NPDC050988. The sequence continues at coordinate 147,639 of NZ_JBITFQ010000014.1, read as the reverse complement.
TCGTTGTTCTCCCCGCACCCACCGCCCACGCCGCGCCGGACACCGACCGGGCTCAGGTGATCGCCCACCGCGGCGCCTCGGCCTACGCCCCCGAGAACACCCTGGCCGCCATCGACAAGGCCGATGACCTCGGGTTCCGCTGGGTCGAGAACGACGTCCAGCGCACCAAGGACGGCGAGCTCGTGGTGATCCACGACGACAGCCTGACCCGCACGACCGACGTCGAGCAGGTCTTCCCCGGGCGGGCACCCTGGAAGGTCAAGGACTTCACCGCAGTGGAGATCGCGCGCCTCGACGCGGGCAGCTGGTTCAGCCCCCGGTTCGCGGGCGCGCGCGTACCGACCCTGACGCAGTACATGAACCGGGTTTCACGCAATCACCAGAAGCTCGTCCTGGAGATCAAGAATCCCGCGCTCTACCCGGGCATCGAGCGGGAGACCCTCAAGGTCCTCAGCAACGAGGGCTGGCTGGGTCCGGCCCACGTTCGGAGCAAGCTGGTCGTACAGAGTTTCAGCGCGGACAGTCTTCGGGCCGTGCGCGCGCTGCGGCCCGACATCAAGACGGGCTTCCTGGGTACGCCGTCGGTCGCGGAGCTGCCCGCGTACGCGCGGTTCGCCGACCAGATCAACTCGTCGCACACGACGATCTCCCTCGACTACGTCACCGCGATCCACGCGCTCGAAGGACCGCACGGCAAGCCGCTGGAGATCTCCACCTGGACCGTCGACACCGCCGAGGACACGCGGCGCGTCGCGGGCTTCGGCGTGGACGGCGTCATCACGAACAAGCCGGACGTGGTGCGGGAGGCGCTGAACGGGCGCTGAACCGCCTTCACCGGCTCCCGCCGGTGGCCCTTCACCAGCTCCCGCCGGTGGCACGGACGCTCGCAGGCGTCCGTGCCACCGGCGTTGTCAGTGGTGCGCCGTACCGTGGAGCGCATGGACAGCCATGGGCAGAACGAGCAGCGAGTGGTGTGGACCGTCGTCGACAGCGACATCGGTCCGCTGCTGCTGGCCGCGACCGGCGAAGGCCTGGTCAGCGTCGGTTTCCACGCCACGGACGCGGTGCGCGACAAGACCCTCGACCGGCTCGGATCCCGGTTCGGCACCGAGCCCGTCGCGGCACCGGAGTCCCCGCTCCTGGCCGAGGCGATACGGCAGATCGCGGCGTACTTCGCGGGCGAGCGCAGGGACTTCGAGCTGCCGCTGGACTGGTCCCTGATCTCCGGGTTCAACCGTCAGGTGCTGCGCGAGCTGGCGTCCGGGGTTCCGTACGGGTCCGTGGTGGGGTACGGCGACCTGGCCCGGCGGGTCGGCCAGCCGGGGGCGGCCCAGGCCGTGGGCATGGCCATGGGCGCCAATCCGCTGCCTGTCGTCGTGCCGTGCCACCGCGTGGTGGAGAGTGACGGCGGGATCGGCGGGTTCGGGGGCGGCCTGGAGACCAAGCGGAAGCTGCTGGCGCTGGAAGGGGTGCTGCCGGAGCCGCTGTTCTGAGCGGTGCCTCGGTGCTGAGGGTGCCTCCGTGATGAGGGGTGCCTCCGTGATGAGGGGTGCCTCGAAGCGCTCGGCCGTGGGGGCGCGGGCCGCTGTTGTCATGAAGGTGTCCTGAGGTCAGGACCAGGGGGAGGATGCACCGGTGACCACATCGATCACGCGCGGCCATGTGTCCGAAATGGTGCGGCCCGCAGGACCAGTCGCTGTATGCGCGCTCGGCCGCGGCGCCCCGGGCCGGTCTCGGTGACCGCCGTCGAGCGGGCGGCCGCCGGGCCTGTCGACACGGAGGCACTGCCGGCCCTGCGGCGCCGGATATCCGCAGTGCTCGTCGCCAGCCAGATCCTCGGCGGGCTCGGTGTGGCCACGGGCATCGCGCTCGCGGTCGTACTGGCCCAGGAGGTCGCCGGCACCGAGTCGTTGGCCGGGCTGGCACCCACCGCGACGGTCACGGGGACGGCCGTGCTCTCCGTGCCACTCGCCGCGCTGATGACCGCGCGCGGCCGTCGGCCGGGGCTCGTGCTGGCGTACCTCATCGGCGCGTTGGGCGCGGGGATCGTCGTGGTCGCCGCGGCGATGAACAACTTTCCGCTGCTGCTGCTCGGCATGGCGGGGTTCGGCGCGGCCTCGTCCGCGAATCTGCAGGCGCGCTTCGCGGCCGCGGACCTCGCCGAGCCGCAGCGGCGGGCACGGGCCATCTCGAACGTCGTGTGGGCCACGACGATCGGCGCGGTCCTGGGGCCCAACATCGCCGCGCCCGCCGGCCGCAGCGTCGCCGGGCTCGGCATACCGGAGGCGGCGGGCCCCTTCCTCTGGGCGGCCGGAGTCTTCCTCATATCGGCGCTCCTGGTCGCGGTGCTGCTGCGGCCCGATCCGCTGCTCACCGCGCGTGCTCTGGCGCCGGTCGAGGAGCAGTCCCCCGCCGCCCGTTCCATACGGGCCGGGGCGGCCGCCGTCCGGGCCTCGCCGCGGGCCCGGCTGGCCCTCGTGACCGTGGCCGTCTCGCACACGGCGATGGTGTCGGTCATGTCGATGACACCGGTCGATCTCGGTCACCACGGTGCGAGCATCGATCTGATCGGGCTGGTCATCAGCATCCACATCGCGGGCATGTTCGCGTTCTCGCCCGTCATGGGCCGGTTGTCCGACCGGTTCGGGCGGCTGGCGGTGATCGGTCTTGCTGTGGGGCTGCTGGCCTGCGCGGCGTTGCTCGCGGGCACCGCGGGCAGCAGTCACACGCAGACCGCCGTCGGGCTCTTCGTGCTGGGTCTCGGCTGGTCGGCCGGTCTCGTCTCCGGCTCCGCGCTCCTGACGGACTCCGTGCCGCAACCCGCGCGCGCCGCCGCACAGGGCTTGTCCGACCTGACCATGAACACCGCTGCGGGTCTCGGCGGCGCGGCGGCAGGCCTCGTCGTCGCCCAGGCGAGCTACGGCTGGCTGAATCTCGTCGCCGCCTGTCTGCTGCTGCCGCTCGGCGCCCTGGCGCTGTTCACCCGGGGCCGGCCCGCCACGTCGTGACGTACCCGGAGAGACCCGCGCGAAGGCTGGCCGGAACGGCGGGGCGGTAGCAGACTCCGCCATGCGCACAGCCACTGGCATCCGAAATCACGGGGCCGAAGGGACGGCGATCACGTATGAGCGGGAACAGGGCAGTCGCGTATCTCAAGCCGGGCGCGGTGGAAGTCAGGACCATCGACTACCCGACGCTCGAACTGCAGGACGGGCCAGGGGTGGCGTCCGCGAACATCGGCCGCAAGTGCCGGCACGGAGTCATCCTCAAAGTGCTCGCCAGCAACATCTGCGGCAGCGACCAGCACATGGTGCGCGGCCGGACGACAGCGCCCGAGGGGCTCGTCCTCGGGCACGAAATCACCGGGGAGGTCGTGGAGCGAGGCCCGGACGTCGAGTTCGTCGAGGTCGGGGACATCGTCTCGGTGCCGTTCAACATCGCATGCGGACGGTGCCGCAACTGCAAGGAACGCAAGACCGGCATCTGCCTGAACGTCAACCCGGCCCGCCCCGGGGCGGCCTACGGCTATGTCGACATGGGCGGCTGGGTCGGCGGCCAGGCGGAGTACGCCATGGTCCCGTACGCGGACTTCAACCTGCTGCGGTTCCCGGACCGGGACCAGGCGCGCGAGAAGCTCCTCGATCTGACCATGCTGTCGGACATCTTCCCGACCGGGTTCCACGGCGCGGTGACCGCGGGCGCCGGGGTCGGCTCGACGGTGTACGTCGCGGGGGCGGGGCCGGTCGGTCTCGCGGCCGCGGCGTCGGCGCAGCTGCTGGGCGCCGCCGTCGTCATCGTCGGCGACCTGAACGCCGAACGTCTCGCGCAGGCCAGGAGTTTCGGCTGCGAGACGGTCGACGTCAGCCGGGGCGACGTGGGCGAGCAGATCGATCAGCTCCTGGGTGAGCCGGAGGTGGACGTGGCCGTCGACGCGGTCGGTTTCGAGGCGCGGGCCCACGGTCCCGATGCCCCGGAGGCACCCGCCACGGTCCTCAACTCGCTGATGGGCATCACGCGCGCGGGTGGCGCGCTCGGCATTCCGGGCCTGTACGTGACGGACGATCCCGGCGGGATCGACCAGGACGCGCGGACCGGGACGCTGAAGGTGCGGCTCGGTCTGGGGTGGGCGAAGAGCCACCGCTTCACGACCGGTCAGTGTCCGGTGATGAAGTACCACCGAGGACTGATGAAGGCGATCCTGCACGAGCGGGTGCACATCGCCAAGGCCGTCAACGCGACGGTGATCGGCCTGGAGGACGCTCCGCGCGGCTACGCCGAGTTCGATCAGGGCGCCAGCCGCAAGTACGTCCTCGACCCGCATGGGGCACTGAACGGAGCGAGGCCTGTCTGAGCCCCGGAGGCCAAAAGGGTGTCCACGCGCGCGTGGACACCCTTTTCTCGTGCCGAGCTAGTCGTAGTGCCGCGCTTCGAAGACGTTCCCGTCCGGGTCGCGGAAGTAGAAGCTCCGCTTGGCTTTTCCGCGCGCGCCGTACGCGTCATGGGTGAAGTCCGAGAGGGGGACGGCACGCTCCTCCAGGCGGGCCCGGAGCGCGTCGAGGTCCTCGCCCGGGAGGGACAGACAGACGTGGTTCACCGGGTGGCCCGCGCTGGCGGCCGCTTCGGGGACGACGTCCATACGGGGTGCCATCGTCAGGGGCGCGAGGTCGAAGATGGTCTCCTCGTTGAGGCGCACGGAGGGGAAGGCCACCTTCCCCGCGGCGAACTCGGTGACCCTGATGGGCTCAAGGCCCAGCGCCTTCTCGTAGAAGTCGGCCGAGGCCACCGGGTCGCGCACCCAGAGGACGACATGGTCGAGACGTGTCGAGTTGTCCGTCATGGCCTCAGGCTGCTGCCCCGTTGTGCTGGTCGCAAGGGTTTGGCCGAGCGCGTCGCCCGCCAGGGATGAGGGAAGAACCGACAGACAGGAGGCACGCGCGTGCTGGTGGTTTCCGAAGAGGTACGGGAGGCGCTCGCCGCGGGGCGACCCGTGGTGGCACTGGAGTCCACGATCATCGCGCACGGGCTGCCGCGTCCGCGCAATCTCCAGGTGGCGCTGGAGCTGGAGGACGTCGTACGCCAGGAAGGTGCCGTTCCCGCGACGATCGCCGTGCTCGACGGGCAGCCCCACGTGGGTCTCGACAAGGAGCAGCTGGAGCGGGTCGCCAACGAGGACGGTATCCGCAAGCTCGGGCATCGCGATCTGCCGCTCGCGGTCGCGGCCGGTGTCAGCGGGGCGACCACGGTGTCCGCGACCGCGCTACTGGCCGCACAGGCGGGCGTACGGGTGTTCGCGACGGGCGGGCTCGGCGGTGTGCACCGGGAGTGGACGGTGACGCAGGACGAGTCCGCCGATCTGGGGCTCCTGGCCCGCACCCGGATCACGGTGGTGTGCGCGGGGGTGAAGTCGATCCTGGATGTGCCGGCCACCCTGCAGCGGCTGGAGACGCTGGGGGTCTCGGTCGCCGGATACGGGACAACGCGCTTCCCCGGCTTCTATCTGTCCGACTCGGGTCACCCGGTGGACTGGACCCTGGAGTCGCCCGGCGAGGTCGCGGCCGTCATGCGGGCGCAGGACGCGCTCGACGGGCCCGAGTCGGCGCTGATCGTCGCCAACCCGGTGCCGGAGGCGGAACAGCTCGATCCCGAGCTCCACGCGCGCGTGCTCGCCGACGCGCTGAACGCGTGCGAGGCGGCGGGCGTGAGCGGCCAGGCGGTGACACCGTTCCTCCTCAGCCACCTGGTGCGCCACACCGAAGGGGCGTCGCTGAGCGCCAATCTGGCGGCGGTACGCGGCAACGTACGGCTCGCGGGGCGGATCGCGGCGGCCTGGGTCGGCGCGTGAGCGGGGCGAGCGGCCCCGGCGGGGCTCCGGGTGGGGCTCCCGGCGGTGCCCTCCTGGTCGTCGGCGACGTCGTCACGGATGTCGTCGCCCGGCACCATGGGCCGCTCGCGTCCGGCACCGACACGGCGGCCGTCGTCCGGACCGTGCCGGGCGGCGCGGGTGCCAACGTCGCGTGCTGGGCGGCCCGCCGGGACGGCACGGAGGTACGGCTGCTCGGCAAGGTGGGCATGGACTCCGCCGCGTGGCACGAGCGCGAGCTGGCCGCTTCAGGGGTGCGTCCCCTCCTGGTCATCGACCCGGAGGCGCCGACCGGGACGGTGATCTGTCTGGTGGACACGGGCGCCTCGGCGGAGCGCACCTTCCTCACGGACAGCGGCGCGTCCATGCGGCTCGCGCCCGGCGACTGGTCGGAGTCGCTGCTGGACGGTGTCGCCCGGCTGCATCTGTCGGGCTATCTGTTCTTCTCCGAGCCGAGCCGTGCGCTGGTGGCGGTGGCTGTGGAGTCGGCACGCGCGCGTGGGGTGCCGGTGAGCGTGGATCCCGCGTCGGCGGGATTCCTCGCGGAGCTGGGGGTGGCCCGCTTCCTCGCGCTCACCGAGGGCATCGACGTCCTGCTGCCCAGCCGGGACGAGGCCTGCCTGCTCACGGGTCTGCCCGATCCGGCGGACGCGGCGGCCAAGTTGAGCCGCCACGTCCCGCTGGTGGTCGTCAAACAGGGCGGGGCCGGAGCGCTGGTCGCCCGGTCGGGGAAGGTCCGGGCCCAGGTGCCGTCGGTGCCCGCGACCCCGGTTGACACCACGGGTGCCGGGGACGCCTTCACCGGAGCCTTCCTGGCCGCGCTCCTCGCGGGCACCCGGCCGGAGGAAGCCGCCGAGGAGGGGTGCCGGGCCGGGGCACGGGCGGTGGAACAGGTGGGCGGGAGGCCGACGACGAACGCGTAGGCCTCCCGGACCCGTGGACCGGCCCGGCACCATTCGGCCCTGGTCACGCCTCCATGACCGGCCCCGGCCAGGCCATGGAGGCGTGAGCGTCCAAGGCCCGCGGTGGCGAGGCGCACACCCTTCGCCCCTCACAGTGCACTGCGCCCTCACCGTGCACTGCACGCCGGGCACCGCGCCCTCGCCATGCCCTGCTACACCTTGCGCCCCCACGCCGAGATCAGCGGCGCCGTGGCCAGGTCCATCCCGCCCGCGGCCACGTTCGCGAGGTGCCGGTCGATGTCCTCGTCCGTGGCGAGGCCCGCTGCGACGAGCTGGTCGCGGACCTGACGGATCGTCGCGGACTCCAGCGCGCCGCACGCCGGCGAGGTGATCGGGAAGTACGCGTCGGCCTCGACCTGTCGCAGCCCGGCCTCGCGGAGCAGACGCGGAAGCCGACGCCCGTACGCGAGGTCGGCGCCGTGCTCGGTGAGCAGGTCACGGAACCCGTGGCGCAGCCGGTTGGCCAACTGCTGTTCGGGGCCACGCTCGTCGGGACAGGCCAGCGGCTGGAGCGCCGGGTCGGCGTCCTCGACCAGGAGCCGGCCGCCGGGCCGCAGCGATCTGATCATCGAGCGCAACGCCCGCTCCCTGTCCGCCACATGGACCAGGACGAGTCGGGCGTGCACGAGGTCGAAGCCCTCCCCCGGCGGCTCGTCCACGCCCACGTCATGGACGCGCAGCTCGACGGGAGGACGGAACGCCGAGGTGGCCCAGGAGGTGTCGACGTCGGTCGCGACCACCTTGCCGGTGGGGCCGACCTTCTTGGCGAGCCAGGACACCACGGACGTGCCGCCCGCGCCGACCTCCCAGCACCGCCAGCCGGATCCGATGCCGAACCGTTCGATGTGCCGGAACGTCGTGGGGTCGAAGAGAGCGGCGAGGGCGTCGAAACGCTGCCCCGCCTCGGTCTGCCGGTTGTCGAGGAGGTACCCGTCGGTTCGCGTCATGCACCGATCATCCCAGTTGTCCCGCTTGTCCATGATGGTTGACGCTCCCGATGTCAAGCGCGTCGCGCTCGGCCCGCCAACAGCCGTCGACGCCTCGCCAGTACTGGTCGAGTACTGGTCGAGATGATGGGTCCGGAGCGGAATGCTCCGTTCCCACAGGCTTACCCGGCCGTCAAAACATCCTGGCAGACTGGCCGCGGCAAGGCGCAGAGTGCGGCGCGAGGAGATCCACGCAAGGAGATCCAGATGTCCATGGCAGGGAATCTGCGAAAGGTCACGGGCCTGAGCAAGGTCGGCGGCCTCCGCAGGGTGGCACGGCTGACACGACGGCGCGCCCGTGTCGACCTGAGTCATCCCGCCCGGTCTCCGCTGGGCACCGCGGTGGTGAACTGCGTGGCGTACGAAGAGGGGTCGAGGGTCCCGGCCGGCCGCGATCTGGTCGAGACGGTGCAGCGGATCCGCAAGGCCGACGGCGGATTCGTCTGGCTGGGACTGCACGAACCGACGGAAGTGGAGTTCGCGGGCATCGCCGAGCTGTTCGACCTCCACCCGCTGGCCGTCGAGGACGCGGTGGACGCCCATCAGCGCCCGAAGCTGGAGCGGTACGGCGACACGCTGTTCGCGGTGTTCAAGACGGTCTGCTACGTCGAGCACACGGAACTGACCGCGACCAGCGAGGTGGTGAACACCGGCGAGATCATGGTGTTCGTCGGCCAGGACTTCGTGGTCACCGTGCGGCACGGCAGGCACGGTTCGCTGGGCCCGCTGCGCGAGGAGCTGGAGGCCCGTCCCGAGCAGCTCGCCAAGGGCCCGGCCGCGGTGCTGCACGCGATCGCGGACCATGTGGTGGACGACTATCTGAACGTCACGGACTCGGTGCAGGAGGACATCGACCAGGTCGAGACGGATGTGTTCGCCGCGAACGGCGCGCGGGCCGATCCCGGGCGCATCTACCAGCTGAAGCGTGAACTCCTTGAGCTGAAGCGGGCGGTGGTCCCGCTGGGCCGCCCCATCATGGATCTCGCCACCCGGCCGATCCGGGTGATCGACCCGGAGATACAGGCGTACTTCCGCGATGTCTCCGACCACCAGCTGCGGGCCGCCGAGCAGATAGCCGCGTTCGACGAACTGCTCAACTCGATTCTGCAGGCGCATCTCGCGCAGGTCAGCGTCGCGCAGAACGAGGACATGCGGAAGATCACGGCCTGGGCGGCGCTGATCGCCGTGCCGACCATGGTCTGCGGGGTCTATGGCATGAACTTCGACTACATGCCGGAGCTGCACTGGAAGTTCGGCTACGGCATGGCCGTCGGCGTGATCGCCGTCGTGTGCTCCACGCTCTACCGGGGGTTCAAGCGCAACGGCTGGCTGTGACACGCGCTCGTCCGGCGCGCGTGACCGGACGAGCGCGTGTCCCGGTCGTGCCGTGGGGACCTCGGGGTCAGCGTGCCGCGCTCTTCGCGTAGACGCTCTCGGCCCAGCCCGCGAGTTGCTCGTCCGTCAGATGCGCGGCCAGGTCGGCCTCGCTGATCATCCCGACCAGGCGCTTGTTCTCGATCACAGGAAGGCGGCGGATCTGGTGCCCCTGCATTTCACCGAGTACGTCGCTCACATCGGCGCTCGAGTCGATCCAGCGCGGTGTGCCCTTGGCCATCTCCCCCGCGGTGATGCGTGCCGGGTCATGACCCATGGCCACGCAGCCGACCACGATGTCCCGGTCGGTGAGAATGCCGCAGAGCCGTTCGTTCTCGTCACTGATGGGCAGCGCGCCCACGTTGAGCTCACGCATCAGCTGGGCGGCACGGTCCAGCGTCTCGTGAGCGGGGATCCACTGGGCGCCGCGGTGCATGATGTCTCCGGCGGTGGTCATGTAGTACCTCCCGGTGCCGGACGGCCGGCGCGGCGCGGGGAGGCACCGCTAGTCCCGGCGCCCTACATTCTCGCCGGGTACGAGGAGATACGCACCCGGAAGTCCGCCGCTTCGGCCTGACATCCCGGCCCGCCCCACCACTCCCCGCCCACCCGTCCGGCCGGTCCCTCCCCATCCACCTGTCCGGCCGGTCCCTCCTCGCCCACCTGTCCGGCCGGTCCCTCCTCGCCCACCTGTCCGGCCGGTCCCTCCTCGCCCATCCGTCCGCCCGGGCTCTCCCCTTCCCATCGCCCGCCCGGGTTCCCCATGCATTCGCCCACCCGGACCGCCCGTCCTCACCCATCCATCCGCGCGGCATCATGGGCCGGGTGCGACTCGAAGCGATCACCTGGGAACGGCTCGGCGACCTCCTCGCCAAGCGGCTGCTCGATCTGAAGCCGGCCGACGGCAGCCCCTGGCCGCGTATCGCCTTCGACGGGGCTCCGGCCGCCCGGCCCGGTGACCTCGCCGAACTCGTCGCCGAGGCCCTGCGTCTGCGCGGCCGGTCCGCACTGGTCGTCGGCACGGGGGACTTCCTGCGGCCCGCCTCGCTCCGGTTCGAGTACGGCCACCAGGACGTCGAGGCGTACTACGAGGGCTGGTTCGACACGGGTGCCCTGTGGCGGGAGGTCTTCGGCCCGCTGGAGGCCGGCGGCGACGGCCGTGTACTGCCCGACCTCTGGGACCCGGCCACCGACCGGGCAACCCGGAGCGCGTACGTCCAACTGCCGCCCGGGGCCGTGCTGTTGCTGCACGGACCACTACTGCTGCATCACTGGTTCCCGTTCGACCTCACTGTCCACGTACGCCTCTCACCGGCCGCGCTTCGACGGCGTACTCCCGAAAGCGAGCACTGGACGCTTCCCGCGTACGAGCGCTACGAGAGCGAGACGGCGCCGGGCGACGCGGCCGACGTGCTGGTGCGCGCGGACGACCCGCGCCACCCGGCGTGGAACGGCTGACCCCAGGCCGGGCTTCCGTCTCGCGATTCCCACTCGAAAGGACTTTTATATGCACGCGCATATAGTTACTCTGGCAGCATGACGATCTCCTTCGACGACTCGGTCCGTGCGCTCCTCGACGGCAAGAACTTCGCCAGCGTCGCCACTCTCGGTCCCGGGGGTGCTCCCCAGAACTCGGTGGTCTGGTTCAAGCGGGAGGGGGACACCGTCCTCTTCTCCTCGACCGACGGTCGGCAGAAGGTCCGTAACCTCCGGCGTGACCCCCGGATCAGCGTCTCCGTCTACGACCTCGCCAACCCCTACACCTCGGTGGAGATCCGCGGCACCGCCGAGATCCTCCCCGACGAGGACAAGCGCCTCCCGCACGAGCTCTCGCACAAGTACCTCGGGATCGACCCGCCCGCGGAGAAGGACGACGAGGTGCGCGTGATCGTCCGTGTCGTGCCCGAACGGATCGTCGGCTTCTCGGCGTGAACCGGACGGACCATCTCGCCGGCGGGAATGACCCACCCATGACGACCACGGCAACTCCCCCGCCCCGCGCCGGGCTTCTCGTCGTCCAGCCGGTCAAGCGGCGGCACTGTGCCGAGTGCCGGGGCGGGCCCCTCTCGTTCCTGGTGCTGGAGGAGGGGGCACCTCAGTGTCTCGACTGCGCCGACCTCGGGCATCTGGTGTTTCTGCCGCGCGGGGACACGGCGTTGACGCGGAGGTCGCGGGAGGGGAGCGCGCTGTCGGCGGTGGTCGTACGGTTCAACCGGCGACGGGGCCGGTACGAACGGCAGGGTGTGCTCGTCGAGGAGGCGGCGCTCGCGCGGGCCGAGGAGCGCTGTCTCGCGGACGCGGAGGCGCGGCGGCGGCGCCGGGCCCGGGACGCGCGGCGGCGGGCCGCGGAGGATCTGCGGTTCACGGCCGCGTTCGCGAAGGAGATCCGGCGGCTGTTTCCCGGTTGTCCGGACGATCGGGCCTACGCGATCGCCGGGCACGCCTCGGTGCGGGGCAGCGGGCGGGTGGGCCGTAGTGCCGCCGGGCGGGCCCTGTCCGAGGGTGCGGTGACGTCGGCGGTGCGCGCCGCGGTCCGGCACACGGACACCCCGTACGACCAGCTGTTGATGAGCGGCGTTCCGCGGCATGAGGCCCAGCGTCGGATCGCGCCCACGGTCGAGACGACGCTCGCGACGTGGCGCGCGGGGGCGGGCGGCGCGGAGCGGGGGTGAGCGAGCAGTGCCTGGAGCCGCTGCCTCTTCCGAGCACCGAGCACCGGACACCAGGCACCCCTGCACACTGGCACCCCGCACCCCGCACCCCGCACCCCGCACCCCGCACCCCGCACCGAGTGTCTGCGAACCCGCCCCCGGCCACTCACCCGAACAGCCCTCAACCACACCCTGGCTCTCCGGCCGCCCCCACTTCCGGGGCCACCCCGGCCCGGCCCCGGCCTGGGCCCCGGACCTCGCCCGAGACGACCGGACATGCCCCCGAGTCCCTCGGCCATGGTCACCCTTCCCGTACGGCATTTCACTTGTGGTGACAGGGAGTGCCGGGCAGGATCTTTGGGTTCGGGGTCGTCCGGACCGGCGGTTCTGGGAGCGGTGCGCGAGTTGTTGCCCAAGGGTTTTACTTACGCGGGAGTTGCCATGATCGAGGGACCGTTCTTCGTCATCACTGTGGTGGGGGTGCTCGGCACCGGACTGGTGGCCGGTGTTTTCTGCGGGTTCTCGACGTTCGTGATGAAGGGGCTCGCCGCGCTGCCGCCGGCGCAGGGAGTCGCCGCCATGCAGGCGATCAACGTGACCGCGCTGATGCCGGCGTTCATGTTCGTGTTCATCGGTTCGGCGGTGATGTGCGCCGTGCTCGCGGTGGTCACCTTCGTGCTGTGGCCCGACGAGGGCACGGTGGAGATGCTGCTGGGCAGCGCGCTGTATCTGTTCGGCTGTTTCGGGGTCACGATCGCGGCGAACGTCCCGCGCAACAACAAGCTGGCCACGATGGAGGCCGGTACGCCGGAGGCCGTCGCGTACTGGCCCACGTATGTGAGTGAGTGGTCGATGTGGAACCACGTCCGCACGGTCGCGTCGGCCGCCGCGTCGATCTCGTACGTACTGGCGCTGACCTGAGGCGCACCGGGTCGCGCTCGTCGGCCCACGTGGCCGCGCCCCCGGTGGATGTGCCCACGGTGGACATGCCCCTTGTGGACGTGCCCGCGGTGGATGTACCCGCGCACGTCCGAGGCGGGCGCGGCCACGGCGTCGTATCGTGGCGGGAAGAGTCTGCCGATAGGCCCTCGGCACGCCGCCCGGACGATGGCGTCGGAGACGGAGACCGCAGGGGCACCGTTCACGTACGTGAGGGAGACGGCCGTGGCCGATCCCAAGGGTTTCCTCAATGCCTCCCGCGAGGAGTGGCCTCGGCGCCCCGTCGGGGAGCGGGTCCATGACTGGGACGAGGTGTACGTCCCGGGGGCGCTGCTGCCGATCATCCGCACGCAGGCGGACCGGTGCATGGACTGCGGTGTCCCGTTCTGCCACGAGGCCTGTCCGCTGGGCAATCTGATCCCCGAATGGAACGACCTGGTCTCGCGCGACGACTGGCGGGCGGCGAGCGACCGGCTGCACGCGACGAACAACTTTCCCGAGTTCACCGGCCGGTTGTGCCCCGCGCCGTGCGAGGCGGGCTGCGTCCTGGCGATCAACCAGCCGGCGGTCACCATCAAGAACGTCGAGGTCGCCATCGCCGACCGGGCCTGGGAGGACGGGTTCGCGCCGCCGCGGCCGCCGGACCGGCTGTCCGACAGGACCGTCGCGGTGATCGGCTCGGGGCCCACCGGGCTCGCCGCCGCGCAGCAGCTGACCCGGGCCGGGCACACCGTCGCCGTGTACGAGCGGGACGACCGGATCGGCGGGCTGATGCGGTACGGGATCCCCGAGTTCAAGATGGAGAAGCGGCACTTGGAGCGGCGGGTCGCCCAGATGCGGGCGGAGGGAACGAAGTTCCGTACGTCGACCGCCGTCGGCCGGGACGTCGGGGCGGCCGAGCTGCGGGCCAGGTACGACGCGGTCGTCCTCGCCGTGGGTGCCACGGCCTGGCGTGAACTTCCGGTCCCGGGGCGGGAGTTGAGCGGGATCCATCAGGCGATGGAGTATCTGCCGCTGGCCAACCGGGTGTGCGAGGGGGATCTGGAGACGTCACCGCTGTCGGCGGCGGGCAAGCATGTCGTGATCGTCGGCGGTGGTGACACGGGTGCCGACTGTCTGGGTACGGCGGTGCGCGAGGGCGCGAAGTCCGTGACGCAGCTGGACATCTACACGCAGCCGGGCGCGGAGCGCGACGAGGACGCCGACCCGTGGCCGGTGTACCCGAAGATCTACCGGCTGTCGGCAGCACACGAGGAGGCCCGGGATCTGGAGACGGCGCCCGCGGCGGACGCCGACGCGCGGCTCTTCGCGGCGTCGACGCTCCGTTTCACCGGTGACGCGGCCGGGCGGGTGCGTTCGCTGCATCTGATCGAGGTCGACGCGGAGCGCCGCCCACGCCCCGGGACCGGGCGGGTGCTCCCCGCCGACCTCGTGCTGCTCGCGCTCGGTTTCTCCGGCCCCGACCGCTCCGACGGCCTCGTCGACCAGCTCGGACTCGCCCTGGATCCCCGTGGCACGATCACCCGCGACGCGGACTTCGCGACGAACGTGCCCGGCGTGTACGCCGCCGGGGATGCCGCGCGCGGCCAGTCCCTGATCGTGTGGGCGATCGCCGAGGGACGGGCGGTCGCGGCGGCGGTGGACCGCCGGCTGACGGGCACCTCTCGGCTGCCGGCGCCGATCGGGCCGTACGACCGCCCCATGACCGCGTAGCCCCTCGCCGACGCCGACGCCTCCAGCTCGCCTCCAGCGTTTCAGCGTTCGTCCGTCCCCGCCCTCTTCGCCGTCGCCAGGGCGACCCGGTTCCAGGTGTTGATCGCGAGGATCAGTGCCAGGACCTGGGCCAGTTCCTGGTCGTCGTCGAACCGGGCCGCGGCCTCGGCGTAGACGTCGTCCGGGACACCTCCGTCGGCGACCAGGGTCACCGCCTCCGTCAGGGCGAGGGCCGCGCGCTCCTTCTCGGTGAAGAAGTGCGGGGCCTCGCGCCACACGGCGACCATGTGCAGCCGGTCCTCCGACTCGCCGGCCTTGCGCGCGTCGTTGGTGTGCATGTGGAGGCAGTACGCGCAGTGGTTGAGGTGCGAGGCGCGGATCTGGATCAGTTCGACGAGGGCGGGGTCGAGCCCCTCACGGGCCGCGATGTCGAAGCCCACGAGGGCGCGGAACGCCTTCGGAGCGGTCTTCGCGAAGTTGATCCGGGCGTTCGTCGTCGTGTGTGCCGCGTTCTTGGTCTGCTCTGCGCTCATCGTGGTCGTCGCGTTCACCGTGTGTGTCGTGTTCGTCGTCATGACCATGAATCTACGAGCCGGATAGACCCCCTGTAGGGTGCATTTCCATGGCAGATTCATGGGTCAATTCAGCGGAGCACATCGGCGCCGACCTGCATCTGGAACTGTCCGGTCCGGGTGGCCGCCGCGCCGCTCTGATCCGCGCCCTGCGCGAGGCGGTCCGCAGTGGGCGCCTCGCCCCGGGCACCCGTCTCCCTCCGTACCGGTCGCTCGCCGCCGACCTGGGGGTCGCCCGCAACACGGTCGCCGACGCGTACGCCGAGCTCGTGGCCGAGGGCTGGCTGACCGCGCGGCAGGGTTCGGGCACGCTGGTCGCCGAGCGGGCCGAGCCGCTGGGCGCGAACGCGCGCGTACCCAAAAAGGCACCCCCACGCGCGCGTGGACCGCGCCACGACCTGCGGCAGGGCACGCCGGACGCGTCGTCGTTCCCGCGCGCGGCGTGGCTGGCCTCGTACCGGCGGGCTCTGCGGCAGGCCCCCAACGAGGCGTTCGGGCCCGGTGATCCGGCCGGCCGGATCGAACTGCGGGCGGCACTCACGGAGTACCTGGCACGCGCGCGTGGCGTCCGTACGGAGCCGGGGCGGATCGTGATCTGCTCCGGCTTCGCGCACGCCCTGCGGCTGCTGTTCCCCACGGTGCTGCGGGGCCCGCTGGCCGTCGAGTCGTACGGCCTCGCCTTCCACCGCGAGTTGCTGACGGCGGCGGGCGTGCGGACCGTACCGCTGCCGATCGACGAGGACGGCGCCCGGGTCGAGGGCCTGGGCAGGGAGCGGGCCGTACTGCTCACGCCCGCGCACCAGTTCCCGACGGGTGGACCGCTGCATCCCGCGCGGCGGGCCGCCGTGATCGACTGGGCACGCGCGCGTGGAGGGGTGGTTCTGGAGGACGACTACGACGGGGAGTTCCGCTACGACCGCAAGCCCGTGGGGGCCGTCCAGGGCCTGGACCCGGAGCGGGTCGTCCACATCGGCTCGGTCAGCAAGAGCCTGTCGCCCGCGTTGCGGCTGGGCTGGATGGTCCTTCCGGAGCGTTACGTCGACGGGGTCCTGGAGGTCAAGGGCGAGCGGGAGGCGTGGGCGAGCGTCCTGGACCAGTTGACGCTCGCGGACTTCGTCGTCTCGGGGTCGTACG
This sequence comes from Streptomyces sp. NPDC050988, assembly GCF_044456225.1. Lineage (NCBI taxonomy): Bacteria > Bacillati > Actinomycetota > Actinomycetes > Kitasatosporales > Streptomycetaceae > Streptomyces > Streptomyces sp. NPDC050988. The sequence goes on along the minus strand of NZ_JBITFQ010000014.1, from coordinate 131,448 downwards.
ACCGTCATGTGCGGCGGATGCGCCAGCGGTACCGGAGGCGGCGGGACCGGCTGGTCGACGCGCTCGCCGTGCACGCGCCGCACGTCGAGGTCACCGGGATCGCGGCCGGGCTCCACGCGGTGCTGCGGCTGCCGCCCGGAAGCGAGCAGTCCGCGGTGAAGGCCGCCGTGTGGCAGGGCCTCGCGCTGGACGGCCTCGCGGAGTTCCGGCACCCGGAAGCGGCGATGTCCGCGCCGGACGGTCTGGTCGTGGGGTACGCGACGCCTTCGGAGCACGCGTACGGGGCCGCGCTGGAGGCGTTGTGCGCGGCGCTGCCGCCACCGTGAGTGCCGGGTGAGGAGTGAAGTACCGGTGAGGAGCGACGTACCGGTGACGGGTGAGCGCGGAGTGGGGAGCAGGCCGTCGACCGGAATCCGACTTCCGGATGACATGAAACACAACACCGAGTGGGATCCTCGGCTGTAGGAGGCGCGTTGTTGCCGCGGCCGTACCCCGGTCGGGCAGGAACTCGTCCCCATCCTTCGTTCCGTCGTCAGGCGCAGGGCCACCCCCGCGCGTCCCCCCTGTTGGCGGTCGGTCCTGGAGGGTGTTCGATGACGACGGTTGACGAACGTCATGGAGACGGTGCGCGCGACGGGGACGACCAGGGCGGTGTCCCCCGCATACGCGATCCGCTGGCCTCCCGGTTTCCCCGGACCGCCCCTGAAGCTCCCCGACTCGCCCCCGACGTTCCTCGACTCACCGCGGAAGCGGTCCCCCTGAGCGATCCACGGGCGGCACGCATCCCGTTCGCCGGTTCCAAGGCGGCACATCTCGCGCGCGCCGCGCTGGCCGGGCTGCCGGTGCTGCCGGGGTTCGTCGTGCCGTACGACAACTGGGCAGGCGAGTGGGCCGGCGAAGGCGACCTGGAAGCGCTGCGCCGAGCCTGGCAGGAGCTCTCCGCCGACGGCACGCGCCCCCTCGTCGTACGGTCCTCCTCACCGCAGGAGGACACCCAGGAGTCGTCCCTGGCGGGCCGGTTCGCGTCCGTGCTGGACGTACAGGGCTGGCACGAGTTCCGTGCGGCCGTGCGGACCGTGCTCGACTCGGCGCACCGGCCCGACGGCACGGTGGCTCCGATGGCGGTCCTGGTGCAGCCGATGCTCGTGGCCCGCGTCGGCGGGGTCATGTTCGGCGCCGACCCCGTGGAGGGCCGGACGGACCGAATGCTGGTGAGTGCGGTGCGCGGCGGGCCCGACTCCCTGGTCAGCGGCGAACAGCCGGGCACGAACTACTGGTTGAGCCGCTGGGGACGGCTGCTGCGCACCGAGCCCGACGACCCCGAACGGCTGCTCGGAGCCGACGGGCTTCGCCGCCTGGCCCGGCTGGCACGGCAGGCGCGCGGGGTCTTCGGCGGGCCGCAGGACATCGAGTTCGGGTTCGACGCGTCCGGGCAGTTGTGGCTGTTCCAGAGCCGGCCGATCACGGCGATGGCGGCGCGCCCCTCGCGCGGGGCGCGGCTGCTCGGCCCCGGACCGGTCGCGGAGACGCTGCCCGATCAACTGGAACCGCTGGAAGAGGACTTGTGGGTGGCGCCGATGGCACGGGGGCTGGCCGCCGCGCTCGACATCGGGGGCACCGCGCCCCGGCGGCAACTGCGCTCGCTGCCGGTCGTCACGGCGGTCGGCGGACGGGCCGCGGCGGATCTGCGGCTGCTGGGCGCCGCGCCGCCCCGGAACCGGTGGCTCGCGCTGCTGAACCCGGCGCCGGGTGCCCGCCGGCTGGCCGCCGCGTGGCGGGTGGGCCGGCTGACGGCGGCGCTGCCCGGTCTCGCGGTGGACCTCGTCGCGGACGTCGACCGCCGGCTCGCCGAGACACCGTCCGCGGACCGGCTCACCCGCCCGGACCTCGTCTCCACCCTCCGCTGGACCCGTACCGTCCTGGTCTCCTTGCACGCCCAGGAGGCTCTCGCCGGCGCCCTCCTTCCCGAGCCCCGCACCACTGCCGCGGGCACGGCCCTCGCCGCCCTCGCCGAGTCCCGCGCCCTCGGCGTACCGGACGACCGGACGGTGGCGGCGCAGCCGGTGGTGCTGGCGCTGGTGGCGCCCGGTCTGGGCAGGGAGTTGAGGCTTCCGGCGGATCCCGGACACACGGAGGGCGCACCGACGACACGTCAGGGCGCCGCCCCCACGGCAGCGCTCACGGACACACTCGCCGCCCTGGACACGCTCCCCCCGCCCCTCCCCTCGCTCCCTCCCCGCGAGGCACTCCGCCTCCGTATCCGCTGGGTGCAGGAACTCCAGGTGCGGCTCGTCCGGGAGGCGGCGCGGCGGCTGGTCGTACGGGACGGTACGGGCGAGGCGTCGAAGGTCGGGCTGCTGCGGTGGCGTGAGTTCGTCGAGGCGCTCGAACACGGCCGCCTGCCCGGCGACTTCGAGGAACGTCTGCCGCGAGCTGTGTCGGCGCCCCTGCCCGACGCGTTCCGGCTCGCGGAGGGCGGCACGGTCGTCGCCGAACGGCCCACGGGCAAAGGCAGGGGCAGGGGCGGGAGTGAGGGCGCGGGCCAGGGCGTGTCCGGCGGACGGGCCGCCGGAACGGCCTGGGACGGCACCGGGACCAGGCCCGCCGACCCCGTACTCGTCGTCCGCACGCTCGACCCCGCGCTCGCCCCGCTCCTCCCCGGCCTGGCGGGGCTCGTCGCGCAGACGGGCAGTCCGCTGTCCCATCTCGCCGTGCTGGCCAGGGAGTTCGGCCTGCCCACGGTCGTCGGCGCCACGGACGCCGTACGCCGCTTTCCGCCCGGGTCCCGCCTGACGGTCGACGGCACCACCGGCGACGTACACGTGCGGGAGCAGGAGGAACAACAGGTCCGCGCCGACGTGCCGGAGCAGGAACAACAGGAACGACAAGCCATCGGCCAGGAGCCCCAGGGAGACCCCCGATGAGGCGCGTCGCCTATTTCTTCGGGGGCGCGGCGGCCGCGGGAGCGGGGACGTATGTCGTCATCTATCTGTACCGGTGGCAGTGGCAACGGGCCATCCTGTGCGGGGTGTTGCTGCTGGTCGTCGAGGTGATGCTGCTCGGGATCGTGCTGCTCGGCCGGCTCGCGCGGATCGAGGAGCGGATGCGTGACGCGGACCGTCGGCAGGAGGACGTGCTGGCGCGGCTGCGGGAGAAGGACGCCCGGCCGGCGGGCGACCGGTTCCGCTGGCTGGACGAGCCGACGAGTCGTACGTACGTCTTCGTGCCGGTCCTGATGGTCACCGGCGTGCTGCTCTCCGGGCTCGCCTGGATCGTGCAACGGATCGCGTCGGCCACAGCCCGGCCCACGGCGGAACGGCGGCTCGCGGGGCGGCTCGCCGTCCTGGCGGCACCGGATCCGGCCCGGGACACCGTTCCGAACGGCATGGACGACCTGGATGGCATGGACGGCATGGACGACCTGCCGCCCATCGGCACGCGAGGACGGCGTGGCCGTGCCGCGCGCGTGCTCGTCGTGAGCGTGGTCGGGGCCGCGCTGGCCGGCGCGCTCGTCATGGGGCTCGCCGACCTCACCCAGACCCGCGAGGAGGACGCGAAGAACTCCGAGGCGACCTCCCTGCTGCTGAAGGTCGACATGCGCGGTACGAACATGACCGCCGAGCGGGAGTCCCTGGCCGCACACCAACTCTGGGAACGCTGCCGGGACTCGACGTCCGTACCACTGAACCGCGCGACCCTCGGCACGCTGGGCGACGGTCTCTTCGCGGGCGTGGTCCGGCCCGCGCTGACCGACCACGACCGGATGCGGCTGCGCGGCTGCCTGGAGGACGCCGGCCTGGACCGTACGCACCTCACGGTGGTCGGCATCGGCGACGCGGACGCGGACGACGACTGAGCACGCATCCGCAGGCAACGCCCCGCCCCGGCGCAGTGACTCGAACCGGGAACTCCGGTCTCTTCCGCCCCTCCCCCCACACGGGCAACTTCCGCCATACACGGACAACTCGCGCCCCGGCGGCCCGGGTTACGATGCCCAGGCGCCCCTCCCCCCGAGCCCGCGCCCCTCGTCCCCGAGCCTCCGGGTCGCCCATGGCTGTCGTCGCCCCGTCCCCTCCCCGCACCACTCTGCCCACCGGCCGCCCCCGCAGATCCCTGCGCGGAACCGTGCTGCGTGTCCTCGCCGGGCTCGGTCTCGGCTATCTCGCCCTCTGGGCGACCGGTGCGCTGGGCATCCTCGCGCTGTCGTACTGGACCCGGGAACAGACCCCTCCGCCGGAGGGAACGCACGCGGTCCAGGGCATCCACCACTTCCAGCCCGTGGACGCCGAAGGGGCGCTGTGGCGGGGCGCCGCCCCCTCCCCCGCGGGCTACCGCGAGCTGGCCAGGCTCGGCTTCACCACGGTCGTCGACCTGCGGGCCGAGGACCTGAGTGCCTCCCAGCTGGCCGGGCCGGACAGGGCGGGTCTCGATGCCGTACGGCTGCCGATCCGGGACGGACAGACCCCGACGCCGCACCAGGTACGACGCTTCCTGAGCGTCGTGGGCGCGGCCCCGGGGCCGGTGTTCGTGCACTGTGGGGCGGGTGTGGGCCGTACGGGGACGATGGCCGCGGCCTATCTCGTGCAGGCCGGACAGGAGTCCCCGTCGGCGGCGGTCCGGCGCAACCTCGCGGTCGGACCGCCTTCGATCGAGCAGATCTATTACGCGCTGAGCCTCGGCCAGGACCGTGCCGAACAGCCGCCTTTCCCGATCGTGGCGGTGAGCCGGCTGGTGGACGCGCCTCGGCGCATGTGGTCCTGGTGGTGAATCGACTGGGTCATTGGATCAATCGACTGGATCAACTGAATGCCAAGGTAGGAAGCACGTGAAACAAGTAGGTGCGGATGCGGATCAAGGATCGGCCGGTCGGCGGCCTCAGGAGAGCAGGAAGTCGGCCTCCCCCGCCTTGGCTCCCTGGATGAACGCGGTCATCTCGCCGGGGGTGTAGATGAGGGCGGGCCCGTCCGGATCCGCCGACTGACGGACCGCGATCCGGCCGTCGGAGAGCTTCATCGCCTCCAGGCAGTTGCCGCCGTTGCCACCGCTCCACGGCTTGTGCCAGCCCTCGCTGCCCAGTTCCCTGGCGGGCATGCCGTTGTAGATCCGCGCGTTGCGTATCCGGGTCTTGATGCGATCCATTCACAGCTCCTTGCGGAGATCCAGCAGGATCTCCTTCGTGCGATGTGCCGTGGCGGCCTGCGCCGCCATGCGGTCCATGACCTCGAGATGGGTTGCCACCTCGGTACGTCCGTCCAGGTAGACGGCGCCGGTCAGGTACTCGCTGTAGACCATGTCCGGCAGTTCGGGCATGGCAAAGCGGAACAGCACGAAGGGCCCGTACGTGCCCGCGTGCGGCCCCGAGGAGAAGGGGGCGATCTGCAGTGTCACGTTGGGCAGCTTCGTGGCCTCGAGCAGCCTGTCGATCTGGGCGCGCATGACCTCGGGGCCGCCGACGGGGCGGCGCACGGCGGTCTCGTCCATCACGGCCCAGAACCGGGGCGCGCCCTCGCGCGTCAGCAGCTCCTGGCGTTGCATGCGCAGCGCCACATGGCGCTCGATGTCCTCGGGTCTGGTCTGGCCGATGGCGCCGGATTCCATGACGCCACGCGCGTACTCCTCGGTCTGCAGCACTCCGGGAACGAAGTGGGGTTCGTACGAGCGGATGAGGGCGGCCGCACCCTCCAGGCTGACGTACATCGAGAACCAGCCCGGCAGGATGTCGTGGAAGCGCTGCCACCAGCCCGGCAGGTTCGCCTCCTCCGCCAGGGCGACGAACGCCTCGGCCTCTTCGTCGGAGACGCCGTACGACTTCAGCAGGAGCTGGAGGTACGGGATTTTGAGCGCTACCTCGGCCGTCTCCATGCGGCGGACGGTGGCGGAGGTGACGCGCAGGATCCGCGCGGCCTCCTCACGCTTGAGCCCCGCGCGCTCCCGCAGGTCAAGCAGGCGTCGTCCGAGGACGACCTGCCCGACCGTCGGTGCGGACCGCGGCTCACTCACGTCCACCTCCACTTTGTCCGGACAGCCCGGGCGGCGCCCGTTCGGGCCCCGAACCGGGTACCCAACTGACGCCGCGCCACGTGCTGTTGCGAGCAGTGTGCCATGGCCATACGACCCGGAACACTGCACTCTGCAATTTTCAGAGTGACACTTGCCAAGTGTTCACGACGGGGAGATAGTGGCAAGCGTGATTCCGTCCGCGCCGTTAGGAACAGACGCAGCCGAGGACCGGTTCCGTCTCGATGCCACCGCCGGGGTACGCCCCGAGGCGGCAGCCGAGCGCCGGTTCCGCTTCGAGCTGGCCGCACATCCGGGCTCCGCAGCACAGGCCCGGCATCTGACGCGTGCCCGGCTCTCCGGCTGGTCGGTCTGTGAGGACACCTGCGACACGGCGGAGCTCGTCGTCTCCGAACTGGTCACCAACGCCATCGTGCACACGGCGAGCCGCCATGTGGTGTGCGAGCTGCACGACGGCGACGACCTGGTGCGGATAGCCGTCCGTGACGAGGGGTGTGCGCCGGGTGAGCCCCACCCGTCGCCACAGCGTCCCGAAGAGGAGCACGGGAGGGGACTGCTTCTCGTCGCGGCGATGTGCACAGCCTGGGGCGCCCAGGAAACCGGTCCCGGACTTCTGGTCTGGGCCGAACTGCCGCGCTCGGCGAACAACGGCGCCGAACCGCGGTCGGACCTGGGCTGGAGTGCGAGGAGCCGGCCGGCCCCAGCCGGCTCCTCGCCGACCGGGGAAGACGCGCACGCGGAACACGCGCACACGGAACGTGCACACACGGAACACGTGCATGCGGAGCCGAGCGGCTCGCAGCCGCCCCCGGCCGGGCACGACTGGTAGTGACCTGAATCGTTCCAGCCGCTTCCCGGCTGGTGCGGCGACAGCCGTTTCCGGATGGTTCGGAAAAATCGGAGAACGGACGGGGGCTGAATGGGTGTGAGGGCAACGTCGGCCGGTGCGTCACGGGTGCTGAACCTGGACACGCTGGTCCGCCTGGAGCGCGGCCTGCGGACGGCGTCCGGGACCGGACCGTCGCGGCGGCTGACCGTGCCGGAGGGCATGCGGGCGCCGCTGGGCTGTGACGCGGTGGCCATGCCCGCGAGACTCGGCCCGCTGCTGATGCCCCGCCTGCCCCGCGTCGGCTGCGTGTACGCCGACAGCACGCACTGGTGGTGGCTCGTGCCCTCCGACTCCGACGTCGCCCTGGAGTGGCCGGCGCCCGCGCGCTACGCCACGGGTGCGCTCGTACCCGCCTCGCCCGGCCTCCCCGGGCTCATCCACAAACCCGGCGGCACGCTTCCGTACACGCCGCCGATCCCGCTCTATCTGGCGCTGTGCCGGTTGACGGGGACTCCGCCGGCCTGGACGAGGCCCGTCAGCGCGTGAGCGCTCCGCTGGGGTGCGCTGTATTCGTCTGCGGGTAGTCGTGGGCTGGTCGCGCCCCGCGGCGGAGCCGCTCATGTCACAGCCCCGCGCCCCTTCGGGGCGCCCCCCACACAGCGCGCGGCCGTAAGCGCCCGGGCGTGCTCCGGTTACGCCGTGGCGGACCGGGCGCGCGCCCTGCCCGATGGCGTCCCGCGCCGCGATAGTGGCCGTTCGTCCACGATCGGGGAGGTCACCGGTGGGACCTGCGGAATCTGCGGGAGCTGCGAAGAAGACCGGGCGGAAAATCGGGCGGAGAACCACGAAGAAGACCGGGCCGAAGGGATCCGTGAAGGCGGAATCCGCGAAGCCGGAATCCGTGAAGCCGGAATCTGCGAGGCCTGGATCTACGAAGAGGCCTGGATCTACGAAGCCTGGATCTGTGAACGGGAAACCCGGTGCGGCCGCGCCCGAACCGTCGGAGTCGGAGCGGCTGCTCTTCGGCGGTCCGTTGCGCTACGACATGGGCTGGTCGCAGCACTCCGACGCGTTTCTGGAGCTGAACTTCCGGGCCATGGTGACGCGGCTGCCCACGCTGCTGGCGTCCAGTTTCCGGCTCGCCTGGCAGGCGGACCGGCGGGCGGCACGGATCGTGGTCGGCGCGGAGGTGGGCCGCGGCCTGGCCCAGGCGGTGAGCCTGCTGGCCGTCAACAGCGTCCTCGGGCGCCTGATGGCCACCGGCCCGGTGGAGGACCGGCTGCACGACGCGGTGCCCGCGCTCGTCGTCGTCGCCCTCGTGATGCTGGTCGCCGCACTGCTGCGAGCCGCCTCGACATACGCCACGGGCCGCCTCGAACCGAAGGTCGAGCGCGTCGCGACGGAGCTGTATCTGGAGCGGGCGGCGGCCGTCGAGCTGTCCGCGATCGAGGACGAGGCCTTCCACAAGCTGCTGGACACAGCGCAGTACGGCGCCTCGTCCGCCCGGCGGATGATCAGAATCGCCACGCGCGTGGTGAACGCGGGGATCTCACTGCTCGCGGCGGCCGGCGTGCTGACAGTGCTGCACGTGGCGCTGCTGCCGCTGCTGGTGACGATGACGCTGCCGAGCGCGTGGAGCGCGCTGACCATGGCGCGGCACCGCTACTCGTCGTTCCACGCCTGGGTGCAGCATGCCCGGGCCGGCCAGCTGATCAGCGGTCTGCTCACCGAGCCCGCCGCGGCGCCCGAGATCCGCGTCCACGGGGTCGGTCCCTTCCTGCTGCGGCACTTCCGCGCGATGTCGGAGTCCGCCGAGGCGGAACAGGCCCGGCTGGCCAGACTGGGGGCACGGACCGGGCTGATCGCGGCCGCCTGGACGGGCCTCGCGACCGTGGCGACGTACGCGACGCTCGGCGGGCTGCTGCTGGCCGGTGCGATGGCGCTGTCCGTGGCGGGCACGGCGGTGATCGCGATCCGTACGGGCTCCGGGAATCTCGACACGCTCGTCCTGGAGGTCAACAGCCTCCATGAGGAAGCCCTGTTCGTCGGGGATCTTCAACGCTTGTACGTGGAGGCCGCCGAGCGCGCGATCCCGGTCGGCGGCGAGCCGCTGCCCGAGGAGCCGCGCGAGATCCGCTTCGAGAACGTCACGTTCACCTATCCGGGCAGTGCGGCCCGCCCCGCGCTGGCTGACCTGACGCTCACCGTGCCGCTCGGCAAGATCGTGGCGCTCGTCGGCGAGAACGGCTCCGGGAAGACCACCCTCGTCAAGCTGTTGTCTGGCCTGTACGCGCCGCAGCGGGGCCGGATCCTGTGGGACGGCGTGGACGCGGCGACCGCCGACCGGCACCAGCTCGCCGAGCGCATCGCGATGGTGGCGCAGGACTTCAAGAGGTGGCCGTTCACGGCCCGGGTGAACGTCGCGATCGGCCGGACGTCGGCGCCGCTCACCGACGAGCGGCTGCGCACGTCCGTCACCGAGGCGGGCGCCGAGAACGTGGTGGACGATCTGCCGCGCGGTCTGGACACGCTGCTGGCCCGCATGTTCAGCGGCGGCCACGAGTTGTCGGGCGGCCAGTGGCAGCGGCTCGGTATCGCGCGGGCGGCGTACCGGAGGGGCGCGATCCTGGTCGTCGACGAGCCGACGGCGGCTCTCGACGCCCGTGCCGAGCTGGAGGTCTTCGAGAAGATCCGGGCCCTCGCGGGTACCGGTCAGACGGTCATCCTCATCACACACCGCCTCGCGTCGGTGCGCCACGCCGACCTGGTGCACGTCCTGGACCAGGGCCGGCTCGTGGAGTCCGGCACTCCGGAGGAGCTGCTGTCCTCGGGCGGGGTCTACGCCGAGTTGTACTCGCTCCAGGCGGAGCAGTTCACCGCGAAGGTGCCGGCGCCCAAGGCCGGCTGAAGGCTGAACGCTGAAGGTCGGTGTGCCTCACGCCGGGTCGCACCTCACGCCGGGTGAGGCCCGCGGCGGCCCGCCCGGCTCACTCGGCCCGATCGGCTCACTCGGCGAGTTCCCGCACGACCACCAGGAAGGCGTCCGTCGACAGGTCCATCACGACCTCGACGTGCTGCCCCTCCAGGCGGCGCGCCTGCGCGAACTCCTCGGCCGGCCACGAACCACGCGGCCCACCGGCGGGAAAGCGCTCCAGCACCGTTCGCCCGTTCACCACGTTGCACCTCCATGTAGCGCTGCTCTCCTGAGAACTCTTGAGAGCCTTTGAAGAGTTAAACGCCAAACATGGGGTGGACGTCTCGCGAAGTGACGTTACTGAGACGTAGCTGACACGCGCTCATCACACCGTGTGAAACACCTCTCAGGCCGTACCGACCCTCTGTACGGCCCTTCGCGTGGCCTTTCGCAGGCCCGTCGCGTGACCCTTCGCGTGGCCTTTCGTGTCCCGGCCGGACTCAGTCCTCGTACTCGTCGTGGTAACGGATGCGCTCGCTCCCGGCGGGCGCGCCCAGCGCCGACGCGCGCCCCTCCGGCTGCTCCCACTCCTCCTGCCGGCCGAGGGCGGTGAGGTCCAGGAGACTCGTGGTGGAGCCCAGTCCGTCGAGTCCGCGCTCGTACGTCGAGTACGTGTGGAAGATCCGCTCACGGTCGCGGAGGAAACAGCTCAGCCCGGGCCGTTCATAGGGTTCGTGGCTCTGGCCACCGGCGCTGCTGTCGTGGCCCTCGAACGACACCTGGAAGTCGTGGTTGAAGTCGTTGCCGTACGACGAGTACCAGGGCACGGTCCATCCCATCCGCGCCTTGAAGGGCAGGATCTTCGTGTACGGCGCCCTGGAGACCACCGCGAACTCGGTGCCCCGCGCGTGCAGATGCGCCAGGTGCCCGATCTGGTCGACGAAGCCCGAGCAGCTGCGGCAGCCCGCCTCCCACTCCGGCGCGAACATGAAGTGGTAGACGACGAGTTGAGGCCGCCCTTCGAAGAGGTCGAAGAGCGTCGCCTTGCCGTCCCCGCCCTCGAAGACGTACTCCTTGTCGATCTCGACCATCGGCAGTCGTCGCCGCTCGGCGTTCAGCGCGTCACGCGCGCGGGTCGCTGCCTTCTCCCTGACCAGCAGTTCCTCGCGTGCGCCGCGCCACTCGTCGCGCGACACGATCCGCGGAAGCGTCATTTGCCCCTCCTCCGGTGCGGTGCTTTCCCTGGGGTGGACCGGAGGGAGGAGCGGAACTCATCGGTGGAGCGCGGAGTTTCTTTTCTTCAGTCAGTCAGTACGTCACCGGAAGCGCGAGCAGGCCGCGGGCGCGGAGGGACGGCCGCCACCGGAGGTCGTCCGGGTCGCCGTCGAGTCCCAGGTCGGGGAGGCGTTCCAGGAGGGCGGCCAGGGCGATCTCCGTCTCCAGCCGGGCCAGTGGGGCGCCCAGGCAGTAGTGGATGCCGTGGCCGAGCGCGAGATGTCCGCCGGCGTCGCGCCCGAGGTCGAACCGGTCGGCGTCCGGGAAGCGGCGGGGGTCGCGGTTGGCGGCGGCCAAGGACAGCAGGACCGTCTCGCCCGCCGGGACGGTGACGTCACCGATCGCCACGTCCTCCCGCGGGAAGCGGCGGATGGCCAGCAGGGCCGGTCCGTCGTAGCGGACGAACTCCTCGACGGCGGCCGGGAGCCGGGTGGGGTCCGCGCGGAGAGCGGCCAGTTGGTCGGGGTGCTGGAGCAGCGCGAGGACCGCGGTGCCGATGAGCTGGACCGTGTTCTCGTAGCCCGCGAAGAGGATGAGGAAGGCGAGCGACATCAACTCGTCCTCGGTGAGCCGGTCGTTCCCCGCACGGTCGCTTCCCGCCCGGTCGCTTCCCGAACCACCGCTTCCCGCCCGGTCGTTCCCCGTACTGCCGCTCTCGTCCCTGACCGCGATGAGGTCGGAGAGCAGGTCGTCGGCGGGCTCTTTCCGCTTGTCGGCGATGAGTTGGGTGAAGAAGCCGAGCATTGCCACGATGGCCTCTTTGGCGGCCTGCGGCCTGGCCGGGTCGGGCGCGACGAGCACATCGGTCCAGGCCCGGAAGTCGCGGCGGTGCCCGTCCGGTACGCCGAGCAGGTCGCAGATGACGGTGATGGGGAGCGGGGCGGCGTACGCGGCGATCAGGTCCGTGCCACCGTGCGCGCCCAGTGCGTCCAGAAGCCGGTCGGCGGTCTGCCTGATGGGGGCGCGCAGTTGCTCGACCCGGCGCGTGGTGAAGGCCCGGCCGACCAGGCGGCGGACGCGGGTGTGGTCGGGCGGATCCATGTTGAGGAGGTTCGCGTCCAGGGCGGGCGGCAGAGCAAAGCCCTTGTAACCGCCGGGCAGCGCATGCCTCTTGTCCAGCGAGAGGCGCGGGTTCGCCAGGGCCTCGCGTACATCGTCGTAACGCGTGACCAGCCAGGCGGGGCTGCCGTCGGGACCGGTGATGCGATGCACAGGGGCGGTGTCGCGCAGCCGCTCGTAGACGGCGTACGGGTGGGTGAGAAGGCCATCGGTGGGAAGGCCATCGGTGTGGAGGTCCTGGTCAGTGGACATGGGCTAACCCTAGGCGCCCCGTAAGGGGCGCGGGGAACTGCGCGCCAAGCCCCCACCGGCCCGCAGCAAAACGACCCGCGCATCCCTCCACCCGCACACCCCCACACCCAGCGGAGCGCTCACGTGTCGTAGTCCTGGATCCGCTTCCCATGGCTCCGGTCGATCAACGCGGGCATCCGTTCGTTCATCTCCCGCACGATCGCGGGCACATCGAGCGTGAGCAGCTCTCGGTCGCGCATGATCACCCGCCCGTCGACGATCGTCGTGCGTACGTCGCCGGAGCGGGCGCTGTGTACGAGGGTGGCCGCGAGGTCGTGCACGGGCTGGGTGTGCGGGCCGCTCACGTCGACGAGGATGATGTCGGCCCGGCGGCCCGGCGCGAGACTGCCGATCTCCTCGCCGAGGCCGACCGCCCGGGCACTCTGCAACGTCGCGTGATGCAGGGCCTGTCGGGAGGTCAGCCATCGCGGGTCGCTCTCGGTGAACTTCTGCACCAGCGCCGTGAGGGCCATGGACTCCCACACGTCCAGGGAGCTGTTGGACGCGGCCCCGTCCGTGGCGAGGCCCACGGGGATGCCGAGCTCGCGGAGTGCGCGTACCGGAGTCGTCGTGGGCCAGGCGAACTTGAGGTAGCCCCGGGGCGCACTGGCCACGGCGATCCGGCCGGTCGCGCGGCCGAGTACGGGCAGGTCGCGCTCCATGATGCCGGTGCCGTGCGCGATGAGCAGGTCGGTGTCGAGGAGTCCTGCGTCGGCCAGCACCTCGATGGGTGTGCGGCCGTGGCGGGCGATGCTGGTGTCGGCCTGGTCGCGGTTCTCGGAAGCGTGGATGTGCACCAACAGGCCGTGCTCGCGGGCGAGTTGCGCGGTGGCGGCGAGGTCGGCGTCCTCGACGGTGTACGGGGCGTGCGGAGCGAGTGACGTGGTGATGCGGCCGTCGGCGGTGTCGCGGTAGCGGAGGGCGAAGTCCAGCGACCGCTCGCGCCCCTCGGCGCCCTGGGAGGAGAAGAAGGCCTGTCCGAGGTTGGCGCGCATCCCGCTCTCGGCGGTCACGGCGGCGACCGTGTCCATCGAGAAGTAGTGGTCCGCGAAGCAGGTGACACCGCCCCGGATCATCTCGGCGCAGGCGAGCCGCGCGCCCAACTCCACGTCCTTCTCCTGGAGGTTGGACTCGATGGGCCAGACGAAGTCGTTGAACCACTCCTCGATGGGCAGGTCCTCCGCGATACCGCGCAGGGTGACCATCGGGGCGTGCGTATGGCAGTTGACGAGACCGGGCATGGCGATCTGGCCACCGGCGTCGATACGCACGGTGTGCTCCGCGGCCGGGACGTCGACGTCGATCGGCCCGGTGCTGACGCTCTCGATGCGACCACCCCGTACGACGATGGTGGCGTCCTCGACGAAGCCGATCTGCTCGTGATCGTCGTGCACGAGGGCGGTGCAGCGGGTGATGATGAGATCAGCCGGGAGACCGGTCGGGACATCGGCCGTGGTCTTCGTACCGGGCGGCCGGGCCCGATCGCCGGCAGAGCTGTTGGTCGTCGCGTCGGGCGTGGGCTCGGGCGAGGTCATCACGCCACGGTACGACGGGATCGTGCCGTCGGGTGACGTGAACCGCGCATCCCGTCGGGGCCCTGTCGCCCCGGCGGTTTCCCGCGCACGCTGGCCTCACCATTCGACGGGCGGCGCCCCTTGGACGGCGCGTCCGGGAAGGAGCCCGGCATGCTCCTCGGCACCTGGAACCTGGAGAACCTGTACCGGCCCGGCGGCGCGTTCGGACCGCGCACCGAGGCCGCGTACAAGGCGAAGCTCACCGCTCTGGCCTCGGTCGTCACGGAACTCGACCCCACGCTGCTCGGCGTGCAGGAGGTCGGCGATCCGGAGGCGCTGGCGGACCTGGCGGGGATGCTGGACCGCGACTGGCACATCGCGCTCTCGGAGCATCCGGACAGCCGCGGCATCAGGGTCGGCTTCCTCAGCCGCCCGGAACCGCGGACGATCATCGACACGAACGCCTTCCCCGCACCGCTGCGACCGGTTCAGGGTGACGACGACGGCGAACCGGTGTCCAGGACGGGCCGCGGCTTCCTGGCCACGGAAATCACCACCCAAGGGACGACGCTGACCGTGGCGGTCTGCCATCTCAAGTCGAAGCTGCTGACGTTCCCGGGCGGCCGGTTCCAGCCGCGCAACGAGGGCGAGCGGGCCCGCTACGGCGCGTACGCCCTGTACCGGCGGGCCGCCGAGGCCACGACGCTGCGTGCCGTCGCCGACGGCCTCCTCGACGGCAAGGGCAAGGAGCGGAGCGTGGCCGTGCTCGGCGATCTCAACGACGAGGTCGCGGCCGCCACGACCCAGATCCTCCAGGGCCCGCCGGGTTCGGAGATCGGCACGCCGGGCTTCGAACGGCCCGACAAGGGCGACGCGGCCCGGCTCTGGAACATCGCGCCCCTCATCCCGGAGGAACAGCGCTTCTCCCGCGTCCACTCCGGCCGCCCTGAACTCATCGACCACATACTGGTCAGCCGACTGCTGCTCGACCATGTGACCGGGGCGGGGACGGGGACGCCAGTCCGGGAGACCCCGCTGCCGTCGGTCGACGGGAATCCGGGGGCACGGCGGGACGCGGCGGGATCGGACCATGCGCCGGTGTGGGTACGGGTCGAGCCTTGACGGGAGCCCTCTGCGAAGCCCGCTCGTCGGTCGGGCTCTGAGGTGAGCCTGGCGGGCTGGTCGGTCGGGCGCTGAGGTGAGCCTTGGCGGGCTGATCGGGCTGATCGGGCTGGCGCTGGGGTGGGCCTTGGCGGGCTCGTCGGTCAGGCGCCGAGGGGAGCCCTGGCGGGTTCGCCGCTCAGGCGCTGATGAGGTTGGCCGGAGGGTCCGCGAGGCCGGCGCGCTCGCGCTGCTCCACGAGTTCGTCGAGGAGGGTGGCGAGACGCTCGGTGTGCCGCGGGGTGAGCCGGCCCGTGTCGTCGAGGTGCACGGCACAGGCGGTGGTGGTGTCGACGAGGCGTTCGAGGGTGGCGGCGACCTCGTCGGTGCCCTCCGTGTGCCGGGCCAGGGTGGGCAGTTCGGCGGCGGCACGGTCGATCGCGGCCCGGGCCTCGGCCAGCTTCCGGTAGGCCTCGCGGCGCAGCGCCCAGCGGGCGGCCCGGTCGTCGGCGCCGCTCAGTACGTGGGTGAGATACGCGTGGGCGGCATCGGTGGCCGCGTCCAACCGCGCCCTCACGTTCCCGCCGCGCTGTCCCGGAGCCGGCAGATGCCCGACGATCAGGACGATCGCGCAGGCCAGCAGCGTCTCGCCGATACGGCTCCAGGAGGCTTCCGGCTCCCCGCCGACCATGACGAGGGCGAGTACGAGGACGGTGACGACTGCGGTCTGCGCGGCGAAGTGCCTGGTGGCGACGGGTATCAGGGCCCCGCTGATCGCCACGAGCGCCACGAGTCCCTCCGGTCGGGGCAGCACGGCCGCGAACCCCGCGAAGACGAGGGCGCCCAGGACGGTGCCGGCCGCCCGGTTGAGCACGCGCGAGACGAGCGGCCCGAGGTCCGGCTTCACGAGGAAGACGGCGGTGGCCGGCAGCCAGTACCAGTGCACGTGGTGCAGGGCCTGCGCGACGGCCGCGCTGGCTCCGTAGCAGAGGGCGACGCGGAAGCCGTACTCCCGGCCGCCCGGGCCGGTGACCATGCGGAGCAGGGCCTTGGTGCGGAGGGGACGTAGACGCAGGCCCTTGTGCGCGGTCTGGCGGGCGCCGCGGTCGAGGGGGTTGGTGCCGGTGTCGCTGTGGAGGGCGGTGCTGTGCTTGTCATCGGCGTTGTCGCCGCGGGTCTTCTTGCCGTCGGTGTCCCTGCCGCCGGTCTGCTGGCTACCGGCATGCCTGTCGCCGGTCTGCTTGCCGCCGCGGTCGAAGGTCTCGGCGGCGTGCAGGAGTGCGTCGTCGAGGGCGCGCAGTCCGGGTACGGACCGGGCGGGCGCGGGCAACGGCCCACAGGGCTCGCCGGTCCGTACGGCGACGGCGAGCCGTCGCGGCCCCTCGGCCGTACGGGCGGGCAGGGCGTCCCCGGCCCAGGCCAGCGCGGTCGCGGCCTCGGCGAGCGGCAGCGCGGCGGCGTACTGCGCCCGCAGCCGCCGCTCGGCGGAGGAACTGGCGTACCGCCGCAGCCGGGGCCCCGCGAGGGCGTCCTGCGCATGGTCGAGCGCGGCGGTGAGGGCGGCCCGCCGGGCCCCGGCCTGCTCGCCGCCGGCAGCGGCAAGCAACTCGGCGATGGCGTCGTAGACGTCCGCGACGGCCACCCGCTCACCGTCGAAGCGGAAGTCGTGGGCGAGGGCACCGGGCGTGGGCAGCACAAGCCGCAGCGCGATCAGCCAGGCGGCGCCGGCCAGGAAGAACAGCGCCCGCTGCCATCCGGGTTCGGGGAGCGGCATCCCGGCCCCGATGGCCGCGGCGACGAGCAGTTGGGTACCGGCCCCGGAGGACACGGGCCCCACGGCGCTCACGGCACCGGCGAGCAGCCCGAGCGCGGTGAGTATCAGGGTCAGCGGAACGGCCCCGAGGCCCTCCCCCGCGTACGTACCGACCACGAGCCCCGCGGCCCCGGCGAGCCCCGGCACTCCGATGCGATGCACGGCGGTGCGCCGGCTCCCGGGCCGGTCGTTGATCCCGGCGAGCATGGCTCCCAGGGCGGCCACGACCCCGACGGTCTCCTGCCCGACGAGCACGGCCACGAGCAGCAGCGGCCCGGCGGCGAGCGCCCCGCGCACGACGGCATTCCACGGCACGGGCCCCCTTTGCGCACGCAGGGCATGCGTGAGCCAGGGCGGCAGGGCAACGGAGAAAGGTCGCGGCACGGGCACGGGGCTCCTGTCGGGACGAGGGCGGTTGCGGGTGGCATGCCTTCGGGCGACGTCGGCCTGGGCGGTGGTGCTTACGGTAGGTCGGGTTCCTGGAGGGTATGGGGTCTACACGTTTCGGGGATGTGACGATTGTCGTAGTGGCCGCGTTCTTTATGTACGCAATCGGGAGCGGGCCCCAGATGCCCGGGATGAGAAAGGGCAAGCCCCGATCACGCAAGACCTGATCCCGGTGCCCCTGCCGTCGACTACGGTTACGACTGCTGACATACAGCGGCTGACCAGGGCGAAAGGACGACCCACGTGAACGCGGCTCCGTTGAGCCCCGAGGACCCGACCGAGCTCGGCGGATTCGAGTTGCTCGGCCGCATCGGTCACGGAGGCATGGGCCAGGTCTACCTCGGTGAGTCACCTGGTGGAGAGCCCGCAGCGGTGAAGGTCATCAAGCCGTCGGTGGTCGACTCCGAGACGCGTCTTCGCTTCGCCCAGGAGATCGAGGTCCTCAAGACCATCTGGGGCCCGCGCATCGCGGCGTTTCTCGACGCGGACGCCGAGGCCGAACAGCCTTGGCTGGCCACCGAGTACATCGACGGGCCGGACCTGAGGAAGCACATCCACACCCATGGCTCCCTGCCCCTGGTGCTGACCGCATCCTTGGGTGCCACGCTCGCGGAGGCTCTCGCCGGGGTCCACAAGCAGGGCCTGCTTCACCGCGATCTCAAGCCCGCGAACATCCTCCTCGGCCCGAACGGCCCGAAGGTCATCGACTTCGGCCTCGCGGTGTTCACCGAGTCCAGCGCATCTCTCACCGCCCCGAACACCGTGCTCGGCACTCCTGCTTGCATGGCCCCTGAACAGGCCAACGGCGTCAAGCCGCTCACTTCGCCCGTCGACGTGTACGCGCTCGGCGCCGTCCTCTTGTACGCGGCGACCGGCCACTATCCGTTCCAGGCCGACAACATCCACGCCCTGTTCCACCTGATCACCAAGGCGGACGCACAGCCGGATCTGACCGGAGTCCCGGAAGAGCTCGTTCCGCTCCTCACGGCGATGCTCTCGTACGACCCGCAGGTGCGGCCCGCCCTGTCGGCGGTCGTCAAGGAATGCCGGGCCGTGATCGAAGCCCAAGGCCTCAAGATCGCCCAGGCCCGACGCCGCCTCACCGCACACACTGCAGCGACCACGGTGCAGGGCGCTCCACCCGAACCCGCCGCCCCTGCCGCCCCGGTGGACGCCGCCGCTTTCGCGAACCTCACCACAGCGGCCCTTCCTCAGTCGCCGGGGGCCACCGCGCCGACCGTTCCCCTTCCCCAGGACGCCGCCCCCGCCGTGTACACCCCCACGGTCAAGGCCGAGCCGAGCCCGGCCGTCCGTGACCAGCCGCCCGCCCGGCCCATCGCGCCCCCCGGCACTCCACCGGCGGCCCACCGCGGGCGGGAACGCACCGGCCCCGGGCCGCTGCGCACCTCGGCGCAAGCCAAGCGTGTCGCCCAACAACTGCGCGAGACCTACGCCCAGCGCGCGAAGTTCTGACCCTGAACCACCTGAACCACCTGAACCACCCCGAGGCTCCGCCGGGCACGGAGAGCCCGCACCACGCACGACACATCAGCACAGGAGGCAGCGCACGTGACCGTCGACCAGGCCGACGTCGCTCGGGACGCCCAGCAGGGCAGCGCGCCGGGAGAGGCTCCGGAAGCTCCGGAAACCGCCAAGTACCCGCCCGGTTCACAGATCGAGGTCCGGGACGAGGAATGGCTCGTACGGAACGTGACGGGCACGGACCACGACGGCGACCGCCTCGACGTGGTGGGCGTCTCGGAGTTCGTACGGGACCAGGAAGCCGTCTTCTTCACCGCGCTCGACGACGTGCAGTTGATGGACCCGCGCCGCACCAAGCTGATCGCCGACGACTCCCCCACCTTCCGCCGCAGCCGCCTCTTCCTCGAAGCAGTCCTGCGCAAGACACCGCTCCCCCAGTCCGAGCGCGGCCTGGCCCTGGCGGACAGCTTCCTGCTCGACCCGCTGCCCTATCAGCACCGCCCGGCGCAGCTCGCGCTGTCCGGCAGGAACCTGCGCCCACGCATGCTCATCGCGGACGTCGTCGGTCTCGGCAAGACACTCGAAATCGGCCTGACGCTGGCCGAGTTGATCCGCCGTGGCCGCGGTGAGCGCATTCTTGTCGTCACCCCGCAGCATGTCCTGGAGCAGTTCCAGCACGAACTGTGGACCCGCTTCGCGATCCCGCTCATCCGCCTCGACTCGGTGGGCATCGAGCGCATCCAGCGTGAGATCCCGGCCGGCCGCAACCCGTTCACGTACTTCAAGCGTGTCATCGTCTCCATCGACACGCTCAAGAACACGGACCAGTACAAGCATCACCTGGAGCACATCCGCTGGGACGCGGTCGTCATCGACGAGTCGCACAACCTCATCAACCGCGGCTCGCTCCGCAACCAGCTCGCCCGCCTCCTCGCCCCGCAGACCGACGCTCTCATCCTGGCCTCGGCGACACCGCACAACGGCGACGCCCGTTCCTTCGCCGAGCTGATCTCGCTCCTCGACCCCGCAGCGATCCGCGACCCGGAGCGCTACGACGCGGACGACATCAAGCATCTCTTCATCCGCCGTACGAAGGTCAGTCCCGAGGTCCGCGAACAGATGAAGGGCCAGTGGGCGGACCGCGGCCCGAGCGAGTCCGTGCACTGCGCGGCGACGCCGGCCGAGGAGAAGGTCTTCGAGGAGCTGGCGCAGGTGTGGCTGCCGCAGGACCCGAACCAGTCCTCGGTGAGCGAGAGCCGCCTCTTCCCCTACACGGTGCTGAAGTCCTTCCTCTCCTCGCACGTGGCGCTGGCAGCGACGGTCAACGCCCGAATCAAGACACTCACCACGAAGGAATACGCTGTTCCGGGCCCCGAACTGGCCGCGCTGCACCGCCTGAAGGACCTCACCGCCGACATGTCGGAGGCGGACTCGGCGAAGTTCGCGGCTCTCGTGAAGCAGCTCCGGGCGATCGGGGTCGGTCCGAGGAGCGACACCCGGGTCGTGGTCTTCTCCGAGCGTGTCCAGACGCTGGAGTGGCTGCGCAAGGCCGTCCCGGCGACCCTCGGCTTCAAGGGAAAGGCATTGCAGGAGGCCGCACGCGTCATGCACGGCGGCCTGTCCGACGAGCAACAGATGCAGTGCGTCGAGGACTTCGGTCTGGCGGACACCCCGGTCCGCATGCTGTTCACGGGTGACGTGGCGTCCGAGGGCGTCAACCTCCACCGCCAGTGCCACCAGCTCATCCACTACGACGTGCCGTGGTCCCTGATCCGCATCGAGCAGCGCAACGGCCGTATCGACCGCTACGGCCAGTCCCACCAGCCGCAGTTCCGCGCGATGATCCTGACGAGCGAGGTCGACGGCGCGAAGGACGACCGCACGGTCGCCGAACGTCTCCTGGAGCGTGAGGACGAAGCGCACCGCAGCCTCGGCACGGCGGAGGCGGTCTCCGGCCTGTACCGCGCGGACGCGGAGGAGAAGTCCCTCATCCAGGACCTGCTGCGCGGCCGTACGGTCGACCAGTCCCTGGACGCGACGGCGAAGGCGGCCGCGGCAGAGGACTCCGGCACCGACTTCCTCGCGGACTTCTTCGGCGCCGTGGGCGACGACCCGGAGGAGGTGGACGACGAGGCGCCACCCGCCCCCGCGGACGCACCGCGCCTGTTCACGGGAACCCGTGAGTTCATCGACGAAGCGGTACGCGAGGTCTTCCCGGACGCGCAACGGCAACTGGACCTGGACCTGGACGCGGAGTCGGGCCTGATCTCCTTCAGGCCGCCGTCGGACCTGACGCACCGCATGAAGGCGCTGCCCCCGGACTACCGCCGCGAACAGCGCCTCCACGAACGCCTGTTGGTGACCCTGAACCGCAAGCTCGCCGATCTGTCACTGGTACGGGCCCGGGAGTCGTCGACGTCCAGCTGGCCGGAGATCTCGCTGCTGACCGATCTCCACCCGGTCGTCGAGTGGCTGACGGACAAGGTCCTGGTGCGCCTCGGCCGCCAGGAGGCGCCCGTCATCACGGCGGACGTGGACGCCCCGACCTATCTGATCCAGGGGATCTTCTCCAACGCGCTCGGCCGGCCGACCGTGGTCAAGTGGATGGCCGTACGGACCGGGGCCGAGCCCGAGGACATGGTGACGGTCCTTCGCCGCGCGGGCGTCGGCCCGACGATGGCGAACCCGCTCCGCTCCCACGACCTCGACGCGCTGAGCGCGGGCATCCCCGGCGCCCTGGAAGCGGCCGAGGACTTCCTGCGCCGCCACAGCGACGACTGGGACAAGGCGCTGCTCGACCCGATCGAGAAGTACAAGGAACGCCTGGGCGACTGGGAACAGCCGACGCTGGCGGGCGGGGATACCAAGTCCAAGCTCACGGGCCTGGCCGACTCGCTCCTCACCACCGGCCGCCCGATGCTCCGGGTCCTCGCCGTCCTCGACTCCGCCGCCTGATCCACACGAGGTTCTCCAGCCATGACCTACGACTCACTCGTCAACCGCGGCGACTACTTCTCGGCGCACTACCTGGCCGAGGTCTTCCCCAAGGATCTCAAGGCAGGTCTCCTCGCGACGTGGAAGGACCGCGAGGAGGAAGCCCGCGACACGGAGGCCGACCCGGACGCGCTGCCGGTGACTCCGCGCGTGGGCCTGCGGGAGCTGCGGCGCCCGTACTTCAGGGCGCGGGCCTTCTTCGCGGAGGCGGCGGCCGAACCGGACGACGCGACGACGTACGACTCACCGGCATGGCGTGAGCGGGCAGCGGAACTGAACACGTCGTTGCTGCGCGCGCTCGGCTACGACGCCAAACCCCAGACCCTGACCGTGGAGCGCGCCGACCACACGTACGAGGTCCAGGTCGCCCACGCCGAGACCGGGTTGGTCGCTCTGGACTGCGGGTGGGCCGCGGAGCCGGACGCGGCGCTGGACGCGGGCGGAGCGGGGCGGCTGCTGCACCGGATCGCGCTGGACGGTTCCACCGAGCTGACGACGGGTTCGAAGCTGGCCTCGTTCCTCTTCGCCTGCGAGGACGCGCCGCGGTACGTGCTTCTGCTGGTCGGCGGCGTGATCGTGCTGGCCGACCGGGCGGTCTGGGGAGAGGGCCGTTACCTCGCGGCCTCGCTGGACGCGGCACTGGAGCGCAACGACGCACGCGCGGGCGGCGAACTCGACACCCTGGCGGCCCTCTTCGGCGCGGACTCGCTCCGGACGCCGGAGGAGGGCGGCGAGAACCCTCTGGCCGGCCTCGTCGGCAAGTCCACGAAGCACGCGGTGGGCGTGTCCTCCGACCTGCGCGACGGCCTGCGCCTGTCGGTGGAGCTGATCGCGAACGAGGTCCTGGAGCGGATGCGGGCGGCCGGGGTACGCCCGGAGGATGTGAAGGAACTCCCCGAACTGTCCAAGCAGTTGACCAGGGAGTCGCTGCGCTTCTTGTACCGGATCCTGTTCCTGTTGTACGCGGAGGCGCGGCCGGAGCTGGGCATCCTGCCGTCGGACTATCCGGAGTACCACCAGGGGTACGGACTCGGCCGCCTGGGCGAGCTGGTGGCGGAACGGGACCTGGTCGGCGAGAAGGCGCGCGAGGGCTTCTACCTGTACGAGTCGCTGGACCTGCTGTTCCGGAAGGTCCAGGAGGGCTATCGCTCACGCAAGACGCATGGCGAGGCGGCCACGCCCGCATCCGGTTCCGTGTCCGAGGACATCGGGCTCCGCTTCGAGCCCCTCCACTCCAAGCTCTTCGAGCAGGAGTCGATCCGCCTGATCGGCGCCCGCTCTGTCGAGGACCCGCGCTTCGACGAGGACGAGACGGGCGAGCCGCGTTACGTGGACACACGCCTGCGCAACGCCACCCTGTACCGCGTCCTGCGTCTGCTGATGCTCACCCGCGGCAAGAAGGGCGAGCGCGGCGGCTTCATCTCGTACGCCCAGCTCGGCATCAACCAACTCGGCGCGGTGTACGAGGGCTTGATGTCGTACTCGGGCTTCGTGGCGAGCGAGGAGCTGTACGAGGTCGCGAAGGGCGGGGACGCCAAGGACGGCTCGTGGCTGGTGCCCGCGTCGAAGGCGGACGAGTACGCGGACTCCGTCTTCGTGCGGAGGAAGGACGAGGAGACCGGCGAGGAGGTACGGGTCCGGTATCGGCCGGGGTCGTTCGTGTACCGCCTGTCGGGGCGGGACCGGCAGACGTCGGCGTCGTTCTACACGCCCGAGTCGCTGACGAAGGTGACGGTGCAGCTGGCGTTGCAGCACCGGCTGGACCAGGACGGGTCGGAGACCGCGGCGCGGGAACTGCTCGACTGGAAGATCTGCGAACCGGCCCTGGGATCGGGCGCGTTCCTCAACGAGGCCATCAACCAGGTCGCGGCGGAGTACCTGCGTCGGCGGCAGGACGAACTGCGCGTCTCGATCGACACGGAGAAGTACGCGGTCGAGTTCCAGAAGGCCAAGGCGTACATCGCCCTGCACAACTCCTATGGCGTGGACCTCAATTCGACGGCTGTGGAACTGGCGGAGGTCTCGTTGTGGCTGAACACGATGCACCCCGGGATGGAGGCGCCCTGGTTCGGCCTGCATCTGAGGCGGGGCAACTCACTGATCGGCGGACGCCGGGAGATCTACGCGGCGGAGAGGCTGAAGAAGGGCGGCTGGCTGGGAGCCACGCCTGAGCGCTTCCCGCTGACGGAGGCGGGAGCGGAGGGCGGTGGCCTGCCTTCTGGTGCGGTGCACCACTTCCTTCTCCCCGCGAAGGAGTGGGGCGCGGTCGCCGCCGAGAAGGAGGCCAAGGCGCTGGCACCGGAGGAGGCGAAGGCCCTCGGCACCTGGCGGAAGGCGATCACCAAGTCTCCGTCGAAAAGGCAGACAGAACGGTTGCAGGGGCTGGCCCGGCGGGCCGAGTACCTGTGGGGGCTGGTCGCCCGACGCCTGGAGATCTCGGAGCGGGACATCTCGCGGCGGATCGATGTGTGGGGTGCGGACGACGGCTGGCTGCGCTCGCCTCGGGAGGCGGTGCCTCGCGAGAAGGTCCTCGCAGACCTGGAGGCGGTGGACACGCCGTACTGGCGTCTGAAGAAGGTGATGGACGCGTGGTGTGCGCTGTGGTTCTGGCCGGTCCAGGAAGCGGGGCTCCTCGACGGGTCCCATGAAATGTACGCGCGGGCGGCGGATGTGGCTGCGCGTGGGACGGCGTTGGGTGACGGGGCGGTAGGAACCGGGGATGTGCCGGACGCCGCCGAAGTGGTCCGTACGTATGAGGAGATGGACCTCCTCGGCAACGTCACGGTCCGCGAGGTCACGCGCGCCGACATCGACAAGCGCCGCAAGGGTTCCCGCAAGGAGGAGAAGGCCTTCGCCGGGCAGCGCCGGACCGTGATCCCACTGGCCGACCTGGACGACTGGCTCGACTTCGCCGAGGCGCTGTTGGGCACGCATGATGTTTCGGAGAAGTTCCTCGTCGGCTCGTTCGACACGCTCGACGAACTGGAGAGCTACGAGGACGAGTTGCCCGACTGGATGGGCATGGACCGGTACTACTGGCTGGAGAGCCGGTTCCCTTGGACGGCCTTGGCGACCGAGGTTGCCGGGCAGCAGGGGTTCTTTCATTGGGAGTTGGAGTTCGCGCAGGCCTTCTCTGCGCGGGGTGGGTTTGATTTGCAGGTGGGGAATCCGCCTTGGGTTCGGCCGCAGTGGCAGGAGGACCAGGTGCTGGCGGAGTTGGAGCCATGGTTCGCGCTGACCGAGAAGCCGAGCACGGCTGAATGGCGTCTCCGCAAGGAGGACTTGCTGGGCTCACGGTCGGACGGCCAAGCATTCCTGCTCGACGAACAGGCCGCCCATGCGGGAGCGGTCGCCATACTGAGCAGCCCCGTCACATACCCGCTCCTCCTCGGCACCCAAAGCGACCTCTACCGGGCCTTCATGGCTCAAGTGTGGCGGCACATCGCTCCACACGGCAGGGCGGGCATGATTCACCCCGACACGCACTTCGGGGGGGGTGAGGGAGGGTGCCATCCGAGCGTCTGCGTACCGACACCTCCGCATCCACGCACATTTCGTCAATTCGTCCAGATGGGCATTCGATGATTTGAACTGGTCGCAGGAATTCGGGATGCACATCTACGGCACGCCTCAAGAGCCCGATTTCCTCCACGTTAGCGAGCTGCGAGACGCCGAGGTCCTGCCTGCTTCACTAGCCCATGACGGAAGGGGCCCTGCGCCCGCAATCAAGCACAACGGCTCATGGGACATTCGGCCGCACCGCGAGCGGGTAGTGCACGTCAACATGGCCTTGCTGGCCAGTTGGCAGTCCCTGACAGGCTCAGCGGGAGCCGCGACTCAGACCCCTCTACTGTATCCAGTCCTGATTGGCGAGCAAGGGGCGATCGAAGCTCTAGCCACATATAGTCATAGCCTGGCCGACTACCACCCAATGACCTCAGGTGGATACCATGAAGCCAGTGCCAAGAAGGACGGGCTGATCCGCTGGGGCAATCACTCCGTGCCGGAGTTCATGGACGTAGTCCTCCAAGGACCACACTTCGCCTCGGCTCTCCCTTTCTCCAAGGAGCCGAAAATCCCGTGCCGGAGCAACAGGGACTGGGACTTGCATACGCCGACGAATCTGCCTAAGACCTGTGTCCCCGTAACTAACTATGTGCGCGCTACCGATGAGGCAACGTACCTAGCAGCCCAGGACTCCTGGCACGGAAAACCCTCAACCTCCTATTTCCGGCTACTTTGGCGTCGAAGGATCCCCTTCGATAGCAGCCGATGCCTACATGCCGCTCTCATTCCTCCCGGCCCCGCCCACATCGACGCCGTGCACTCGGCCTCGCTACCGGACGAGCGCCTAACGGTGCTCAACGCTGGCTTCTGGGCGTCACTTCCGCTGGATTATTTGCTACGTATCACCGGCCGCTCGGACCTTCGTGTCGCAGAGGCTCGCAAGATGCCAGCCCCTGATCCGGAGCATCCCTTCGCCGCCGCCCTTCTCCTTCGCACCCTGCGCCTGAACGCGCTCACCACCCACTACTCTCCGCTCTGGGCAGAGCTGTTCAACCCCCAATGGGCAGGCTACGAGGACTGGGCCAACCCTCACTGGCCCTTTCTGAGACCCCTTGCCGCAGAACTCAAGCCCTCCTGGGAGTACAGCACCCCCCTCCGTACCGAACACGAGCGCCGTGCCGCCGTCGTTGAACTCGACTCCCTCGTCGCCGTTTGGATCGGCATCACCGCCGACCAACTGTCCGCGATCTTCAAGTCACGCTATCCGCAGTTGTACGACTACGAGTCGGCAACCTGGTTCGACGCCAACGGCCGAAAGCTCGCCGCTAGCCCCTTCACCTACGGCCACGGCCAGACCAAGCAGGACTACCTCGACCTCCTGGACCACCTGGAAGACCCGGAGCACACCCCTCCCCCGGCAGGCTTCCAGGCCCCCTTCTACAAGGCCGACCGCGAAGCCGAAATGCGCGCCGCCCACGCCCACTTCAAGGCCCGCCTGGACGCCGAGATCACCGCCGGCCGCTGGTCCCCGCCTGCACCCGCCGCCGTCTCAGTCCCGGAGCCAGCAGATGCCTGACCCCGATCCGTGCGCGGGACCCGAGCACAGCCCGCCACCCCACACATGGCGGGCTCGGGCAGGCCCACGTCTGCCACTCGTTGCCCTGGAAGACCAGGACCACACGCCAGTGCCCCGCAACCGAACGTGGACGGTGACGGGGCACACCAGCGGTCGCGCTTCTCCTTACGCAGTGTGCTGGGCAGCAAAGCCGACGAACTCGGTCCAGGCATCCGGCGTGAGGCTCACTATGGGGCCCGCCTCGTCCTTCGAGTCGCGAACATGCGTGAGGCCCAGCCAGGATGCGACCTCAACACATTCGCCGCCATTGCCAGCGCTGTAACTGCTCTTGAACCAGACCAGCTCGTCATGGCCCGGCCTAGCCACTGCCCCACTCATCTCTCTCCCAACAACTTCTCGATCAACGAGAGCGATTCGGCCGGGGTGAGCGCCTGCGCGCGGAGGCTCCCGTACGCAGCCTCGATCTCCCGGACCTTCCCCCGCTCTGTGTGGACGTGACTGTCACCTTGGACTTCCGTGTAGGCGATCCTCCGCCCATCCTTGGTCTCCATCAAGGTGAACGGGCCAGCCAATCCAGCGTGTTCCGGGCGGGAGAGGGGCATCACCTGAATCTCGACGTTTCGCTTCTCCCCGGCGAGTAGGAACTGCTCCAGCTGGCCGCGCCAGACAGCTGCCCCACCAAGCGGGCGGCGCAGTACGGCCTCCTCGATCACGAAGCTCAGGTTCGGTGCCGGACGTCGGTCGAAAATCTCCTGCCTCGCCAGGCGGGCCGCTACTCGCTGTTCGACGACCGCTACTTCCAACAGCGGGCGCCACATGGCGAATACAGCCCCCGCGTACTCCTCGGTCTGCAGCAGCCCCGGTGCCGCCTGAGTCGCGTACACATGCAATTCGACCGCCTGCGTCTCGTGCTGGGCCGCATCCCGAAAGAACGCCGGATACTGAGCCCTCCCCACCTCCTCCTTCCCCACCCTCAACACCCCACCGGCATCGAGCACTTCATCGGCAAGGTCGATGAACTTCGGCGGCGGAATCCGCCTCCCCTGCTCAAACGACGCGATGGTCGACGCCGAGTACCCCGTCCGCGCCCCCAACTCGGCCCGGTCGAGCCCCGCCCGCTCCCGGCACAGTTTCAACTGCCGCCCGAACACATGCAGAATCCCCGTCCCGAACTCGTACTCGCCCTCCGCCTGTTGCGGCTCCTCCACGCCAGTACCTCCCGTACGCACCGCACGACCACCACCGCCGAACACCCCGCACTGCCACCGCTCCCGCGACCAACGCGCCGTGCGGGAGGCCGGTCACGCCGCACCCCGCGTACAACCGCGCACCGGCCGCGTACAACGGGCGGCAGTCAGCGCGTCGTGCCTGTTCAACGCTACGCACACTCCGTAACTGTTGACCGCATGAAGTCAGCAACTCCCCCACACGGGCATATGCCACAACGCACGGCGCTCGCACGTGAGTTCGCGATGCGGTTCACCTCAACCCCACGCGGCGCACGACTGGCCCGACGCCTCACCTCCCACCGGCTGAACGAATGGGGGTACCCCTACACCTCATCGGCCAACGAGACGGTCACCCTGATCACCGCGGAGCTCACCGCGAACGCCGTCCGCCACGGTCACGTCCCGGGCCGCGACTTCCAACTCCGCCTCACCGAGAACGGCGGCGGCGCCTTCCGGATCGAGGTCACCGACACCCGCTCCGAGAAGCTCCCCGCCCCGGAAACACCCGACCCGTACGGCGAGTCGGGCCGCGGCCTCCTCCTCGTCAACGCGCTCGCTGACGACTGGGGCGTCACCGCAGGCGCGACCGCCCCCGGCAAGACCGTATGGGCCGAGTTCCGCCCGGCGAGCGGGCCCACGCCTCGGAGGCGTACCCCGACGAGTACGGTCTGAGTCGGTTCAGCGGCCGGACGCCCGGTGGTGGAAACGACCGTGCCGCCGGGTTCGGCTACCCCCAGCCCACGGCGGATGCGAGCGCCCGCCCCCACTGCCCGGCCGGGCCCGGCCAAGAGAGGGGCGTCCAGAACGATGCCACCAAGAGGACGAGAGCCCCTCCCAGGCACACGATTCCTACGGTCCCGGTGGGTTTGAACTCGGAATCCCGGCCCAGCATCCCGACGACCACGAACGTCGCCAACACGAGCACGAGCAGATAGAGCAGCATGCCCACAAGGACCGTCACGGTGGTGAACGCGATGGCCCCCCAGACGGCCGGTTCAGTGGCGTACTCGGCTCTGTTCGTCGTGACGACGAGCATCGGTACGCCGGAAGGGATCACGGCGATCACACACGCCACACGGATCCGCCAACGCCTGGGCGGGCCGGGCACGGGCGCCCTCGGGTCAGGCTTTCGTGGCGCGGAGGTCGACGTGGAAGTCGGCAAGGACACGTCGCTGGGTGGGGCCAGATCAACCAGCGGTTGCGGTCCTGGAGGGGTGTCCTGGAGGGCAAATGCACCATCGGCGGCGGCCCCCTCACCAGGTCCGGCCTGCCGTACCACCAGTCCCTCGATGACGCGCGCGTCCGGCTCCGGGTCACCACCGCTCTGCCCGGTCAACTCCTCACCCAGCGAGCGCAGATCGTCGTGCACAGCCCCGAGTTCCGCCTCGGCCCGCTCCAGGAGTTCTGTGAACTGTTCGCCTTCCTCGTCCAGACGGAGTGCGCGCGCCGCCTCCTGATCGGTGCGGAGAGCTACGGCCCCCTGGGCCTGCTCCTCCTCCCGCAGGGCCCGTTCCTCCTCCCGCCGTTCCTCGGCTCGCCGGCGCAACGCCAGTTCCCGCTGCGCCTCCGTTAGCAGCGCCTCGGTCCTCTCCCGCGCCAGTTCGGCCTCACGCATCATCCGCTGCGCCCTGATGACGCGGTCTTCGGCCGCCCTCAGCTGCTCCTGTGCCTCGGCGAGCGCCTGGGCTCGTCCTTCGGCTCTCGCCCGCCGCGCCTCCCCCGCGAGTTCGGCGCAACGGGCCTGCCACTCCGCCTGGGTGAGGCTCAGGGTCCGGATCAGGAGGCCGACACGTTCCTGGGTGCGCTCAAGTGCCGACCTGTGCGCTCCCGCTTGCGCCATCACCTCTTCCGAGGCGCCACCGCCACCCTGAAAGTTCAGATTGGCGATGTACTGGTCGCCGCCGGACTGGTACACCTGCGCGTTGTCCGTCGCGCTTGCCCAGGTCTCCGCCTGCCGCCGGGCATCCCGGCCCGGTCCTTCCACGTCGCTCATCGTTCGGTGATGTGCTGGTCACCGACCGACTGGTAGATCCGGGAGCTTCCCGAGGCACGCGCCTCCAGCCGTACACCACCCTCGATCGCCTGCCGTGGCGCCTCGGAGCCCAGCCGGGCCAACAGCTCGCGCAGTTCCCCAGCGGCGCCCGGATGCTCTTCGAGCAGCCCGGCCACCTGCTGTTGCCAGCCCCGGGCGACGCCTTCCGCGGCTTCCGTGTCCCCGTTCTCCGCGGCCGTCAGCAGCGCCCGGCGGGACGTCTCGAGCTCCTGCTCGACATCATCCGCACTCTGGGGCCGGAATCTCCGCCATACGGTCACCATCCCGTCCCTGGCCTGCTGCCAGCCCTCGCCCACAAGAAGGGCCACCATCGCCGTCCCGGCCTCCCCGGCCAGTGTGAGCAGAAGCGGATCCATCGGTTCCCCCGAGATTCCAACGGGCCGGGACACGTGCCTCGTCCCGGACACGACGACACAGAACTGACTCACCGTAACGCAACCGCCCGGCGCACGCGCGGGGTTGATCCGGCGCGCCCGCGCCCCCGGCATGCCGTACGACAGGGCCGGTCGCGGCCCGTGGCGTACGGCAGAATTGGGGCCCCAGCCCAAGTCGCACAGACCACACGGAGCCATTCCGTCTACCGAACGGGACACGAGGACATATGTCGCTGGAGGACAGCATCGGCAGCCGCGCCGCGGTGTCGCGGGAGCAGCAGTCACTCTTCGGCCGCTATCAGGACAACGCCTCGGCGGAGGACAGCGGAGCCTTCCGGGTGGAGATCGGCGCCGACGGCCGGGGCACCGACGTGGAACTGGAGCTGACCGACTCCGAGTCGGAGGACGGTTCCGACCGGATCACAGCGCCGTACGACCCGTCGAAGATCGAGATCCAGACCAGCAACCCGACCATCAACCTGCTCATGTCCCGGCTGAGCAACGGCATGATCGATCTCGCCCCGGACTTCCAGCGGCGCGCCGGGATCTGGTCGGACGAGCAGCAGAGCCGACTGATCGAGTCGCTGCTGCTGCGTATCCCCATCCCCTCCTTCTACGCGGCCGAGCTCGACGACAGCTCCTGGGCCCAGGACAGCTCGTGGGCCATCGTCGACGGCATCCAGCGGCTGACGGCGATCGCGCGGTTCATCGCCCCCGAGGCGCTGGCCGAGGTGGCGGGGATCAAGGCGGGGCCGCTGAGGCTCCGCGGCCTGGAGTACCTGCGGGACGACTTCGAGGGCCTGGGCTACGACGACCTGTCGGGACGGCTGCAGATCCGGCTCAACGAGACCCAGGTCGTCGTGCACGTCATCCGTCCCGGCACACCGGAAGAGGTCAAGTTCAACATCTTCGCCCGTATCAACACCGGTGGTCTGCCGCTCACCCGCCAGGAGATCCGGCACGCACTCGTTCCCGGCCCTGCCAGGCAGTTGCTGTCCTCGCTCGCCGAGTCACCGGAGTTCCGGTCGGCGACCAGCAACGGTGTCTACAGCGAGCGTATGGCCGACCGGGAGATGGTCCTGCGCACGCTGGCCTTCCGGCTCACGCCGCCGGCCTCCTTCAAGGCCCAGGACTTCGACCAGTTCCTCGCACTGACCATGCGGCAGATCAACCGGCTGTCGGACGAGGAGCGGACCGCCCACGCACTGGACTTCAAACTGGCGATGATCACCGCCGAGGCGATCTTCGACGGACATGCCTTCCGCAAGTTGTATCCGGGTCAGGTGCGACGCTCGCCGGTCAACAAGGCCATCTTCGAGACCGTCGCGGTGAACCTCGCCGAACTCTCGGATGCCGAGCGGGCCACGCTGGTAGCGTCCCGCGAGAGGGTGATCGAGGAATTCCAACGCCTCATGACCGACCGGGACTTCGAGCGCGCGGTATCCGTGGGCACGGGCGACCGGGCGAAGGTCGTCACCAGGTTCGGCAGGGTCCGTCATCTCTTCCGCACCATCACGGACGACACCTACAGCGCCCGCTTCACGGATGGTCAGGACAGCGACAGGAGCAGCGCACAGTGATCGACCAGTTGTCCCTGACCAACTTCAAGGCCTTTCGGTCGGCCGACATCCGGCTCGCCCCGGTCACGTTGCTCACCGGTCTCAACTCGTCCGGCAAGAGCACGGTCCTGCAGTCCCTCGCCCTGCTGCGCCAGTCGTACGACTCGGGCACGCTGCTGTCCACCGACGGCGCCGACCGGCACGGTGGGTTCCTCCTCGACGGCGATCTCGTGGAACTGGGCACCGGGCAGGATCTGCTCCACGAAGACTTCGTACGTACCGAAGGGGAACAGGTCCCTCTCATCACCGTGGCGTTCCGCACGGACAGCGGATCCGCTTACGCGTGGTCGGCTCGATACGCCGCGGAACAGGACGTGCTGCCGCTCGCTCGCGTCCCGGCGTCCGGCGGTCCGCCAGACCTCTGGATCGCAGACCCGTTGTTCGCGCGGGGCTTTCAATACCTCAAGGCCGACCGCATCGTCCCGGCCACGAGCTATCCCCGGTCGCACCATCAGGCAATCGGTCGCCGCTTTCTCGGTTCGCGTGGTGAGCACACCGTCAACTTCCTGCGGCACCACGGTCAGGTCGTGCTCCCGGACGGGCCGCTTCGCCACCCCAAGGCCCGCGCGCACACTCTCTTGGACCAGGTGATTGCCTGGATGCAGGAGCTGTGCCCGGGGGTCAATCTTGAGGCCGCGGAGATCCCCGGCACCGACTCCGTCCGGCTGAGCTACGGATTCGGGGGCACGGCAGGCGTCGACTCCTCCCGGCGTCGCCGCCCCACGAACGTCGGCTTCGGCCTCACCTACGCCCTGCCCATCGTCGTGGCCTGTCTGACAGCAGCGCCCGGAAGCCTGATCCTTCTGGAGAACCCGGAGGCCCATCTCCACCCGCGCGGCCAGGCACGTATGGCCGCGCTTGTCGCCGCCGCCGCGGCGACCGGAGCCCAGCTGATCGTCGAGACACACAGCGACCACGTCCTCGACGGCACCCGACTCGCCGTCAAACAGGGCCGGTTGAAGTCGGCCGACACCGCCATCCACTACTTCCGAGGCAATGGGGCCGGCGTGGAGATCGTCACTCCGGTCGTCGGTGAGGACGGCACCCTCTCCGAATGGCCCGAGGGCTTCTTCGACGAGACGGACCACACGCTCGACCAGCTCCTCGGCTGAACGCCTCGACCACCGCCAGCTTTCTCACACGCCAGGGGGCGCGTCAGTGGTGCTGATGTTCTTCAACGAGAAGTCCTGCGTATCGGAGTCGACGCCGGACGAGGCCCGGCAGGCCATGCTCGACTTCATCAAGGTCTGCCAGGAGGTCTGGCGGATCCACCGCGGTGCGACGCTGGTGAGCGAAGTCCGCCTGGAGGATGCCGAGATCGCTCCCGGCTACTACCTACAGCAGTGGCGCAACGAGCCGGGGAACCGCGACGCCTGGCGGTTCATGCGCGAGGTACTGCAACGCAAGGCACCGCTCTCCGGCATCCTGCCCAAGCCCCCGGACGACCAGGAGAGCGAATACCGCTTCCAGGGGGAGCCTGTGCTCGGCCTGGCCGCCGCCCACCTCATGAAGGCGCACGGCCTCGCGGTCAGCCTCCCCTCGGCCCCGTACTGGGACGCCCCTTGGCTGACGGTGGACTACGAACTCGTCGACGAGGACGACTACCTCAAGGACAGCGCGGATGTCATGCACGCCTCGTCCCGCGCACACGTCGCGGAACACGAGGAGTGGATCCGCGACACCGCGGAGGCCTCCGCGACGACGGGCGCGCAGCTCTGGGCCCAGCGCCAGGACCTCTTCCCGTACCTCCAGTTCGTCCCCGGCGTGGAACAGAACCTCAAGGACCTGCAAGGAGTGTCCTTACCCTCCGTCCGCGAGGAACTGCGGCACCTCAACGCGGCGGCGGAAGCCTGGCGCCCCGGCGAGTCGGAGCCCGCCTGGGCCGTCAAGGTCGTACCCGAGAGCGACACCCGCATCAACCTCGGCCTCTGCACCTTCACCGACCTCGACGGCACCCGGCAGGTGTTCAGCCTCCACGTCCGGTTCCCGCCCAAGCCAGGCCGCATCCACTTCCGCCTGATCGGCGAGGAGGGCAGGATCCGCGTCGGTTACATCGGCCGAAAGCGGCTGGAGGACGGGGTACCGCGCAGGGCACGCTGAACGATCAGTGCCAACACCGCACAACCCGGTGTCAAGGGAAGGGATCCGGTCAACCTTTCCAGGCAATGCCCCATATACGACAACCACCGTGCACATCGAGTCCGGTCCGAGTACAACTGGCCTACGCAGGGGCCGGTAGGTCAGCCTCGGCGCGAACTTGACTCGGGGGGCACCAGTGAAGTCGGCCGACATATCAGGTCCGCAGATACCGACTTCTTTCGTCGGCGCCGCTTCCGCAGGCATGGCTGAGACAACGCAGGTGACCCGCAATCTCTGTGCGGCGGCCTACAACCACCCGTCCTTTCGCGACGAGGTGATCCACCACCTCGTCGACGGGCGCGAGCGTGTACTGGCGCCATCGTTCGGTGTTGATGTCGTAGCCGTTGTGTGGCATTGCCTCCGGTCCCGTCGCATCGAGGCGTACCGCGAAGTCGCCGTCGTCATTCTCTACTTGGTATTCCTCTTGACGCAGACCGGTCCGACTCTTCTCGTCGCGTATATTTCGGCCGCCCTCCGGGCCCCGCGGTGGGGATCCAGTTACCTGAGGAAAAGAAGGCTCACAGGCAAGGCTTCCGCATCTCCCCGGCCGGCTCACTATCTGGTCATGGTGGCCCTCGCCCTCAACGCGATACTTGCCCCCCTCGCCTACGTCCTCATGCTCATCGCCATGGCGGCACCACAAGCGACACTGTTCACCGCGCGCTCACCACACGACTCCGCCGGGGCACGCCTCGTGACGACCCTGGTGGATGCCGCATCGGGACCCGCACTTCTGGCCCTCCCTGCGCTGTTCGCCGTAGTCACCCTGGTGGTACGCGCCGTTCGCAGCCGAACCGGTGAACTCGTCGCCGAATCAGAGGACTTGCGCCCTGCACTGCCCCCGCAGGCCTCAGGTGCACTCGCCTGGCTGCAGGGGCCCTTCACTCCGGCACTGCTTCGGTTGCGCCGCCAGCAGCTCAAGACGCATCTCAGGTACGGCTCCGATGTCTTCCTCGGGGCCGGGCTGGAGCACTCCTCATGGTCCTTCGCAACACACTTGCGACCGGAGAAGGAAGGCGATGCGGCCGCCGGACCGTTACTGAAGAACGACCAGGTGATCGACGCCGTACGCAAGGGAATGCTCAGCTTTCGGCAGACGGACATCAAAACCGGCGACCGGCTGTCCGAGATCGTCGTCACTGATTTCGTATACTCGCCCTCCGGCCACGACGCGTACGTCGAGGAACCCGAGGCGCGAAAAGTCGCGATCGCGTCCGATGAACAGGTAAGGCATTTCCTGGGCATACGAGTCGGCTCCTGGGACGACGACGTCATTGTGTCGACCTTCGTTCGGCCGAGCACGCATGGGGACATCCTCTATCTCGAAGTCATCGTCCATGTCCTGCTGCCGGTCGACATGGCATACCGCAGGCCCGTTGACCGTGTCGAGCGGGGAGTCAACCGTTACGCGCTACTGGATGTACCGGCCAATATCGCCCGGGCTACGCCCCGAAACATTTGGCAGCTGATCCGCTCCACGATCGCCTCGATAAGAGAGGACAACGACAGAGAAGGCGAGAATCACCCCATTTACAGCCTGCGGCACGAGGCTGCCGCGTGGCGACACGATCACTACTTCCAGCGCCTCGACGCCGAGCGCTACGTCAAGACGGTCGAGCGACGGATCGTCTCCTCGATCAAGGATCTGCTCAGAGAGAAGAAGATCAGTGCCGATGAGTTCGCGGCCGCAGCCAACCAGGTCATCAACAACGGAATCATGATCTCCGGCGGAACATTCATGCGCAACAACTTCGCCACCGGTTCTCACGCCGAGCAACACCAAGAAGCACAGGCGGCAGCCTCCGAAGCGACCCCCGCACCGGCGGCACAGAGTTGAGGAGCACACCATGCCCGAGAACAAAGAGAATTCAGGCATCGTCATTCACGGGGGAAACCTCACCGGAAACAATCTCGCAACCGGCGACTACGCCGTACAGACAACATCGGTCCACGCAAGCCCACTCGATGACGCCACAAAGAAGGCGGTCGAGCTCATCGATCAAATAAGGGACGCCCTGTCCACGGAACCAGACGACGAATTGCGCGACGAAATCGAAGACACTCTCGACCAGACGACAGATGCCCTCACCTCACAGTCGTCAGCGGACGCATCGGCGTCGAGGGACCGCTTGACCCGAATCAGCCGTTCCGTGACCCGCCTCGGCCGACGCGCCGCGTCTCTGGCGGAGCCTCTCGGCCAACTTGCCGCCGCCGTCCTCGTCGTTGCCGGAGCCACCGGACAGTAATCGCGCCCCCACTGTCGAATGGCATGGCCATTACAGAATAGTCTGCGGCCATGTTAGGGATCCTGCGGCGCAAGAAGAGCCGCCGAGAAGCTGCCGCCGCACAGCAATGGGAACGCCTTCAAGGGTCCGCGAGGCAACTCGGACCGGACTTCCACATCGTCCAAGTCGCCGAGGTCTACCAGCGAGCGCGCAACGGCTCCAAGGCGTACGTGATCTGGACGGAAACCGGGGCGCGGCAGGACACCTGGTTCGAGGGATGGGTTCCGCAGCCGGGCTCATTCCTACTCGTACGCGGATCCGTGGGGTACGGCCCGCACAACGACAACCCCAAGGTTCTGTTCATCGGATCCGGCGGCGTGCACAGCACGGCTGCCGCAAACGCGCGGAGCGCCTGGCAGCGTCAGCAGAGCCGCCAGGCGTAGGCGGCATCGATCGCGGGGCGTGGGCCGAGGACAGCCGATCGACCGGTCCCACACCTCAGGGCAGCCAACGGCGAGCCTGTTCCCGCGTGACGCGTGCGGCGTCGACGTACCAAAGGCTGTTCGGCTTGTCCCACCGAGCGCCGAGCAGCTTCTTTGCCTCGTCCTTCTCAGCGAAGGACACCTTGAGATAGAGGCGGCCGTTGACGACGGATCCGGGACTGATGCCGCCGACCGCTGGCGCAGCTGCGTCGGCAGTGCGGCCGGTGCCGTCCGCGCCGCCACCCCGTGCGCCGGTTCCACCGCCCGCCGCCGCCCGCGGGTTCCACGCGGCTTTGTCCTTCCGCGCCCGTTCGATGACCCGGCTGACCCGCTCGCAGGACGTTGGGTCCGTGAACCGCATCATCAGGTCGGTCGGGCCGCTGTTCGCCAGCAGGTTGAGCGAACCGTGCCAGAGAACCGTGCTGTCGAGGATGAGTACCTTCTCGTGCATGCGCTCCCGGAAGTCCACCTCGCAGCCGACCGACCGGAGGTGGTCGATGCGCTGCTGGTGGCGCTCGGCCGCGGCATCGTCACGCTGTTCGTCGGCAGCGCGGGTGTAGACGACGACCTTGACGCCCTCACTGGCGCGCTGCCCGAGCAGAGCCGACCATTTACGGACCGGATTCGGGTCGAGGAACGGACAGTAGACCTCGATGCTCGTGGTCGCCCGCTCGATGTCCCACTCCACCGCTTTGTAGACCTCGTCCGCCGGGAAGAAGGCGGGCCGTGCCAGTTCCTCTTCGGAGAGGGCGGAGAGCTGGGCCGCCTCCCGGGTGGGTACGAGCTGGTCGGCCGACATCACCTCTGCGTGGCTCTCAAGGTGGTCGAGCATGACGCGGGCCTCGCTGTGCGGTGCCAGGTGCTTCCGCAGGTGTTCGAGGTCGGCGACGACGATGAGGTGGTCCTGGGCGCGGCTGAGGGCGACATTCAGGAGTCGACAGGTCTGGGAGGAGAGACCGGTTCCCTTGTAGAAGATGCCGGGGTCCTTGCCCGCACCGACGGCGGTGTCGAACACGACGATCGGGCGCTGGCTGCCCTGGAACCGGTGGATCGTGTCGACGAGGCCCTCGTACTGCTCCCCGAACCGGTACTTCAAGCTGCCCTGGAGAGCCTTGACCTGGGCCTTGTAGGGGGCGATGACAGCGAGCCTGTCGGTGGCGCGCTCGCCCACCATCGCCTCGCCCTCGCCCCATTTCCGGCCCGGAAGAACGCCCTCGTACTGGAGACCGCGTACAAGCTCGTGCACGACAGCCTCGTTCACCGTGTTCGCCTTGTAATCGGGGCCCGCGATGCGCTGCTTCGAGGTGTCGATCAGGATGACGGGGGATTCGACCAGCGGGTTGAAGGGGATCCTGCTGCCGTCGTCACGGCCCGTGTGCAGCGGAGCGTCCGGGTAGGCAACGGCGTTCACCAGTCCGCAGATCGGCTCGCGCATGCGGTACTGGGTGTCCAGGGCCACGAGCCGGGGATCTTGACGCACCCCTCCGGAGGCGGTCACCAGACCGGCCGCGTGGAAGGCGTCTCGGGCCGCCCACTGCCCGGAGTGCGCGCGTTCCTCGTCCGTCGCCTTCCGGTCACTCTCGCCCTTGGTGACCGCCGGTAGTTGCCGGAAGTCGCCTGCGACGACGACCCGCTTTCCGGCGAGGCCCGCGGCGAGCCAGGCGGACGGCAGGTCGACCATGCCCGCCTCGTCGATCACCACGACGTCGACGCGGTCCATCAACTTGCGAGACTGGACGGCCTTGGCGACGGTGGCACCCATAACCCGGCACTTGGAGCGCACTGTGTCCTGGATCTTCCTGCGCTGCTGATCGAGTTCGTCGAGCTGCTTCTGCAGGGTCACGGCCAGGCCGGTGAGCACCGCGCGGGCGGGGACTCCCGTGAGAAGGGGCCGGGCCGCAGCGAGGCGCCCGCTCAACTCGCCGATCTCCGCCGCGGCCCCACTCGCCCGCCGTTTGGCGTCGCCACCGCGATGCGAGGCATCCCTGACAGCCGCGTCAGCCTGTACGAGTTCCGTGTGCAGCGAGGCGAGCTGGGCTTCCTTCCGCTTGGCGAAGAGGCCGCCCGGCTGTCCCAGTTGGTTGATCTTGAGGCGCAGTTGTGCTGCCTCAGCCTGCGCACGCAGGGCTTCCTGTTCGGCTGTCGCGCTTGTCGCCGTGGCCTCGGAGTGGGTCGTACGGGCCGCTGTGAGCCGGCCTTCCAAAGACCGCACTTCATCGTGCAGGGCGATGCGGGCGCGCGTGTCCTTGAGAGCTTCCGTCGCCACTGTCAGAGCCTCGTCCAGCTGGGCGGAAACCCGGGCGGCGATCTGCGCCGGGTCGACGTACTCGCCGTACCGCTCACGCAGGGACGGGACCTCAATGTCTCCGGCACGCTGCACCAGCCCCTCTGCGAAGCCCTCCTGTGTAGCGAGGAGGTCACAGATGCGCTCCAGTGCCTGGTCGACCGCGACCTTCGTCGGTGCGAGGAAGAGGATGTTGAGACCCTGGCGGAAGTTCCCCTCGACGATGTGACCGACGACGTCTGTCTTTCCCGTTCCGGGCGGCCCCCACAGGAAGAGGATCTGGCTTGCCAGCGCCTGCTCGACAGCGACTCTTTGGCGTGAATTCAGCTTCAGTGTCTGCCAGTTGGCTATCCAGCGCGCAGGGTCGGTGTCGCGTGCGTTCACGGGTTTCCCCTGACCCACGATCCAGCCGGCACTCTCCGCGCGTACCCCGCTGTCGGCTTCTCCCACCGACTCGAGACGCTCCGCGGCGATGACCAGTCCAGCCGAATCGTCCTTCCGGATCTGGGCGTTGCGAACCGTCTGCCCCAGGTTCTCCGTGGTGATCAGCCGCACGCTTCCGTCTGGCATGGGCGATGCTTCCGCCGTCGCCCAAGGGCCGCTCGACCGTGAGGCTCGGACGAGTACGGGCATGCCATCCAGGGACTTCTGCCATTTCCTGCACACGAAGAGGTACTCGAAGCGGTCCGCCGACGACGACACAAGGCGACCGCCGGACAGCGACACCTTCGGCGCGTCGCCCCCGTCTCCGCGCCGCTCCGCCAGGATTTCCGCCCGGACGGCAGTCAGTAGTTCCGTCACCGGATACGGCTTCGCGGCCTGCGCCATGTGCACGCTCCCCCGATCTCTCCCGCGCATGTCACGCGTTGGATTCATCGACCAACTCGGTGACTCTATGTGTGGCGTTGCAAGCGCACACATTTTCTGGCCAGGTCACGCAGCCTCTCCGCCGTGGAGCTGATTCACGACGAAGTTCATGTGCTGAATGTGCCCCATCTTGATCCATGTCTCCGCGTTGCCCGAGCCGTCGGAGCCCTCTCCGTGCGCGCACTCGTACAGCCAGCCTTCAGCGTCGCCGTATTCGGCGCCTCGGAAGGCGTCGGACTCCGTGATCCAGCGGGCTGTGGCGCGGACCCGGTCGACGCGGTCGGCGCCACGGACGCCGCCGAAGACTCTGGTGGGCGCCCGCCCGATGAGGAATCCGTCCGGCGCGGTGTAGCGCATCAGGCCCCACGGTGGACCGGGGCGACGGATGGAGGGGATGTTCGCACTGAAGGCGTGCTCCACCGAATAGTCGCCGTAGACCACGGCTCGTGAGGTCGCAGGGCGAGCCTCGCGTATCGCCTGGTAGAGGTGGCGGTCATGCCGCTGGGCGACATACGCGGCCTCAGCGCCGGGACTGTCGTGTACGCGTGGGAAGGCCCCGGAGGTCAGGACGACCGTGCGCCAGGGAACGAGCGTACCCAGCAGGTCGAGTGCGACGATGGCCCTCTTGCCGGCCTCTGTCACGTCCACGACGGCGCCGATGTCCAGGATGAGATCGCTCTGCGACGGGGACAGGCAGAGTCTGTCCAGCAGACTCAGCAGTTCCGTTGACCGAGGTTCGTCCGGCGGGGCGTCGACCAACACACGTATGCCGATACCCCGCCCGCTCAAGAAGGCCAGATCCGCGGCGTAGCGCTGAAGCTTGGGATCCCGTTCCGGACCGGTCACCAACCGCAAGCCGCTTCGGGTCATCAGTCGCCACAGACTCACCGCCGCACCGAGCACGCTGCCTTCGACGTGGGCGGCGTCCACCCAACCGGGGTTGCCGTCCATCGCCTCGATCAGCTGGTCCATGCGCGGAGTGAGCCAGCGGTCGAGTGCCGCCTGATCGCCGTCCTGATCAGGGGTGCAGCGCGCGCCCCGGGTGCGCTCCGGTCCCACACGTGGAACGACCGTCCACAGTGGTGCGATCCATCGCCGCACCTGGAGGTCCAGTCGCTCATAGGCCTTCCAGGCGTCCCGCCGCGTCGGCAGGACGGGTACATAGATCGGCTCGACCATCGCGGCTCCCCCTCGACCCCGCTGTATCGCCCTATCGCCCCTGGTTGAAGGGTGAGCGTGAACTCTCAGTGACGAAAGGGTGCGGTTCCAGCCATGGGCCGCTCATGTGAGCCGTGATTCGGGGGACGCTGTCAGACGCCCGCTATACGGTTGACCAGGACAACAACCCGGGACGAAGGAGCACATCGTGAGGCCCACCCTGGCCGCCGCGCAAGTCCGCGGCAGTCTGACGCAGTACCTCACGACGACCTACGCCCTCACCGACGGAGACACCCGGCTTGCTCTGGAGCGCTTTCTCGGACACCCCGAGACCGGGATCTTCCGGGGCCCCTACCTGCGTATCAGGACGCCGTTCCACAAGGCCGACGACGGGTGGCAGGGGCATCTCGAATGGGCTCCGGGTTTCCCGCCGTACCGGCATCAGGCCAAGGCGTGGGAGCGGCTGAGCACCCTGCACGCCCCGGCGCAGCCGACGTTGATCACCACGGGGACCGGGTCCGGTAAGACGGAGTCCTTCCTCGTGCCCGTCCTCGACCACTGCCGACGGGAGAAGGCACTCGGCCAAAGGGGGATCAAGGCCGTGCTGCTGTACCCGATGAACGCGCTCGCCACCGATCAGGCGGGCCGCATCGGGGAGTATCTCGCGCAGCCCGAGCTCGCCCAGGTCACCGCGGGGCTCTACATCGGTGACCGGCCGGACACCGACTTCCGCCGGGTCATGACCCGGCGCGAGGAGATGCGGCAGTCGCCTCCCGATGTACTGGTCACCAACTACAAGATGCTCGATCTGCTGCTCCAGCGCGGCGAGGACCAACCCTTGTGGGAGGGCGCCGACATCGCGCATGTGGTGCTCGACGAGTTCCACACGTACGACGGTGCACAGGGCACCGACGTCGCGATGCTGCTGCGCCGGCTGGCCTCGGCGACGGGACAGAGCAGGCCTGATCGGCCACTCGGGACAATCTGTCCCGTGGCGACGTCCGCGACCCTGGGCGAGGGCAGTCCCAGTAGTCAGGCCGGTGGCATCCTCGAAGTGGCGGCGCAGGTCTTCGGAATGCCGTTCTCCGCCGA
Organism: Streptomyces sp. NPDC050988; assembly: GCF_044456225.1. NCBI lineage: Bacteria > Bacillati > Actinomycetota > Actinomycetes > Kitasatosporales > Streptomycetaceae > Streptomyces > Streptomyces sp. NPDC050988. Next base: position 89,106 of record NZ_JBITFQ010000014.1, on the reverse strand, counting down.
CGCGGTGATCGGTGAAGAGCGCATGTCCGCCGGGCAGTTCACCGGCGAAGTGGACTACGAGCTGCCCGAGCCTCCGTCGCCGAAGGAGGTCATCGACTGCTCCGGTGGGCCGGGAGTCGAGGCACGGCCGGATCAGCTGGATCTCGACGGGCTTGCGGCGAAAATCCTGGGGCGCGGCGGGCTCGATCCGTTCCAACTCGGCAGACTCCTCAAGCGACATGACTTCACCCACGGCGTGCTGTCACTCCTCGACGGGGAACCGCTCAGCGAGTGGGAACTACGGGACCGGATGAGCCGGTTCGGCTACGCATGGGGACGGGCCGCGAGGGAGAACCCTCGGCTCGTGCTGCAAGCCCTGTCGCGTTTCGTGGCGCTCCTGTCCGCCGCTCGGGATCCCGAGTCGGACGCGAAACGGCCCCGGCCGCTCCTGCACGTCGAGGCCCATCTGTGGGTGCGGCCCGTCACGCGTGTGCTGCGCGGTGTCGGACCGGCTCCGGAATTCCGGTGGTACGAGGACGACCGGACCGCGGCGCGCAGAGCGGCCTTGGCCGCACCTCCCACCGGCGGTGACGAGGACGAACGGTCGTCCGGCAGCTGGCCGTCCGGTGATGCTCGGCGCGCACAGGCGCCACCGGGGTCGGACACGGCGGCGCGGCCGGCAGCCGTACATCTGCCTGCCGTCTACTGCCGTAACTGCGGACGGTCCGGATGGGCCGCGCTGTCACCGGAAGCCGACCCTCAGCAGCTCGTCATGGCGCAGGACAAGGTATGGCGGGCGGGAGTCGGGCGCGACAAGCGGCGTATCCGGTACTTCATCGCCGCGACCGGCGCCGAACGGGACGAGGCGCTGAACGCACTGACCGGCGCCAAGCCCTCGCCTGGAAGCGGAGTCGATCCGCTCTCCGTCGTCGTACTGGACGGAGCGCAGGGGACGTATCGCCTTCCGACGGCCGCGGACCGCGACGAGTTGCAGGACGGATGGTTCGCCCTGGCGATCACCGACAAGAAGTCCGCGGACAAGGCGGCCGTCGACGACCGCTGCCCGGCCTGCAACGTGGACAACGGAATCCGCTTCCTGGGTACGTCACTTGCCGCCCTGGCGTCCGCCACGGTCACGCAGCTGTTCACCGGCGGAGACATCGCGCTCGTCCCGGAGGAGCGCAAGACGCTGCTCTTCAACGACTCGACGCAGGACGCCGCGCACCGGGCGGGCTACGTCGCCAACGCCTCGTACAAGTTCTCGCTGCGATCGCTGCTCGCGCACACCCTCAACGACTCCCCGGAACCGCTGGCGCTCAACGACCTGATCGGCAACGTGCTCGACTCGGTCGACGACCCGCAGGCGTTGGCCGCGGTGGTGCCGCCCGACCTGCACGACGAGCCGGGTGTGGACCGGCTGCTGTCGGGGCGGGGTACGGGTGATGCCCGGACCTGGAAGCTCATCGGTGAGCGGCTGGCCTTCGCCACCGTCATGGAGTTCGGTCTGCGCTCCCGTCAGGGACGCACCCTGGAGCTCACCCGCACCGCCGCGGCCGAGGTCGTCCTCCAGGAGCCGGAGCGCGTCATCGCGCTCGCCCGGGATGTGCACCTGACGTTGCCTGGTCAGCTGGTCGCGGTGGGCGGACTGCCGACGCCCGACCGCTATCTGGCCTTCGTGCGCGGGCTGTTGGAGCGGGTGAGGCAGCGCGGCGGCGTGCGGCACCGGTGGCTGGAGCCGTGGATGCGGGATGCGGGGGTCACCCGCTTCAAGGTGTGGGGCGGGCGGCCCGACGGCATGCCCGCGTTCCCCGACGGGATGGCGGCGCCCCGGTTCCTGCTGGACGGTCCGAAGGAGAAGTCCACGTTCGACGCGGCCACCGGCAGGCTCGGCTGGTACCAGGACTGGACCCGGCGGTGCCTCGGCCTGGACGCTGCAGGCGCGAGCGAGTACCTGCGCCGACTGCTGCCCGTGCTGGCGGAGGAACACGTCCTCGCGGTGCGCACGGCCCAGGACCGGACCACCAAGGTGTACGGGCTCCAGCCGGGCCACGTCGAAGTGCGCCTGCTCGACGACGCCGTGGTCAACAAGGCCTTCGTCAGCTGCGCGGACTGTGGCTGGGAGCAGGTCGTGCTGCCCGAGCGAAGGAACCGCTGGTACGGACATCCGTGCCCGCGCTACCGATGCAAGGGGATGCTCCGGCCGCCCCAGTCCGATGTCTCCGTGAGTGTCACCAGCACGTCCGGCAGCTTCGGCGGCTCGCAAGAACGCGACTACCAGAACGACTACTACCGGCGCCTGTATCTCACCGGCGGTACGTTCCGTGTGGTCACGGCCGAGCACACGGGCATGCTCACCCGCCCACAGCGCGAGCGCGTCGAACGGACCTTCCGGGAAGGCACGCACTACACGGACCCCAACGTGCTCTCGTGCACACCGACGCTGGAACTCGGCATCGACATCGGCGACTTGTCGGCCGTACTTCTCGGTTCTCTGCCGAAGGGCCCGGCGAACTACGTGCAGCGGGCGGGGCGCGCCGGCCGCAAGACCGGCAACGCGCTGGTGGTCGCCTTCGGCGGGCGGCGCGCCCGTGACCTCTACTACCTCGACGAGCCACGGGAGATGATCGCGGGCGACATCGTGCCGCCCGGCTGCTATCTGTCCGCAGTGGAGATCCTGCGTCGGCAGTACACGGCACATCTGCTCGACCACGCGGCCCGTGGCTCCCTCACCACAGCGGACGGGGAGCAACTCCAAGCCGCGCCACGCCTCGTGTCCGCACTCTTCGGCACCACCGGCTGGTGCCAGGACCTCGCGGACGCCGCACTCACCCATGGCGCACGCCTGGTCGAGGACTTCCTGGCCCTGTTTCCCGTCGGGGCGACGGACGGCGCGGGAGTCTCGAAGCACGCCGCCGACCAGCTGCGCGCCTATGCCACAGGGGGAATTGTCCGGGCTTTGCAGGAAGCCGAGGAGGACTGGACTGCGCGGCGCGAGGAGCTGCGCCGCCGCATCGCGGCGATCGACACCGCGATGGACGCCCTCGTCCGCTCCGACCCCGAACAGGACCGCGAGCACCGGGAGTTGCTGGCAGAGCGCCGCGCCACCGGGAACCTGCTGCGCGAGCTGAGCCAGACCAGCGCCCACGGCGCACTCGTCGATCTGGGCCTCCTGCCGAACTACAGCCTCGCCGACACGACGACCCAACTGGAGGCCACCCTCTACTGGACGGAGGAGCAGGCCACCGAGGGCGAAGGCATCGGCGACGGCGATGCGGCCGGCTCGAAGAAGACATACCGCAGCGAAGTACGGGACTACGAGCGCTCCCGCAAGCTCTCCCTCACGGAGCTGGCACCGGGCAACAGCTTCTACGTCAACGGCTACAAGCACGTCGTGCGCGCCCTGGACATCGGCAGTCCGGACCGGCGCGCCTGGTCGGTGTGGCGTCTCTGCCCTGCGTGCGGCTACGCCCGTACCGAGAACGCGAAGACGGACACTTCGCCCTGTCCTCGCTGTGGCGGGCGGGAGATCGCCGATGCCGGGTGCGTCCAGTACGTCATGGAGCCCAAGCGGGTCATCGCCCGCGACAAGCGCGACGACGCCAGGGTCCGCGACGACAAGGACGAGCGGGACCGCCGCCGCTACTCGATGCTGACGACCGTCGACATCGACCCGGTACACCTGGCAACCGGCTCCTGGCGGCACGACACCGCCATCTTCGGCGTCGACTTCACCCGACGCGCCGTCATCAGGACGCTCAACCTCGGGCTCGACCGGCAGGACGGCAGCAGCACCGTGCCGATCGCGGGGGATGAAGTCCGGCTCAACCCCTTCTACGTGTGCGCAAGTTGCGGCGGCGCCACAGCCGACGGACGCCCCGTCGTCGACCAGCCGCACAACGCGCTCACGGAGTCTCTGGCCACAAGCACCAGAGCCAATGCGCACCACTTGTTGTGGTGCCCACGCCGTAAAACGCGGACCGCGGGCGACGGGCAGGGCAAGGGCCAGGATGTCCCGCTGCTACTGGCTCACGAACTCGTCACCGAGGCCGTACGCATCCTGCTCCCGGCGTCCGTCGCTCGCGCCAAGGAACGGCTGGCATCGTTCACCGCCGCTCTGTTCGTAGGCATCGCTGCACGCTACGGAGGCGATCCCGACCACATCGACATCGCTTCCGCCTCGATGCCCGACGGCGGCGACACCGACTGGCCCCGCCGTTTCCTCGTCGTCTACGACCGGCTGCCGGGCGGCACCGGGTACCTGCATCGGCTGGCGTCCGCGGACGGCTTCCGCGAGGTGCTGCTCAAGGCACGCGAGGTCATCGAGAGCTGCCCGTGCATCGAGAAGGGCCTCGATGGCTGCCACCGCTGTCTGCTGCGTCGCGTTCCCGCGAGCGACTACGACCGTGTGAGCCGAAACGAAGTACGGCAGATGCTCGACGAGTTGCTCGGCAAGACCGGTGAGGGCTGGCAGACCTCTCCCATCGCCGCGACGCACCACATCCCGCTGGAGCGCCAGGCCGAGAGCGACCTCGAGGTCATGTTCATCGACACGCTCAAGGAGTGGGCCAAGCAGCCCGACGCGCAGGCCAGCGCGGACGCGTACACGACCACGGCCGGCACGTACTCACTGGACCTGAGGATGACCGGCTCCGGCGGCACCACACTCAGCTGGCGCGTCTCTCAGCAACGCGTGCTGGACGGAACGCGGCCGGACGTGCTCTTCGAACGCCTCGACGCCCCCGGACCCCGTCTTGCTCTCTATCTCGACGGCTTCGAGTTCCATGCCACGCCCAAGCACAACCGGCTCGCCGACGACGCCGCCAAGCGCACCCGGCTGCGTGCCGAGGGCCTGCGTGTCTTCCAGCTCACGTACAACGACGTGAAGGAGTGGCGCACCCGGGTGCGCGACACCGGCTATGCCGCCGCCGGCCCCGCGGATCCGGTGTGGCAGCCCTACGGAGACCACGGCCAGAGGCAGGCTCGGGACTACTACGCCAAGGTGCGGGGCGGTCTGCCAGGCGAACTCGCGCAGACCGTCTGGATCAATCCAGCGGATCTGCTGCTCGCTTACCTTCGTGCTCCGGACCCTGAGCTGTGGCTGACACGTGCGGAGGCTGTCGTGGCCGGGCTCACGGGGGCACGGCCACATGTAGCGGCCATGTCCGAGAACGCCATGGAAGCCCAGCTCACTGCGGCGCTACGCGGCACGCCTCCGCAGGGCCGGGGCGGGCCTCTACGCATGCTCGCCGCGGTCGATCGGTCCGGCTGCTCCGTCACAGCTGTGGCGGACGGTCGGCACAAGCCGCCCGCGTGGACGGCGGCCACCGTGCTCGACGACAGCGCGTCAGCCGTCGCGGACACAGAAGCCCACAAGAAGCGTTGGCAAGCCTGGTTGTACTGGAGCAATCTGTCGCAGTTCCTGGAACACGGCGGAGGCGACAGCGTCCAGCTGACCACAAGCATGCTGGACGCTTTCTCGGTGGACGCACTCGCGGTCACCGGCGGCTCCGGATGGCTGGCCTCCACCCGGATCGACCTCGGGCTCGGTCTCGAAGAAGCACCCGCTGTGCAGCAGGATGCACGGGAAACGGGCCTCTCGACTGCCGAAGCCGAACCGGACACAGCAGCGCCGAGCAGTTCCGTTCCGGGGGGAGCCGTCTGGGACAGAGTGCTGGAGTACCTGGATCCGGACGAACCCGGGCTGCAGCTGCTGGCGGTGGCACTCGCCTCCATGGCGACGCCCGCACCCGTCGACGGCTTCGAGCTCGACGACCGCGGTTGGATGGCCGAACTCGCCTGGCCAGCCAGGAGAGTCGGTGTCGTACTCGCTCCCCGCACGGCCGGCTCCGAACCGGACTACGAGGCCGAGGACCGCGACGCGGCCTTCGCCTCCGCAGGGTGGGACGTACGCCCCGCGAGTGAATGGACCGCCAAGGAACTGGCTGAACGGCTGATCGTGCAACCATCCGGGCCCAGTAGGCATCGTGATCAGCAAGCCGACGGAACGACCCAGGGGGAGCCCCACCGATGAACACCGCGAGTGTGACCCTGCGTCTGCTCGACAAGGCGGACAAGGAGATCCTGAAGCTCCCCCGTACCGTCAAGGGTGCCCTCTACGACTTCCAGCACAAGTTCAAGGCCAATCCGCAGGCCACCGGCCTCCAGCTCAAGCAGCTGAAGGGCGACAGCAGACTGTGGTCCGCGCGCGTCAACGACGAGTACCGCGCCCTGCTGCTGCGCCTTGCCGACAACGACTGGCTGATCGTCTCGGTCAAGCACCGCAAACAGGTCTACGAGAACCTCGATCGCCTCGCCTACGGCGTCAACCAGATCACCGGTGGCATCGAGTACGTCGATCTTCAGGTGGTCGAGGAGAGCGTCCTCAAGCGAACGGCGCCCAAACCGTCAGCGCCGACCCCGGCTGCTCCGACGCAGCCTGAACTCCCGCGTCAGGAGCCACTGTTCGCCCGATTCTCGGAGCAGCAACTCACCGATCTCGGTGCTGCCGAGCCGCTGGTACCGGTGATTCGCACGCTCACCACAGAGGAGCAGCTGCTCGGACTCATCGAGTACGCGCCTCAACTGACCGGCGAGATCCTGCTCTCGCTCTTCGACGGCAAGTCGTACGAGGACGTACTGGAGCAGGTGACAGCCCCGGTCGCCGCCCCCGAGCCGGTCGACACCGAGGACTTCCAGACCGCCGGCAGGCGCCCGGCCACGATGGTCACGACCACGGACGAGGCGCTCCGCGAGGCCCTGGAGGGCGAGGACTTCGGGCGCTGGAAGGTCTTCCTGCACCCCACGCAGTCCAGGCTGGTGAAGCGGGACTATTCCGGTCCGGCCCGCGTGGGCGGCGGTCCGGGCACAGGGAAGACCATTGTTGCCCTGCACCGTGTGAAGCATCTGGTCGAGCAACTCCCCCAGGGCCGTAACAAGCAGGTGTTGCTCACCACGTACAACAAGAACCTCGCAGCCGACCTCCGGGCACGGCTCCTGGAACTCGGCGGAGAGCAACTGCTCTCCCGTGTGGACATCAGCCACGTCGACCAGCTGGCATTGCGCGTGGTCCGGGAAGCCGAACCGGGCAGCGCAAAGCAGACGATCGACGACAACCAGGTACTTCGCGAGTGGCGCTCTATGCTCGACGAACTCGGCGAGGCAACCTGGGACGCGGAGTTCCTGCACGATGAGTGGACGCAGGTGATCCTCGGCCAGGCGGTCGTATCCCGCACCGACTACTTCCGTGCACGCCGTGCCGGCAGAGGCCGGAGCATCACGCGGCCGGAGCGGGCCGAGATCTGGCAGCTGGCCGAGAAGTTCACCCAACGCCTGGACCGTCTCGGACGCCAGACTTGGGCGCAGGTCGCCGAACGGGCCGCGCGCCTGGAGATGGAGCGCGAGCAGCGAATCCAGGCTGTCGAGCAGCAGCGTGCGGAACACGACGGCTTGGACAACATTCACCTTCAAGATGGTTCCGCCGGTTGGCTACGGTACCGCTACCGCCACATCGTCGTGGACGAGGCTCAAGACCTCCGTCCGGGCCACTGGAAGATGCTCCGCGCCATGGTCGCGCGGGACCGCAACGACCTCTTCCTGGTCGGTGACACCCACCAGCGCATCTACAACAACCAGGTGACCCTCGGCAGCCTCGGCATCAACATCCGTGGCCGATCCGCCAAGCTCACCCTCAGTTACCGGACCACGCGACAGATCCTCGGCTCGGCACTCGGAGTGCTGAGCGGTGAGTCGTTCGACGACCTCGACGGCAACCAGGAGACTCTGGCCGGATATCGGTCGGTTTTGAGCGGCACCCGCCCCGAACTCCATCCGAACGCCGACTGGGAGGCCGAACGCGGGGCCATCACTGAGTTGGTCGCCGACTGGGACGACATCCCTTTGGAGCAGATCGCCATCTGCGTGCCCACCAACGCGATGGCACAGGAAGTCGCCGTGTCACTGGCGCACGCGGGCATCCGGGCCGTAGAGATCGGTCCCGACGGGCCGCGCGGCGATGAGGGTGTGCACATCGGCACGATGTTCCGGTTCAAGGGACTCGAGTACCAACGCATGATCATCGCGGGCGTGAACGAGGGTCTTGTACCTCGCAACGCAGTGATCCACATGCAGCGTACCGACGCCTTGCGCTACCGGCGCGAACTCCAACGGGCGCGATCCCTGCTCTTCGTCGCGGCCACCCGTTCACGCGATTCACTTGCGATCTTCTGGCACGGGACCCCCAGCCGGTTCCTCAGGCCACTGCTCACGAATTGATATTCCTTGAGGCGGAGTGATCCGCTGCGATGCCGAGGAACTCCTCAGCGTTGCCAACAGCGGCGACCAGCTGTTCGGCATCTCCCTTCATTTCCACCAACAGGTCGTCGACACCCCGCAACCCCGCCCGCTCCAGCAACCGCTTCTCGTTCGTCACCCACTCCCCCCGTCCCGCCAGTACCGCGTGCGCGGCCTGCATGGCGGCCGTGGCGATGGCGCCCGCGGTCTCCGTGCGGCGGCCGTTCGGGGCGTGGTTGGCCTTGGCGTAGGCGAGGGTCATGAGGGCGGTGTCGTGCCAGCGGGTGTGGGCGGTGTGGCGGAGCTTCTCCGGGTAGGCCGCAGGTCGGGGCAGGGTGCCGTGGAGCACCTCGTTGATGGCCAGTTCGGCGACCAGCAGATAGCTGGGGATTCCGGCGAGGTGGAAGAGCAGCGGTTCGACGTGGAAGCGGCCCTCCTCCGCCTCCGCCAGTTCGTGTTCGACGACGTCGAGATCGCGGTAGTGGACGTCGACGCGGCGGCCGTCGATGGTCAGCCATGCCCCGCCGTTGAAGACGCCGCCTCCCCAGCCGCCGATCTCGGAGACCTCGCCCTCCCAGCCGATGGCGCGGAGGGTGACGGGGGTGAAGTCGCCGCGGTAGTAGACGGCCAGGTCCCAGTCGCTGGCGGGCGTGTGCGTGCCCTGGGCCCGTGAGCCGCCCAGGGCCACCGCCCGGACCGCCGGGAGCGCGGCCAGGCGGTCGGTGACGGTGTCGAGGAAAGCACGGTCGTTCACGGGCGGTCACTCACAGAGTTGTTGCTCAAGGCTTGTTACTCACAGGGCTCTTGATCACAGGGCTCTTGGCCTTGGGGCTGTTGGTCTTGGGGCTGTTGGTCTTGGGGCTGTTGGTCACGGGGCTGTTGGTCATCGGGACAGGGCGTCATCCGCGAGGCGGTCGCCCAGGCCCAGGGCGCTCATCGCAGGCGTCACGCCGGGCCGCGCTCCTGAAGTGCGCGTCACGGTCGCCTCGGGGGCAGTCCGATCGTCACGCCGCCGCTGACCGTGTGCGCCTGGACCACGGCGCTGTGCTGCACGTCGCCGCTGATGGTGTTGTGGAGGGAGCCCGGGGCGGGAGCCGTGGAGGGCGGGGTCAACTCGTCGAGCAGCGCGCGGAGTTCGGCGGCAGCCTCAGGGTCGTCGCGCAGGGTGCGCCGGAGCCGGGTGCGCCAGGACGCCTGAACGTCCGCCGCGGCCTCCTCGTCGTCGGCGTCCCGCGCGGCGACGAGATCGGCCCGCGACTCCTCCAACTCGCCCACGACGGCCTCTTCGTCCCGCCCCCGCGAGACGAGAACGACGACCCGATCCCGCACGTTCGCCCAGCCATCCGTCACCATCTGCTGCACGAGCGCCGTCGCCCCGGCCGTCGCCAGCGCCGCCAACTCCGCGTCCATCGGGCCGCCTTCATCTCAGGGTATGGGTTCCCACGGTAGCCGGACCGACCGACAACGCCCCCGTACAGCACCCGAGGAATCCCCTGTGGGGACCCCTGGGACACGCACTCACCTATACACCCGCGCCACCCTCCGCTCGTACCCCCTCCTCCAGAACGCCTTCCACAGAAGTGCGATCGGCGTGGGCACGTCCGCCAGGAGGCGTTTGCGTTCGCCGGGCAGGGCGTAGTGCAGCAGCATGCCGAAGAGGACCGGCAGCCGACGGCCCGCCGCCTTGAGCTCGCCCTTCACGAACTCCTCGAACTCGGCCTGGCTGACCTGGCGGGTGATCGCCGGGAAGACCTCGGCCTCCTCCAGGGCGAGGTGAGGGCGCAGGACGTCCAGCAGTTCCCGGATGACCGGGGCGCGTTCGGGAAGGGGGCGGGTGCGGTCGGCCGCGTCGTCGGCGAGTTTCTGGATGAGGGCGTGCTCCTTCTCCAGCTCGTCGAGGATGGTGCCGATGCTCGGCTCCCGGTCGCGTACCAGGGGGTGGAGTTTTTCGTCCTCGCCGTGGTGGTGCTGATGGAGTACGGCGATCACCAACTCGATCTGTTCCTGGACCGCTTCGGCCCGCCGACCGGACTCGGCGGCGTCTGCCAGCCGACTCAGTTCCTCGCGCAGCCCCCGGTGGATCAGGATCCCGCCGATGTCGTCAGGCTGCGACTGCGACTGCGTCTGTGGCTGTGGCTGTGGCTGTGGCTGAGGCTGAGGCTGAGGTTGTGACTGCGGATTCGGATCTGGCTGCGATCGTTCCGTCGTCATGGTCGACTCCGTCCCCCGTGTGGTCTGGTCTCCGTCGAGGCGTACGGAAGCCATCCCTAGCGGGCGCGGAACGGTCACGCGAGGCGGCTCGTGCGGGGCGCGCAGGGCGGGTGGGTCGCGCATCGGCGCGTGCGGTCCGGTCGTCCGGCCGAAGGTGTGGGAGCTGCGCCGTACGTCGACTGCCGGGGCTCCTGAGGCGGCGCGCATCCGGGTCCTCGTACGCCGTCCGGCCGTTTTCGTGTGCGCCAGGACCGGTCCGTCCCCGTACGCGCGGTCGGGCGGGCACTCCGGTGGGAGTGATCCCGAACGCCCGCGCGCGGCGGACGTATTGCGTACGGGGGGGGCGGCGCGGGAGCCGGCGCCGCGGGGCCCCCGGAGTTACCCCCACGGACCCCCGCGACACTCGGCGTTGCTGATCAGCCCGTGCCCGCCGCGGCCTTCCGCAGCGTCACGAGCTCCCCGTACATCACGTCGCCCGGGCACTCCGTCGACAGCCAGTCGCGGTGGCCGCTGATCTCGTGGACGTCCTTCGTGGTGCCGTTGATCGGGTTGGTGTACGTGACCTGGGCCTGGGGGTCGACCCCGTGGAAGCGGGTCAGGGCGCGGACCAGGCTGGTGAGGGACGCGCGGGCTGCGTCGGTCGGGCCCTGCTCCATCAGGTTGCCGAGGAGGGCGATGCCGAGGTTGCCCGAGTTGAAGCCGCTCGTGTGGAAGGCGGTGACGAGCTTGCCGTCGGCGTCGTGGGCCGCGACGCCGTCGTCACCCGAGTAACGGCCTTCGTAGACGTTGCCCTTGTCGTCGATGAGGAAGTGGTAGCCGATGTCGCCCCAGTCGTTCGTGATCGCGTGGAGCTGGTAGATCGCGCGCACCGTGGCGGCCGGGTCCGGGTCGTCGTTGGCGGTGGCCGTGTGGTGGACCGTGAACGTCTGGAACGGGTAGTACGCCGTCGGCGTGTTCTCCGTGCCGTCCGGCTTGAAGCGGAGCTTCTCGTCCGCGCCCCAGGCCGCCCGCGAGAGGTAGGCGACACCGCGCACCCGGGTCGTGTCCGCCGGTACCGCAACCTTGCGGCTCGGGCCCTGCGTCGTGTCGATGGCCAGCGAACGCAGCCCGGTGGCTCCGTCCGGCGCCTTCAGCTCGTAACCCGCGGCCCGGTCGACGGGGATGAGCAGCGCGCCGCCGTTGCTGTCCGAACAACCGTTGCCGCTCAGGGACTTCCAGGCTCCCTTGCCGCCGTCGGCGTCGGTCAGCCGGATGCCACCGCCGGTGGCCTCACGGATGCCGACCCAGCGCACGCCCACGTAACCGATGGGGAAGGCGGCCTCGACCGGCGCCTCGCCCGTGGCCTCCTTGGCCCGGGTCTTCGGGAAGGTCTCGGAGGTCGTACCGGGCTCGGCGTCGGTGGTGTCCGAACCGGCCGCGTCCGAGGTGGTGTTGGCCATCACGACGGGGGTGAGCGCGGCGCCCGCCGCGACCGCGCCCGCCGCACCGATCAGCCCGCGCCGCGTCACGCGGGACCGGGCGCGGTGTGACGCGGGAGCGGGAGAAGAGGGAGCAGAGGGAGAAGAGGGGGGAGGGGTGGGGTTGGTGGGGGGAACAGTCATGGGCTTCCTTAGGTGTTCCTGGTCGTTCCTGACGGCGGCGGGGCGTACGGGCCCACACGCCAGCCATGCTTGAAGACTCAACGGAGCATAGGGGTTCCGGTTACCTGCCCTGTCCGTACCCCTCGATAAAATCCCCGGATGCACTCCTCCCCCTCCTCCCCCGCACGTCTCGTCCATGAATTTCATCTGGCCTTCGGACTCGACGCCCGCACGACACCGACAGAGGTCTCCCCGGAACTCGCGGCCCATCGCGGTGAGTTGCTGGCGGAGGAGGCCGCCGAGGTGGCGGAGGTCTCCGTCGCCGGGCCGCTCGACCGGCTGGCGCACGAGCTCGCGGACGTCGTGTACGTCGCGTACGGCACCGCGCTCGTCCACGGCATCGACCTGGACGCGGTCATCGCCGAGATCCATCGCGCCAATATGACGAAGCTGGGGCCCGACGGGCGGGTCAGTCGCCGGGCCGACGGCAAGGTCCTCAAGGGGGACCACTACCGGGCTCCGGACGTGTCGGACGTGCTGCGGAATCAGGGCTGGGAGCCTCAGTCCACCGTCTGACCTGCGTTTTCTCCTGATTGTCAGTGGCGTGCGTTACGAATTGATGTGTCACGCAGCGTCACGACGGGGGAGGTAGTGATGACAATGCAGGGTGCGCCCGATCCGGAATCGGAGCAGGGTCGTGCGGCGGCGGCAGAGCCCAGCCGTACGCATGTCTCGGTCGCCGGGTTGCGGGCGCGGGGGTGGAACGACGGGATAGTGCGCCGGTTGTTGGGGGAGCCCGACCGGTTGAGCGCGCATCCGCGTTTCCGCTCGGCGCCGTGGACCCGGATGTATCGCGTCGAGCGTGTCGAAGCCGCCGAGCAGAGCGCGGAGTTCCGGTCGGAAGCGGCGCTCCGGTCGGGAGCGGAGTTCCGGTCGGGAGCGGAGTTCGCGGCGCGGCGGTCCGGTGCGGTGCGCAAGGCCGCGGGCCCGAGGGGGCGGGAGGCCGTGGCGCGCCGACGGCGGGAGGTGCTGGCCCGGATTCTGGCCGAGCCCATCGACGTACCGCGGATGGACGCCGGGGAGTTGGCGCGCCGAGCCGTCGAGCACCGCGCCCGGCGAGAGAGGGAGGCCACCGCAGGCGCCGCAAGCACCGCCAGCACCGCAAATGCCCTCGGCGCCCCCAGCACCCTCAGCCCGCCCCGCTCCCCCAACGCGCCCCGCTCCCCCAACCCGCCCCTCACCGATCCCGCATCGCTCGACCGATGGAAGGTCGACTATCTGCGGCACCGGCTCAGCCCCTACGACGAACTCCTCGAAGGCCTCTCCCACCGGGAGGGGCGAGTCAGGGCCGCGGCGCTGCTGCGGCAGCGGATCCACGCCGCCATCGCCGAGGCGTACCCGGGGCTCGCGGAGGAGTGCGAGCGGCAGGTGCGCGAGCAGCAGGTGCGCGACCAGCAACTCGGCCCGCCGGCTGGGGAAATCTCCGCACACAGTGATTGACACGTGCACGCAACGCTCGGGAAAACACCGCTTCCTACGGTCGGCGGGCGAGCGCCGATCACCCACCCGCAAGGAGCCGTGCCACCCGTGAAGATCGCCCACCGTACAGCCGCCCTGCTCTGTTCGTTCGCCGTAGCCGCGGGAGTCTCGCTGGCAGGCGCGAGCGCTCATGCCGAGGAGAGGAAGGACCTGCCCGAAGTGGCCGTGATCGGCACGGGCGGGACCATCTCCGGCGTCAGCACGAACCGCGTCTCGTTCCAGGACTACCAGTCGGGGAAGCTCGCGATCTCCAAGATGGTGGACGAGCTGCGACCGGAGGTGAACGGGCTGGCCAAGGTGACGACCGAGCAGTTCGGCAACAAGGGGTCGAGCGGCTACTCCATCGCGGACTACCGCAAGCTCACCGCATCCGTGGACGCCGCACTGAAGAAGAACGACGCCGTCGTGGTCACCACCGGTACGGACACGATGGAGGAGTTCGCGTACTGGCTCGACCTGACCGTGCGCAGCGACAAGCCGGTCGTCCTCACGGGGTCGATGCGCCCGTGGACCGTCATCGGCACGGACGCGCCGGCCAACCTCTACAACGCCATCAAGCTCGCCGCGAGCCGGAAGACCAAGTGCTACGGGACCGTCGTCATGCTCAACGACGAGATCCAGGCCGCCCGGGAGGTCCGCAAGTCCAACGCGCTGCGCATGGACACCTTCGAGAGCGGGCGCTCCGGGGTGCTCGGCGCCGTCGACCAGGACAACATCCGGCTCAACCGGGCACCGGCCCGGGTCCAGAAGTGCGGCAAGAGCGCCTGGCGTACACCCTTCGACCTGGACCGGATCGTCGGCAAGGTGAGTGCCAAGGAGAGCAAGCCGCTGCCGAAGGTGGAGATCGCGTACTCGTACCAGGACGCGGGCGGCGAGGCGATCAAGGCGTTCGCGGACGGCGGCGCCAAGGGGGTCGTGACGGCGGGCACGGGCGCCGGGGGCATATCGCCCGCGATGTCGACCGCGCGGACGGACGCGGTGAAGAAGGGGGTGACGTTCGCGTCGACCACCCGTACCGGATCGGGCGCGGTGTACGACTCGACGGGCACCACCGGCGTCATCGGTGCCGAGGACCTGAGCCCGCAGAAGGCCCGGCTGTTGCTGCTCCTGTCGCTCGCGGCGACGAACGACGAGAAGCTGATACGGGAGTGGTTCGCGACGCTGGGGACGGCCCAGTTCACCGCCAAGTGACAGCCGAGTTCACGACCAGATGACAGCCGAGTTCACGACCAGGTGACGACCGGATCGGCCACCAGGTGAAGGCTCAGTCGGCCACCAGGTGGCGGCCGACTGCGGCCGGTGACACCTCGCGGAGGATCCGCGGTGGATATTCGGATGCGGCCCCGCCGGGCGGGGCCGCATCATCGGCGGGTTGTCCTTCGACATCCACCGATCGCCTCGACGTCCACCGATCCGTCCACGGGAGGCCACCCATGCTGAAGCGCGTCACCGTCCCCACCCTCTTCAAGCCGCCCACCTACTCCCACGCCTCCGTCGTCGAGGCGGGCACGCGTCTCGCCTTCCTCGCCGGTTCCGTGCCCCTCAACGCCGACGGCGAGCTCGTCGGCCCGGGCGATCCCGTACGGCAGGCCGAGCGGGTGATCGCGAACCTGGGCGAGCAACTCCGGGCGATCGGCAGCGACTTCGAGCACGTCGCGTACACCGATGTGTATGTCGTGAGCAGTGACCCCGCGGTGCTCTCAGAGGTGTGGGACGTCGTGGAGGCCTCCCTCCTCAGCGTCGGCCCGCACTCCGCCACCCTCCTCGGCGTCGCGTGCCTCGGATACACCGGCCAGCTCGTGGAGATCACGGCCACGGCCGTGGTCCCGGACCCCGCTTCCGACCAGGCCTAGAGTCCCCCCATGCTCATCGAACACCGCGGGCAGCGCCCCGTCGTCCCGGCCTCCGCGTACGTCGCGCCGACCGCCGTCCTCTGCGGCGCGGTCACCCTCGGCGAACACGCCCGCGTACTGCACGGTGCCGTGCTCACCGCGGAGGACGGGGAGGTGAGGACCGGCGACAACGTCGTCGTCATGGAGAACGCCCTCGTACGGGGACGGCGACGGCACCCCGTACTCATCGGAAACGCCGTGCTCATCGGACCGCACGCCCACGTCAACGGCGCGCGGATCGAGGACGAGGTGTTCGTGGCCACCGGAGCCTCCGCCTTCCCCGGAGCCGTCGCCGGCGCCGGTTCGGAGCTGCGGATCAACAGCGTGCTGCACGCCAACTCGATCCTGCCGCCCGGCTCGGTCGTACCCATCGGATGGATCGCCGCCGGCGCCCCGGAAGCCCAGCTCTTCGCACCTGGCCGGCACGACGAACTGTGGGAGGTGCAAAGGGAGTTGGACTTCCCGGGCACGGTGTACGGCGTCCCGCGCGGCACCTCGATGCGGGACATCATGGCCCGGCAGGCGGACCACTTCGCCGCGCACCTCGACGACCGCGTCCTCGACGACGACCACGACCACCCCTCGACCGACCACCCCTCGACCGACTGACGTCCCGGCCAGGACCGAACCGGCACGCCCCACACGTGCCGGGCCCGTTCAACCGCGGGCGTTCCGGGCGTTCCGGGCCAGCTCCAGCGCGTACGACGGCCACCACTGCCCGGCGGTCGGTCCGCCCCGGCAGGTGCCGTCGGACTCGCCCGGGCGCTTGATCCACAGGTAGGCGTCGATCAGCGGGGAGCCGGTGGCGGTGGTCGGCGGTGTTCCCAGGGCCCTGCCCGGCGGATTGCACCAGGAATCGGTGCCGGTGTAGGGGCCGTTGCCGTTGCGGCTGGTGTCGATCACGAAGTGCTTGCCGCCGAGAGCCGCCGACAGCCGGTTGCCGTACGCCGAACTGGCCGCGTCCGTCTGGAAGTTGGAGACGTTCAGCGCGAAGCCGTCGGCGCGGGCGATGCCCGACTGCGTGAGCGGCTCGACCAGTCGCGAAGTGTCCGGCAGCCAGGCTGAGTTGCCCGCGTCGAGGTAGACCCGGGTACCGGGCTGTCGCTTGAGGCGGTCCACTGCGTACGCCAGCAGTGCGTACCGCTCCTCGGCCACGACCGAGGCGCAGCCCGCCACCGTCTGCGCCACGGCGTCCGGTTCGACGATCACGTACGCGTCCCGGTCGCCGAGCCCCGTCGCGAACTCGTCGACCCACTTCCGGTAGCCCGCGGCGTTCCAGGCCCCGCCCTTCGAGTACGAACCGCAGTCGCGGTGCGGGATGTAGTACGCGACGAGTACGGCCGTACGTCCCTGTCGTGCGGCTGCGGCGGTGCGGGCCCGTACCACCGCCCGGGACGCGGGGCCGTTGAGCCACTCGGCCTGGGGTCGGGTGGCGATCCGGTCCATGAGCAGGGCGTCCGCGGTCCGTCCCGCGAGGCGCCATTCGGCGGCCTGGAGGGCGGCACGGGACCGGGGATCGACCCAGAAGGACTCCACGGGACCGGGCCCTCTCACCTGCGGCTCGCCCCGCCCGGCCCCACCGGCCCCACCGGCCGGACCGACACCTGACACCCCGCCCGCGCCGGACATCTCACGTGCACCCGAGGTCCCGGCACCCCACAGACCCGCCGGGGCGGCGACCACCAGAGCGGCCAGCGCGACAGCGACCACCCGAACCCGGCCCCCGGCACGGCCCCGAACCCGGAACCAACCCCCGCGACGGCCCAGGCCCCGACCCAGATCCCGGCCACCAGCGAACAACCGGACGCGGGCACGGGAACGGGTAGCACAGGAACGGGTGGCACAGGAGCCGATGGCACAGGAACGGGTGTCACGAGCGAACAACCGAACACACGCACCCACGCCAGCGACCACGACCGACTCCGTTCCCGCCGCCGGAGGCAACGGCGGCCATTCCTCCGCGGGGCACCGCCCACGTGTCGGCGCCGCTCCCCCGGAGTCTGCGGTCAGCCGCGCCCGGCCACCCCGTCCGCCGCTCGGGGGCGGAGAGATTCACTCCGACGGCGGTCTCCAAGTGCGCCGCTTCGGCAGGGGCTTGGCATAGCTCCCCGCCCGGCTCGTCGTCAGGCCCAGTGACACCAGCGACTCGGCGAGCTTCACCGCCGCGCCCACCCCGTCGACGACCGGCAGCCCCAGTTTGTCCCCCACCGCCCGCTGCAGCCCGGTCATCCCGGCGCACCCGAGCACCAGGACCTCGGCGCCCGCGTCCCGGGCCCGCTCGGCGGCGGCCACGAAGGCCGCTTCCGTGCGCTCGGAGTCGCCGAGGTCGAGGACGCCGAGCCCGGTGCCCACGACGGCGGCACAGTGCTGGGCCACCCCGGCCCCGTACAGGCTGTCCTCGATCTGCCCGGCCGACCGCTCCAGCGTGGTGACGACGCCGTACCGCCGCCCGAGCAGGCACGCGAGATGGGCGGCCGCCTCGGTGATGTCGACGACGGGTACGTCCACGAGTTCCCGTACGCCCTCGCGTCCGTGTTCCCCGAAGCCGGCCATGACGACGGCGTCGTACGGACCCTCGTACGTCCGCAGGGTGTCGATGACGGCAGCTGCGGAGAGATAGCTGTCGAGCCAGCCCTCGGCGGACTCGGGTCCCCAGGAGGGGGTGAGTCCGAGCACGGTGGTGCCCGGGCCTGCCGCGGCCCGGGCACCTCGCACGATCTCCTCGGTCATCCCCTGCGTGGTGTTGCAGTTGGTGACGACGATCCGCACGCTCAGCCCTCCACGGGAGTCGGAGCCGGCTCGGCGACAGGGGCAGGGGCCGCGGCGCGCTCGGAGCGGCACAGGAGCGCGTACAGTCCGGCGGCCAGCGCCGTCCCGATGAACCACGAGTACGGGGCGACCTCGCTGAAGGTCGTCACGAGGGCGAGCACCGCCGAGACCGCCGCCGCGGGCAGGAACGCCCACAGGGCCTTGGGGTTGACGCCCTTGCGGTAGTAGTAGCGCGATCCGGGCTCGGCGTTGAAGAGTTCGTCGACGTCGATACGGCCGTGCTTGACCCAGAAGTAGTCGAGCATGATCACACCGAACAGCGGGCCGAGGAAGGCGCCGAGACCGCCGAGGAAGTACTGGACGACCGTGGGGTTGGAGAAGAGGTTCCACGGGGTCACCACCAGCGCGGCCACCGTGCTGATCAGGCCGCCGACCTTGAAGGTGATCTTCTGCGGCCAGACGTTGGCCAGGTCGTACGCGGGCGAGACGAAGTTGGCGACGATGTTGACGCCCATGGTGGCGATGGCGAAGGTCAGCGCGCCCAGCACCAGCACCCAGGTGTTGCCGATCTCGGCGACGAGGTGGGCCGGGTCGGTGATGGCCTTGCCGAACACCTCCAGCGAGCCGGCCGTCACGATGACCGACACGATCACGAAGGCGGTCGAGTTGATGGGCAGGCCCCAGAAGTTGCCGCGCTTGACCGTCCTGTAGTCGGGAGCGAAGCGCGAGAAGTCGCAGAAGTTGAGCATCAGCGTGCCGTACGTGGCGAGGATCAGCCCGATCGCGCCGAACCACTGGCGCCACTGCTCACCGACGGAGACCGGGTTCGGAGTCGTCGTGAGCGAGATGGTCCAGTCGGCCTTGGCGAGAATCCAGATCGCGAGGGCGATCATGACGAGCCAGATGGCCGGACCGCAGAAGTCCTGGAACTTCCGTACGGATTCCATGCCCTGGCTGATGATGAGCGCCTGGAGCAGCCACAGCGAGAGGAAGGACACCCAGCCGAGGGCGTCGAGACCGAGGAAGGAGCTGTGGGTCCAGGACTCCAGGCCCGGCCAGGCCGCGAGCAGCATGATGTTGACGGCGACGGAGGCCAGGTAGGTCTGGATGCCGTACCACATGATGGCGATGACGGCCCTGATCAGGGCCGGGATATTGGCGCCCCAGACCCCGAAGCTGATCCGGCTGATCACGGGGAAGGGCACACCGTGGCGCTGCCCGATCTTTCCCATCCAGTTCATGCCGACGTAGATGAGCACGAAGCCGACGAGCAGGGACGTGAAGATCTGCCAGACGTTCATTCCGAGGACCAGCAGGCCCGCCGCGAACGTGTAGTTGCCGAGGTTGTGGACGTCTGACATCCACATGGCGAAGAGGTCGAAGACCTTCCAGTTCCGCTTGCCCGCGGGCGCTAGGTCTTCGTTGGTGAGCCGGGGGTCGGGGACGAACGCCGGTGTGCCGGTGGCTGTCGCTGGATCGGCGAGGGACACAAGGCCTCCATGAGCGAGGGGACGGCGGGAGGGCTGCGGGGAGTACGGATGCGGGTGCGTGGTGCGGGGGTGCGAGGAGAGTGCGGGGGCGGGGACGGGGGCGTGCGAGGCGGGGCGCGGGGAGGGACATGGGGAGGCTGAGAGCCGAGGTCCGGGGATCAGCCGCTTGCAGTTTTGGTATACCAAACTGAGGTCATGGTCTCGCCGCCGACGACATCTCGCCATGTCCGTACGGTTACAGCTCGGTAAAACCGTCCCTGGTTCGGCGAGGATGGACCCATGACAACGGTGGAACCGCTGGGGGCGGTGCGCGAGCGGGTCCTCAGCTCGCTGCGGCAGGAGATCATCGCCGGGCGGCTGCTGCCCGGCGACCGGCTGGTCGAGCGCGAGCTGGCCGAGCGGTTCGGGGTCTCCCGCGTACCGGTCCGCGAGGCGATCCGGGCCCTGGTCGCCGAGGGTTTCGTCCTCTTCGAGACCCCGCGCCGCACGGTCGTACGCCACCTGACCCCGACGGACGTCGCGGAACTCTTCGAACTGCGCGAGGCCCTTGAGGTGTACGCCACCGGACTGGCCGCGCAGCGCGCCACCCGGGCCGATCTGGCCGAGCTGGAGGAGCTCCTCGACCGCGCCGCCGCCGCGACCCGCGCGGACGACGCGGAGGCGATCACCGACATCAACACCCGTTTCCACGACCGGATCCTGGCGATGGCCGGAAACGGTCTGCTGATCTCCGTGATGGAGCCGGTCGACGGCCGGCTCCGCTGGCTCACCCGCCAGAACGAGGAGTGGCCCCAACTCCTCGCCGAACACCGCGAGTTGTACGCGGCCATCGCCTCCGGCGACCGTGATCGGGCCCGCGCCCACGCTCTGGCCCACGTACAGGCCAACTACCGCTCGACGGTGCGCCACCTCTTCGGCGACAGCGACAGCGACACCGGCCCTGGCCCCGCCTCCCATGCCAGGGCCAACGCCAATGCCAGGGCCGACGCCACCGCCAACTCCGGCTCTGGCTCCGGCTCCGAGGGAGAAGCGTGACCGTCCGTACGGCTGTCGGTGCGGCGAGGACCCGTCCCTGCACGCTCGTCGTCTGCCGCGGCTGCTGCTGCGGCGACGCCCGCAAGTACCCGGGCTACGACCACGAGTGGCAGCTGGACCGCCTGCGCGCCGCGGCCGAGGCCTCCGGCGGACGCCTCGCGGTCCGTACGACGGACTGCCTCAGCCCGTGCGATCAGGCCAACATCATCGTCGTACAGCCCTCGGGCGAGGGTCGCAGACGAGGCGGCCGGCCCGTCTGGATCGGCTGGTCGATGGGCGACGACTGCACCGACGAGATACTCCGCTGGGCGCAGGCAGGCGGCCCGGGTGTCGCCCCTCCCCCGGTCACCCTTGAGCTGCAGTTCGTACAGTCGGCGGGCGAACGGGACCGGGCGCGACGCTAGCCCTCGTACGGTCGGGTCGCCAGGTCCGCCGCCTTCGCCGCCGTGCGCAGCACGTTTCGCAGCATCTCGGGGGTGAGCCGCCCCGTGAAGGTGTTGCGCTGGCTCACGTGGAAGCAGCCGAAGAGCTCCAGCGGCCGGTCCGGGCCGTCCAGCGTGACCCGTGCCCCGTGTGCGAAGGCCGGCCGGGGCCGGGGCACCGTCCATCCCGCCTCGGCGAACGCGGGCAGCGCGGCCTGCCAGCCGAAGGCACCGAGGACGACGACCGCGCGGAGGGTTGGCCTGAGCAGCCGCAGCTCGCTCACCAGCCAGGGCTGGCAGGTGTCCCGCTCCTCCGGCGTCGGCTTGTTGGCGGGCGGCGCGCAGTGCACGGGCGAGGTGACGCGTACGCCGCGCAGGGCCAGCCCGTCGTCGCTGCTCACGGACGTGGCCTGGGACGCCAGTCCCACATCGTGCAGCGCCGCGTACAGCACGTCCCCGGACCGGTCCCCCGTGAACATCCGCCCGGTCCGGTTCCCACCGTGTGCCGCGGGCGCGAGTCCGACCACGAGCAGCGAGGCGTCCGGCGGCCCGAAGCCGGGCACCGGGCGGCCCCAGTACGTCCAGTCCGCGAAGGCGGCCCGTTTCGTCCGGGCCACCTCCTCCCGCCAGTCGACCAGCCGCGGGCAGGCCCGGCACCCGGCGATCCGCTCGTCCAGCTCGGCCAGGCCGTACTCCTGATCCATGCCCCCACGGTATGCCCGGCGGAAAACGGTTCCGACCGCACGCCCGTCGAGGACTAAGGTCGGACCATGGCTTCAGGGACTCAGGGCAACGGCAAGGGCGGGACCGGCGCGGGCGGCTCCGACGCCGCCGTGGCCGACGCGCAGGCAGCCACGCAGGCAGCCGCGAAGGCGGCCGCGCCCGCGACCGGTGAGACCGTGCGCGTCGACAGTTGGATCTGGTCCGTACGCCTCGTGAAGACCCGTTCGATGGGTGCCGCCGCCTGCCGCGGAGGCCATGTCCGGGTGAACGGCGAACGCGTCAAGCCCGCGCACACCGTCCGCGTCGGTGACGAGGTCCGGCTGCGGCACGACGGGCGGGAGCGGGTCGTCGTCGTGAAGCGTGTGATCCGCAAGCGGGTGGGTGCGTCTGTCGCCGCCGAGTGCCTTGTGGACAACAGTCCGCCGCCTCCGCCTCGCGAGGCCGTCGCCCCGGCGGGGATCCGCGACCGGGGTGCGGGGCGGCCCACCAAGCGGGATCGGCGCGAGCTGGAACGGTTGCGGGGGCTCGGGGCGCCTGATGGGAGCCTCGGGGCACCTACGCCTTGACCCTGGCGGGGCGAGGGCCAGGGCGAAGGCGAAAGCGGGTGCGCTGGGTGCGGGCGCGGGCCGTCTGTGGCTCGTCGCGCAGTTCCCCGCGCCCCTGAAGGGGCGCTCAGGAGCGCCCACCGATCAGCCTCGGCAGCTCGGCCGCGTCCCTTCGCCGGGCCCAGGCTATGAGTGCCAGCGGAAGTATCAGGATGAGCGGGGTAGCCGCGTTCTCCCCTCCGAAGACGGTGACCTGCGTGATGAACGCGCCCACCATCAGCGCGCCCAGCGACACCGCCGCCACCGATGAGA
The DNA here is from genome assembly GCF_044456225.1 of Streptomyces sp. NPDC050988. NCBI lineage: Bacteria > Bacillati > Actinomycetota > Actinomycetes > Kitasatosporales > Streptomycetaceae > Streptomyces > Streptomyces sp. NPDC050988. The sequence continues at coordinate 66,320 of NZ_JBITFQ010000014.1, read as the reverse complement.
GCACCGGGATCAACAGTGCGACGGCACCGGCCAGTTCGAGCGCGCCGATGGTGTACATCCCCGCGCTGCTCCAGCCCATCTCGTTGAACACCTCGACGGCGGAGGGGTGCGCGATGAGCTTGGGCAGCGCGCTCGCGAACGCGTAGAAGACGGCGAGCAGCACCTGCAGTCCCCGCAGGGCGAGGCGTGCACGACGGCCACGGGCGGTCGCGGACTCGGCGATGACAGTGCCGGAGGTGACGGAAGCGGTGGTCTCGGACATGGGGCTCTCCTGTGTGAGGCGGTGCGCGTTGCTGTCACAGAGGAAGACCGGCCCGGTGTCCGAAACTCATCGCCCCACGAAGAATTCGTCGCCCCATGAAGGATTCGTCACCCCACAAAGGGACTTCGCCCTTCGCCCTCTTCAGGGCCTTACGCCGGCACCACCCGAACCCACACCCGGTCCTCCGTCAGATATCGGTCGACCTTCAGCCCCGACTCCCCCAGCGCCTCCTCGAACGCCTCCTTCGTGAGCGGCCGGGCGAGGAACGTCTGCGTCCACACCGCGTCCGGGAACACATACTCCACCCGCACCGAGTTGACCCCGTTCCCGACCGGCTCCGCCGACAGCATCCGGATGGTGAACATGCTCGGTTCCTGCCTCCCCCAGCCTCCGGCCGGAAGGACCCGTATCTCGGTTCGCTCGCGCGGCAGATTCGTGTGGTAGTCCTCCCCCTCGCGCTGGATCAGCACGCACCCGTCGTCCGCGACATGGCTCCGGCAGGCGTCGAGTATTCCGCGCCGCACGTCGTCGTCTCCGTTGTGCACGAGGAACGACGCGAGCATCACCACGTCGAACTTCTCCCCCGCCAGGTCGAGCGTCTCGATGGGGCTGCATATCGTGCGCGCCCCACGCACCCGCTCCAGCATCTCGGCCGACTCGTCCACCGCCGTCACCGTGAAGCCCCGCTCCAGGAGCGGGTGGGTCATACGCCCCACACCGCTGCCCAGTTCGAGAATGTGCGCCCCCGCCGGCACGGCCCCGGCGATGATCTCCGGCTCGTCCCCGACGGGCAGCCGCGAGTACAGCTCCACCGCGCAGCCGTCCGGCGTGATGGCGCCGGGTCCTGTCCCCTCGTATCCCTCACGCATCTCGATCGTCATACCCGCACAACGGCCCGTTCCCGCCGCCTCGTTCCCACCACCGCCCACACCACCCGTTCGAGTGACACCTCGAACTGACCAGGAACTGATCGGTAGTTGACCGTTAATGGCGCGAGCTGGTCACAAAACCTCCAGTCACCACGCGAACCAGCCATGACCGCCGTACCAATGGCCGCCCGCCCGCAGATGGTCCACGACCGCCCGCTCGACCCTGGTCCGCCGCGGCAGCTCCTCCACGGGCAGCTCCGGGTCGCCGAAGACGAATCCCACGGGACCCTTGTCGTCCGCCTTGGTCTCCTCGTACGCGATCTGGAACCGCTCCTGGAAACTCACGATGTTGGAGTCCGCCGGAAGGTACCGCTGCAACTGCCGGTCGAGCAGCCAGGAGTGGCACTCCGCCACCGCGTAGCGCTCGTCCGGGTAGTGGCGGGCGAAGAACTCCCGTGCCAGGTACAGCGACTGGTCGCAGGCCTCCGGTGAAAGGGGCCCCCGGAAGTCGGCGATGTGCACGCTCAGACAGAGGTCGCCGGGGCCGGTGTCGAGTCCCGCGGCCGAGGCCGCCTCCCCCGTGTGGCCGCCGAGCCGCGCGCGCTGGAACTGCAGCCGACCGAGCTGGTACAGCTCCCCGTGGAAGTGCAGCCCGATCCACCAGGGCACCAGCAGCCCGCTGGTGCCGACGCGTCGCCGGTGCACGGCCATGTGCCGGCCCAGGTCGGCGAGGGTGCGCCGGGACACGTCCGCCGGCACGCCCCGCTGCAGGTGATAGGCGCGCACATAGGGCAGCGCGGCGATGAAGACGAACACGTGGAAGGTGCGCCCGAGCGCTCCGGTGGACTCCGGGAACGCGGGCGGCTCCCACCCCTTGCCGATCTCCCCCATGCCCCGTACGAACCGGGCGACGCACCGCCGCAGCAGTGTCATCGCCTCCGGGTCCGCCACCAGCCGGCCGCGCAGCGCGACGAGTTCGTTGACGTACTCGTGCGGCACGGACAGGTCGAGCAGGACGTCCGGCAGCGCGATCGCGTCCGGCAGGACGTCCTGCGCCCGTGGACCGTCGGGCTCGCCCTCGCTCTCCAGGTCTTTCAGCCATCCGGCGAGCCTCTCGTCCGCCCGCAGCTCCTCCACCAGCACAGTTGCTCCCCGTTCGTCCGCCTCTTGGTGAACGTGCACCACGAAGAGTACGTTTCCCCGTAGGAGTAGTGATCCCGATGCGTACGGGCAGTGAACCGACGACCGCGCGCAGTGCGCTGAGAGTGCGCCTGTGGCTCAGCGTGTGGGGCCTTGTCTGGGCGATCGCGGGGACGGCCGCTTTCGCCGTCGCCGGGCGGCCCGGCTGGGCGATCGCCTGCGGGGTGCTGTGGCTGATCGTCACCGTCGATCTGGCGATGGTCCTCAGGCACATCCGCCAGGGCCCCCACTACCAGCCCGGCCCCGACATCCCGCCGTACCGACCCCCGGAACACCGCCTCTAGGGCCCGCACTTCACCGCCCGGGCCCTCAAGGTCAATGGCCTCGTGTCGGAAGTCGTCCCGCGTCTCAGAACTCGTTCCGCGCCACGAAAGTCCTCCCGCGTCTCAGAACCCGTTCCGCGCCACGGAAGTCGTCCGGCGCGTCAGGAGTCGAAGCGCGCCGCGGCCAGATACTCCGGCTGCGGGTCCAGCGCCGCCGCGAGCCTGAAGTGGCGCAGGGCCTGGTCGGAGCGGCCGGAGCGCTCATAGGTGCGGGCGAGCGCGAAGTGCGCGAACGCGTTGTCCGGCTCGCGCTCCAGCACGATGGTGAACTCCAGTTCGGCGGGCCGCAGTTGCGCGGCCGCGAAGAAGGCACGCGCGCGCAGCAGCCGGGCCGCGGTGTTCTCGGGATGTGCGGCGATGACTCGGTCCAGCAGCTTCACCGCACCCCGCGGATCCCGCGCGGCCAGCAACTGCTCGGCGGCACGGAAGTCGATGACATGCGTCTCCGGAGTACGTCCGGTGAATCCGCTGGTCTCGGGCACGGCAGAGTCCTTCCCTCACTGCACGGAATCAACGCCCCCGAAGGGCCCACTATTCCGAGGCCGCCCGGCCCGTCCGGGCCCGACGGACCAGATCCGCCCACACGTCCCGTACGCGCCGCTGCAGGGCTTCCAGTGGTACGTCGTTGTCGATGACGACGTCCGCGATCTCCAGGCGCTTGTCGCGCGTGGCCTGGGCGGCCATACGGGCGCGGGCGTCCTCCTCGGTCATGCCGCGCAGCCGTACGAGCCGGTCGAGCTGGGTCTCGGGGCTCGCGTCGACGACGATCACGAGGTCGTAGAGCGGCGCGAGGCCGTTCTCGGCGAGCAGGGGGACGTCGTGCACGACCACGGAGTCCTCCGCGGCGGCCTCTTCGAGTTCGTGGGAGCGCGCGCCCACCAGGGGGTGCACGATCGAGTTCAGCACGGCGAGCTTCTCGGCGTCCGCGAAGACGATCGACCCGAGCCTGGGCCGGTCCAGGCTGCCGTCCTCGGCGAGCACGTCCTCGCCGAAGGCGTCGACGACCGCCGCGAGCCCCGCGGTGCCCGGCGCCACGACCTCCCGCGCGATCCTGTCGGCATCGATCAGTACGGCGCCGTACTCCACGAGCAGCCGCGACACCTCACTCTTGCCGGCACCGATCCCACCGGTCAGACCAACCTTCAGCATGCCCAAGAGCTTAGAGGGGGCCGCGCCCAAAGGGGCGCGGGGAACTGCGCGCCAAGCCACGACGCACCCGCAGATGGCATACGGGCCTCAAGGCGAAGCGCTACGCGTCGCCCTCCCGCTCCGCCAGGAACCGCTCGAACTCAAGCCCGATCTCGTCCGCGGACGGAATCTCCACCGGCTCGGCCATCATGTTGCCCCGCGTCTCGGCGCCCGCGGCCGCGTCGTACTGGTGCTCAAGTCCCTGGACGAGCGCGACCAGTTCCTCGTCGCCCTCCTGGATCTGCCGGTCGATCTCGGTCTGCGTGCGGTGCGCCTCGGTGCGCAGGGCGTGCGCGATCCCGGGCAGTACCAGACCGGTGGCGGCCGTGATGGCCTCCATGACGGTCAGCGCCGCGTCCGGGTACGGAGAGCGCGCGATGTAGTGCGGCACATGGGCGGCGACGCCCAGGATGTCGTGTCCGGCCTGCATCAGGCGGTACTCGACCAGCGACTCCGCGCTGCCGGGGACCTGGGCCTCGTCGAAGGGGCTGCGATGGCCCGGGACGAGGTCCGTGCGGTTGCCGTGCGGCGTGAGGCCCACGGGGCGCGTGTGCGGTACACCCATGGGAATGCCGTGGAAGTTCACGGACAGGCGCACGCCGAGGCGCTCCACGATCTGCTGGACGGCCGCGGCGAAGCGCTCCCACTCGACGTCCGGCTCGGGGCCGGAGAGCAGCAGGAAGGGCGCGCCGGTGGCGTCCTGGACGAGCCGCACGTCCAGCGTGGGCTCCTCGTAGTCGGCCCAGCGGTCGCTCCTGAACGTCAGCAGCGGGCGCCGGGCGCGGTAGTCCACGAGCCTGTCGTGGTCGAAGCGGGCCACGACCTGGTGGGGCAGCGAGTCGAGCAGCCGGTCGACGATCTGGTCGCCGGTCTCGCCCGCGTCGATGTATCCGTCGAAGTGGTAGAGCATGACAAGACCGGCCGACTCCTGGGCGAGCGCCATGTCGACGACAGCCAGGCCCTTCGGCTCCCATGCGTACAAACCCTGCGGATCAAGCACAGTGACCGCTCCTCCTCGTGTTCGTACTCCACAACGCGGACCAGGACACGAGCATTCCCCGCTCACGCCCGTTCGCTGCCCCCTTTTACCGGCTTCTCATGCGCCGCGACCCGCAGCTTGACCTCGCCATGACAGTGCAGTGACCCCATAACAGTGCAACGACGCCATGACGACGCCATTGCCGGCGCTACGACGCCAGCACGCGCGCGTGGAGCGCGGTGACGGCCTTGCGGGCGGACGTGAACGCGCCGTGCTGCCAGGCGTCCGTGTAGCTGAGCCAGTCGCCGGCGAAGTACACGCGCCCCGTGGGCTCGTTGAGCGGCTTGTAGCGGGCGTGGTCGGGGCCTCCGGCGGTGTCGTGCCAGGCGGCCTCCAGGTGGGGCGTCTGGCGCCAGTGGTGGGAGAACGAGGACGCCAGTTCGGTGCGGTACTTCGGCCCGTAGATCTTCACTCCCGCGGCGACCGCACGCTTCTCGCGCTCTCTGGGCGTGAGCTTCGCGTACGTGTCCGCGTCGGCCCCGTAGTTGTAGTAGCCGATCATGACGCCGCGCTCGCCGTGGAAGCCGTGGGACGGGTGCCAGATGTGGGTGACGTCCTGGTCGGTCTCGGTGATGCCGCCGTAGATGCGGTGGTCGAGCTCCCACCAGCGGGAGCGGTACTCCAGACCGATCTTGGCCGCGGACGACGGAGTGATCGCCTCCAGAGCGGTCTGTACGCCCGCGCCGAGGTTGTGCGGAATCCTGGCGAGGATGTTGGGCGGCAGCGCGCCGACGCAGTAGTCGGCGTCGATGCTCCTGGTACGCCCGCCCTGGGCGTACGTGACGGTGACGCCGCTCCCCTTGTCGGTGATCTTCGAGACGACGGCCCCCGTACGTATCCGATGGCCCCCGATCGCCCTGGTCAGGGCACGCGGTATCCGGTCCATGCCGCCCACCGGCTGGAACATCAGCATCGCCTGGTCGAAGCCGAACTCGAAGGAGAAGTAGCGGCCGACGCCGCTCGCGAACACCTCGGAGGCGGACGGGACGTCGCCGAGGAGCACACCGGGGGTGCCCGCGGCCGCGGGGACGACGTCGTATCCGCGGCGCTCGCCGCCCGTGTAGTCCAGCGTGTTCCCCAGGTCACCGAAGTCCTTGAGGAACTCGACGAGCCTCTCCCGGTCCTCGGCGGTCAACTCCGCGTCGAGAGCGCCCGTGTCGGTGGCCTTGGCGAGCAACTCCGAGACGTACCCGTAGACATCGGCCTTCGCCGTTCGGTACCGCATCGGCTCGGTCATGCCGGCCGACTCGTTGAAGAGGTACGCGTCCGCGTTGACGTTGGTGAACACCTCGACCGGGACGCCGAGTTCGCGGCAGTAGTCAAGAGTGACCATCCACTGGGGCAGACGGGCCGGGCCCGCGTTCATGTACTGCCCGTCGCCGAAGCGGGCCGTCTGCCGGTTGCCGTACAGGTCGGTGGTGGTGTCGCCGCCCCGCACCGTGAAGTTGCGGCCACCGGTGCGGTCCCTGGCCTCCAGGACCGTACAGTCGTAGCCCGCCTTGCCGAGTTCGTACGCGGTCGTGAGGCCGGCGATGCCGCCGCCGACCACGACCACCTTGGCCGCGCCGCGTCCGGAGAGCGTGAAGTCGCTCGGCTTCGGGGCGTAGAAGGGCTGTTCGCGTTGGGCGGCCTGGGCCGTGGGGGCGAGGCCGAGGGCCCCCATGGTGGCGAACATCGTGCCCGCGCCGCCGGTGAGGCCCACCTTGCGCAGGAACGAACGCCGACTCGTACCAGGACCGCTGTGAGGCTGTGCCATGACTGGGGCTACCCTTCTCGATCTTGAACGACCGAGGAAGCCTCCCAATGGCCGGTTACGGCCCGTCAGTTATTCATGTATCCCGCAAGTTTCTGCAACCGCGAGCTTTCCGGCCGGCTGAATGCCTCTGCCGGTCAACGCACTGCGGGCCCGCACCCAGAAGGGTGCGGGCCCGCAGTCACCAGCCAGTTACTGCCTGGAGGTGAGCGATCAGCTCTGGCCTCCGGCCAGCTTCTCGCGGAGGGCGGCCAGCGCCTCGTCCGACGCCAGGGCGCCGGAGTTGTCGTCCGACTCCGAGGAGTACGAACCGCCGCCGCCGCTGCCACCGGAGGCGGCCGGAGCCGCACCCGGGGTGGTGACACCCTCGGCCTCGGCCTGGGCGTCCGCCTCGCGGGACTTGATGACCTGAGCCTGGTGCTGCTCGAAGCGCGTCTGCGCCTCGGCGTACTGGTTCTCCCACACCTCGCGCTGGGACTCGTAGCCCTCGAGCCAGTCGTTGGTCTCGGGGTCGAAGCCCTCGGGGTAGATGTAGTTGCCCTGGTCGTCGTACGACGCGGCCATGCCGTAGAGCGTCGGGTCGAACTCGACCGAGGCCGGGTCGGCACCGAAGGACTCGTTGGCCTGCTTCAGGGACAGCGAGATCCGGCGACGCTCGAGGTCGATGTCGATGACCTTGACGAAGATCTCGTCGTTGACCTGGACGACCTGCTCCGGGATCTCCACGTGGCGCTCGGCCAGCTCGGAGATGTGCACCAGACCCTCGATGCCCTCGTCCACGCGGACGAACGCACCGAACGGAACCAGCTTCGTGACCTTTCCGGGCACGACCTGGCCGATCTGGTGGGTGCGGGCGAACTGCTGCCACGGGTCTTCCTGCGTCGCCTTCAGCGACAGGGAGACACGCTCGCGGTCCATGTCGACGTCGAGAACCTCGACGGTGACCTCCTGGCCGACCTCGACAACCTCGGAGGGGTGGTCGATGTGCTTCCAGGAAAGCTCGGAGACGTGGACCAGACCGTCGACGCCGCCCAGGTCCACGAACGCACCGAAGTTGACGATCGAGGAGACGACGCCGGAGCGGACCTGACCCTTCTGCAGGGTGGTGAGGAACGTCTGGCGAACCTCGGACTGGGTCTGCTCGAGCCAGGCGCGGCGGGACAGGACCACGTTGTTGCGGTTCTTGTCCAGCTCGATGATCTTCGCCTCGAGCTCCTTGCCCACGTAGGGCTGGAGGTCGCGGACACGGCGCATCTCGACGAGAGAAGCCGGCAGGAAGCCACGGAGGCCGATGTCGAGGATGAGACCACCCTTGACGACCTCGATGACGGTACCGGTGACGATGCCGTCCTCTTCCTTGATCTTCTCGATGGTGCCCCAGGCGCGCTCGTACTGGGCGCGCTTCTTCGAGAGGATCAGGCGGCCTTCCTTGTCCTCCTTCTGGAGAACAAGGGCTTCGATCTCGTCGCCGACCTTGACGACCTCGTTCGGGTCGACGTCGTGCTTGATCGAGAGCTCGCGGCTCGGGATGACACCTTCGGTCTTGTAACCGATGTCGAGCAGGACCTCGTCCCGGTCGACCTTCACGATGACGCCGTCGACGATGTCGCCGTCGTTGAAGTACTTGATCGTCTCGTCGATCGCGGCGAGGAAGGCTTCCTCGTTTCCGATGTCGTTGACCGCAACCTGCGGGGTGGTGGCGGTGGTCTCGGTGCTGCTCGTCATGTGGGAAAGGGCTCCGGTACGGACAGTGAGTCGTAGGTACTGCTTACGCCGGGAGCCCGTTTCGCTCTGAAGAAGCCGGACAGCCAAGGAAGCGCCGAATCCGGGCCGTGTTCCAGAACGAACACTTGCCGGTGGCGCCTCGAAAACCGAGGGGACATACAACAGATGCGAGCGCAGCCTGCTACGTCTGAGGAGCGCAGGCCCGCAGCGCAACTTGTAGCATACGGGGGCAGCCGGACAGGGTCAATGCGCGAAGGCGCACACCCGGGGCGGAACGCCGCATACCCGGCACAAGACCTGTCTCGCGAGGCCACGTGGGCCCTGTGGCGTCCCTTGCGTGACCCCCGCCGGGGACGGGTCGGACGGAAGAGCCCGCAGATTAGTACGAGGGAGCCGATCATCCAAGAGCCCGAACAGTTCGAGCCCGAGGCGACACGACGGGAGGCGGGGTCCGGCGAGAGCACCCGCGCCAATCGTGGCTGGTGGGACCGGAACGCGGACGAGTACCAGGTCGAGCACGGCACGTTTCTCGGCGACGACCGTTTCGTATGGGGTCCCGAGGGCCTCGACGAGATCGAGGCCGAGCTGCTCGGACCGATGGAGGAACTGGCCGGAAAGGACGTCCTGGAGATCGGCGCGGGAGCCGCCCAGTGCTCGCGCTGGCTGGCCGCGCAAGGGGCCCGTCCGGTCGCCCTGGACCTCTCGCACCGGCAGCTCCAGCACGCCCTGCGGATCGGCGCCAAGGGGGTGGGGCTGGTGGAGGCGGACGCCGGCGCGCTGCCGTTCGCGGACGCCTCCTTCGACCTGGCGTGCTCCGCCTACGGGGCGCTGCCCTTCGTCGCGGATCCCGTGACTGTCCTGAGGGAGGTGCACAGGGTGCTGCGGCCCGGCGGCCGGTTCGTCTTCTCCGTCACGCACCCGATCCGCTGGGCCTTCCCGGACGAGCCCGGCCCCGAGGGCCTGACCGTGACCTCGTCGTACTTCGACCGCACGCCGTACGTCGAGCAGGACGACGCGGGCCGCGCGGTGTACGTCGAGCACCACAGGACGGTCGGCGACCGCGTCCGGGACGTGGTGGCGGGCGGTTTCCGGCTGGTCGACCTGGTCGAGCCGCAGTGGCCCGCCTGGAACACCCAGGAGTGGGGCGGCTGGTCGCCCCTTCGGGGAAACCTCATCCCGGGGTCGGCGATCTTCGTGTGCGTACGGGACTGAGCGTGTGATCCGTTACGACGCCCTCGACCTCCTGCCCGTACGCGGTGCGCTGCCCGGCCTGGGTGCGGCCCTGGACGCGCACGGGGGTGCCGTGCTGGTCGCGCCGCCCGGCACCGGCAAGACGACCCTCGTGCCGCTCGTGCTGGCCGGTCTGGTCGGCGACGGGCCCGTACGCCGGGTCGTGGTCGCCGAGCCGCGGCGGATCGCGGCGCGGGCGGCCGCACGGCGGATGGCGTGGCTGCTGGGCGAGAAGGCCGGCGAGAGCGTCGGGTACACGGTGCGCGGGGAGCGGGTTGTGGGGCCACGCGCGCGTGTGGAGGTCGTCACGACCGGTGTGCTGCTGCAACGGCTCCAGCGGGACCAGGAACTGACGGGCGTCGACGTGGTCGTGCTCGACGAGTGCCACGAACGGCATCTGGACGCCGACACGGTGGCCGCGTTCCTGCTGGACGTACAGGCCGCTCTGCGCCCGGAGTTGCGGTTGGTGGCCGCCTCCGCGACGACCGATGCCGAGGGGTGGGCGAGGCTGCTGGGCGAGGTGCCGGTGGTCGAGGCGCAGGGTGTGTCCCATCCGGTCGAGGTGGTCTGGGCGCCGCCCGTACGCCCTGTGCGGCCACCGCACGGCATGCGGGTGGACCCGGTGCTGCTGACGCATGTGGCGTCGGTGGTGCGGCGGGCCCTTTCCGAACGCGACGGGGACGTCCTGTGCTTCCTGCCCGGTGTCGGGGAGATCGCGCGGGTCGCCGGGCAGCTCGGCGGGCTCGGTGACGTCGAGGTGCTTCAGGTGCACGGCCGGGCGCCGGCCGCGGTGCAGGACGCGGTGCTGTCCGGGGGCACGCGGCGCCGGGTGGTCCTCGCGACGTCGGTGGCCGAGTCGTCGTTGACGGTCCCGGGGGTGCGGGTGGTCGTGGACTCCGGTCTCGCGCGGGAGCCGCGGGTCGATCACGCGCGGGGGCTGAGCGCGTTGGCGACGGTACGGGCCTCGCAGGCGGCCGGTCGGCAGCGGGCGGGGCGCGCCGGGCGCGAGGCCCCTGGTGCGGTGTACCGGTGCTGGGCGGAGGCGGAGGACGGGCGGCTGTCGCGTTTCCCGGCGCCGGAGATCAAGGTGGGCGACCTGACGGCGTTCGCCCTCCAGGCGGCCTGCTGGGGCGATCCCGACGCCTCGGGGCTGGCTCTGCTGGATCCGCCGCCGGGAGGGGCCATGGCGGCCGCTCGGGGCGTTCTGGAGGCCATCGGTGCGGTGGGCTCCGACGGGCGTCCGACGGAGCGAGGGGTACGGATGTCGCGGCTCGGGCTGCATCCGCGGCTGGGGCGGGCGTTGCTGGACGCGGGGCACTCCGTGGGTGCGGAGCGCTCCGCGGAGGTGGTTGCCCTCTTGAGTGAGGAGCCGCCGCGGGAGTACGGGGATGATCTTGCGTCCGCGTTGAGGGGTGCCCGGCGCGGCCGTGACGCCTACGCCGGAAGGTGGCGTGCGGAGGTTCGGCGGCTGCGGGCCGCGTCGGCGCCCGCGCCGAGCGCTCCGCGGGATGCGCCGTTCGATACCTGCGGGCCGTCCGTGGCTGGTCGCGCAGTTCCCCGCGCCCCTCTAGGGGCGCGCCCAGGCGAAGCCCCTACCGACGATCACGCCGTCGGGCTCGTCGCCGCTCTTGCCTTTCCCGAGCGGGTTGCCCGGAAGCAAGGGGGCTCGTTTCTCATGGTGTCCGGTACTCGGGCCGAGGTGGGTGACGGGAGTGGGCTGCGGGACGCGGCCTGGATCGCTGTCGCCGTCGCCGACCGGCCCGTCGGTGCGGGGCACGCGCGCGTGCGGCTCGGGGCCGTGGTGGACGAGGGGGTCGCGCGCGAAGCGGCCGGGGCCCTGTACGGCAAGGGCGACGAGGTGCGCTGGGCCGACGGTGACGTCGTGGCGCGGCGGGTCGAGCGGCTGGGCGCGGTGGAGCTGGCGGTGCGGCCGTTGCGGAACGCCGAGCCCGGGCTCGTACGGGAGGCGCTGCTTGAGGGGTTGAGGGACGAGGGGTTCGGGGTGCTGCGGTGGTCCCGGGACGCCGAAGTGCTGCGGCAGCGGCTCGGGTTCCTCCACCACCGGCTCGGTGCCCCCTGGCCCGATGTGTCGGACGACGCGCTGCACGCGCGCGTGGACGAATGGCTGGAGCCGGAGTTGGGCCGGGCCCTGCGGCGGGCCGATCTGGAGCGGATCGACGCCGGACAGGCGCTGGCCCGGCTGTTGCCGTGGGCGTCCGGGGAGGCGGTCCGGTTCGACGAGCTGGCGCCGGAGCGCATCGAGGTGCCGAGCGGGTCCAGGATCCGGGTCGACTACGCGGATCCCGAACGGCCCGTGCTGGCGGTGAAGTTGCAGGAGATGTTCGGGGCACGGGAGTCACCGGCCGTCGCCGGGGTGCCCGTGGTCGTGCATCTGCTGTCGCCCGCGGGCCGCCCGGCGGCCGTTACGTCCGACCTGGTGTCCTTCTGGCGGGACGGCTACCGGGGCGTACGGGCGGAGCTGCGCGGCCGGTATCCCAAGCATCCGTGGCCCGAGGACCCCGCGACCGCGGAACCGACCCGGCACACGAACGCGCGCCTCAGGCGCTGAGCGACGAACCGAGCGAATCGAAGCCTCGATTCAGGCGCCGACCGGTTCCGGTTCGCGGGTCGGTGTCGGTGAGGGGTCGCCGGGGCGGCGGCTGCGGGCCTCCAGGTAGAGGGAGAGCGACAGCAGCCCGGCGCCCAGGACCAGGAAGCCCCACGGCAGGTACGAGGTCATCAGCAGGACGAGCAGCCGTTGGGACTTGACCAGGTCGACCGTCGAGCGGATGTAGTCCTCGCGCATCTTCACGTGCCCGGCGAAGGCGGTCACCTTCTCGCGGCCCCCTAGGAGGGTGCCGCCGCGCAGCTCCTCCTTGTGGATCTCTTCCCCGTAGACGGGTGCCCCGGTGGTGGGTTCGACCCAGAACTTGCGGACCGTGGTGTACCAGCGGGTCGTGCCCGTCTTGGCGACCGACTCCGGAGTGATGCCTTCGACGGGCATGATCTGCGGGAAGGGGACTTTGGTCCAGGGGATGGTCTGCTCGAAGTAGTAAACGTTTACGCCGCGGAAGTCCTGCTCGCCCTCGTAGTGGATCGGGGCGGTGATGCGGGCCTGTGCGTCGAAGTACTCGTAGTCCCTCTTCTCCGTGAGGAAGGGCCACTTGAACTCGATGCCCTCGCGTTTGACCGGGTCGCCGTCGACCATCTCGCCGGTGGCGTGGACGGGTTCCTGGGTGTGCGCGTCGAAGATGTAGCGCTCGGGGATCTTGGAGACCATCTTGCCGTCGGGGCCCTGGACGTAGGAGAGGCCGTCCCAGACGACGACGTCGCGGCCCGCGGTCTTCTCGATCCTCTCGGAGGCCTCGACGTTGCCCTTGAGGGTCTGCACGATGGTGACCTTGTCGACCTTCTTGGCCTTCATCGTGCCGTAGTCGAGGAGGGTCGCGTCCTTCGCCTCCAGGACCATGTCCTGGTACTGGCCGGCCGGGATCTTGGCGAGGCGCGGGAAGGCGTACCAGCGCATCAGCGGGGACAGCGCCGCGAAGAACACGGCGAGGGCGAGCAGGATCAGGCTGGCCTTGCGGCGCATCTCGGCGGCCCTCCCTGTGCGTTGGGGGCGTGTGTCATGGGGCTGTGCGTCATGGGCGGGCGTTGCGGGCGTGTGCCACAGGTGGCTGGTGTGTCACGGGTGGCTGGGGATGGTGGTGAGTAGCGGCTTGGGTGATGTCTTGCCCGTCGGCGAGCCCATGGCCGTGATGGTGAGGACGAGCGCGAGCGCGACGGCGAGACCGGTCGCGGCGGCGATCAGGGCACGCATGCGGGGCCTCCCGACTCGGCGAAGCTGATACATCGTCAGGTCGGGCACCGTAGCAACGGGCGGGCGAGATGAGAACACGTTGCACACACAGAACGACGGTGTCCTTCCACCCGGCCGGGTGGAAGGACACCGTCGTTCTGAAGGCCTACGAGGCTACGAGGCGGAGGGGCTCGGCGAGGAGGAAGGAGCGGCCGTCACCTTCAGCTCGACCGTCAGCGTCGCGCCGCCGGTGGTGTTGATGCGGAGCAGGAACGTGCCGGCCGTGTCGTCCGCGTACAGCTTCGGCAGCTTCAACAGGCCGTTCGCGTCCGTCTTGAGGCCCGCGAGGGTCCGTACGGTCTTGCCGTCCGCGTCCTTGAAGTAGGGGCCCTTGTCGTTGGCGGTCGCGTCGTCCGCCGCCTTGATGAGCGTGGCGGTGGCCGCGACGCCGTCCGCGGCGGCGCCCTTGTAGGTTGCCTTCAGCTCGACCTGGTCCGCGAACTCGCCGCCCGCGACGCAGGTCAGCGCGGTGTCGCCCGTACGGGCGAGGGCGTCGGCCTGGCGCGCGGTGACCGTCGCCTTGTAGTCGAGGCCGGAGACGGCACGGCCGACGACGGTGGCGCGGACCGTGAAGTCGCCCGTCTTCTCACCGGCCTTGAGCGCGGGCGCGGTGGCCACGCCGGAGCTGTTGGTGACGACGGTCGCGACGCTCTCGCCGCCGGTGAAGACGGAGTCGGTGTCACCGACGATCGTGAACCGGACCCGGACCTTCGCGACAGCCTTGCCGGCCTCCGTCTCGGTCCGGGTGGCGATCTTCTCGGCGAAGGCGTCGCCCGCGGTCGCGGTGAGCTTGGCGGTGCCCGCGTCCTCCAGGTGGTCCACCGTGTCGGTGGGCGTGGCGGGAGTCGTCGGCGGCGTGCTCGGCGGCGGGGTCGTGGTGGGCGGCTTCGGGCTCGGGCTCGTGGAACCGCCACCGCCCGGATTCTGGGAGCTGGGCGGGGTCGTGCCCGGCGGCGTCGGTGTCGGCGTCGGGGAGGAGCTCGACCCGTTGTTGTCGTCGCTGCGGCCGGAGGGCAGCGTGCCCGTACCGTCCGGGACCTCGTGGGTGCCCTTGCGGTAGTACTCCAGCCACGACAGGACCGTGTTCAGGTAGTGCGTCGAGTTGTTGTAGCTGAGGATCGCGCGCCTGAGGTCGGCCTTGTCCGACAGGTCCCAGCCGAACCGGCACAGGTAGCCGCCGGCGGCGAGGGCCGCGTCGTAGATGTTGTTGGGGTCCTTCTTGCCGTCGCCGTTGCCGTCGCGGCCCGACCACTCCCAGGTGGAGGGGATGAACTGCATGGGGCCCACGGCACGGTCGTGGGTGGTGTCCCCGTCGTAAGCGCCGCCGTCGGTGTCGGTGATCCTCGCGAAGCCGTTGCCGTTGAGGACCGGGCCGAGGATCGGGGTGATCGTGGTGCCGTTGGCGTCGACGCGGCCGCCGCGGGCCTGGCCGGACTCGACCTTGCCGATGGCCGCGAGGAGTTGCCAGGGCAGGTTGCAGCCGGGCTTGGATTCGCCCAGCGCCGCCTCGGCCTTCTTGTAGGCGTCGAGGACGGTCGCGGGTATGCCGGCCTCGGCCTCGCCCGTACCGGTCGGCGTTCCGGTGCCCGTGGTGGGCGTCGGGGTGGGGCTGTTGAGCGGCGGGAGGTCGGTGTAGTACGGCGAGTTGCCGGTGGCGCTGTTGTCGGCGTCCGGGTCGGACGAGGGCTGGGAGCCGGTGTTCTGTCTGCCCTGTGCGGTGTCGGTCACGCCCGGCGCCTGGGACGCGGACAGCGCCGCGACCGCGACCGCGGCCACAGCGGTGGTTGCCGCCCCCTTGACAACTCGCCTGCCGAATTGCGCCGCCATTGCGTGAACCCCTCCCGTGGACGATCGCCCGCGCCTCGCGCGTTTCCTGTTGTCCGGCCGCACTCCCCCGTACGGCGACCCAGGCGACCCTACGACAACTTCCGTTGCGCAGACACCCGTTCGTGCCCGTTTTTCACCGGTTGGCCATATCGCGTTTCTCCTGCCCTGGGTTCTTGGGGGCATGCGGGGCCGACGGGAACTGCCGACCGCATACTGAGCGTCATCGATCAAGGGATCGTCGAGACCGTTCCGGGATCACCGGGCCGTCGCATGCGGTCAGTACCGGCCGTCGCGTGCGGTCAGTACCGGCCGTCGCGTGCGGTCAATGTCGTTCGCAAGGAGCCCCGTTGCCGTTCACCCTCAGCCATGCCGCGGCCGTTCTGCCTGCCGTGCGCACCGACGGGACCGGACGCGGCCGACTGGTTCCGGCCCTGCTCGTGGCCGGATCGTTCGCGCCCGACATGACCTATTACGCGGCGAGTGTGCTGCCGGAGGCCATGGAGTTCGGCGACTTCACGCACTCCTTCACCGGGGTGTTCACGGTCGATGTGCTGGTCGCCTGGGCGCTCGTGGGCACCTGGCTGGTGCTGCGCGAGCCGCTGGTGGCTCTGCTGCCGCGCGGCCGGCAGGGACGGGTCGGGGCTCTCCTGCGCTGTGGTGCGCCGCGCGCCCGCGTGGGGCCCGCACTGGCCCTGTGGTGGTACGTGTCCGCGGTGGCCGGTTCCCTGACGCATGTCGTGTGGGACGCGTTCACGCATCTCGACCGGTGGGGCATGCGCGTCTTTCCGGTCCTCGGGCAGGAGATCGCGGGCTCGCCGCTCTACTGGTATCTGCAGTACGGCGGTTCGGCGGTCGCCGCGGTGGTGATCGCCGCCTTCGTCGTGGTCGCCCTGCGGCGCCAGCACGACACGGAGCCCGTGGGGGTGCCGGTGCTGTCCGTACGGGACCGGTGGCTCGCGGCGGCCGTGATCGGTGGCTGCGCGACGGTGGCCGCGGTGCGGCGGGCGACGCGGTGGTGGGACCACTGGTCGGCGAGCGCGAAGCCCTGGGAGCTGATTCCCACCGTGTGCTTCGGGGCGGGGGCGGGTCTGGCCGTCGGCCTCGTGCTGTACGGCGTGGCGGTCAGGGTGTGGCGTCCGGCTCCGGTTCGTCCCAGCCCGGTAGCGGTTCGTACGGAGCCGAGCCGTCCGACTCCTCGCTGATCACGGTCTCCGGCGTGAGGTCCCGGCCGAGGCCGCGGCCCTGACCCAGACCCCGGTGGACCGCCTGGGCTATGCGCTCGATGGTGCGGACGCCGTACGCCATCGTGGGGTTGTCGTGGGACAGGACGACGATGCGGTAGCTGCGGCCCTCGCCGGTGAAGGCGCCGATGCTGTGGACGCGCCAGCCGTGGGTGGCTCGGGGCAGCCAGCCGTTCTTGACGTGTGCCGTCAGCCCTTGCGGCATGCCCGCGGGGACGCCCCACCGCTGGTCCGCGCGGACCTCTGAGAGCAGTTTCAGGCCGTACGCGCGGGTGCGGAGGAAGGACTGGGCGTTCGTCAGTACGTCCAGCAGACGCAGCTGGTCGGTGGCCGTGGTGCGGGTGAGGCCCCAGTAGCCGCCCGGGCCCAGGAGGGTGGCGGTGGTGCGGACGCGGGTGAGGAAGTCGCTCAGGTAGGTGCGGCCCAGGTCGGCCCACAGGCGCACGGCCGAGTCGTTGTCGGAGCTGATGATCATGGGGCGTACGTTCGTCTCCTCCCACTGCGTGAGTCGGCGCCCCAGCTCTTCGGCGCGGCGCAGCAGGCCCTCCATGATCAGCACCTTGACGACGCTCGCCGAGTCGTACTGCCGCTCACTGGCGCGTGCGCAGGTCAGTCCGGAGTCGTCCTGCACCGCCACGGAGACCGTGCCGTCCCTCCCCGACAGGGCCGCCTGGATGTCCTGGGACAGCCGGGCCGCCAGGTCGGGGGCGTGGGGAGCCTGGCAGGTGACGGTGTCGGTGGGGTCGGCCGAGGAGGCGTGGTGGCCCGTGGCGCCCTGCCGGAGGTGCCAGTCGGTCCAGTCGGCGGTGTCGGCCGGAACGCGTCTGGTCGTGACCCCGGCCGGGATTCTGGGGCTGGCCGCGGTGGCCGCGACGGCGGGGACCGGGGTGAGGAGCACGGAGGCGAGGGCTGCGACGAGGGCGGTGCGGCAGTGTCGTACGTACCGCACGCGCTGTACGTGTACGCGCTGTATGTGTCGTATGTGAGGACCCATGCCCGCATCCTTGCGGGGTGCTCCGCTGGGGGCTTCTGGTCGGGGGCCACGCGAGTGACGGGGCCGCCGGGGGTGGGGGTGGGGGGCGTTGTTCGTCGGGTGCGGGTGCGATGTGGCTGGTCGCGCAGTTCCCCGCGCCCCTAAAGACGAAAGACGGGGCTGCGCCCCCGCCTTTCGTCTTTTCGGGGGCGGTAGCCCTTGCTTTTCAGGGGCGCGGGGAACTGCGCGACCAGCCACATCGCACCCGGGCCCGCACCCGAAAACCGCACCCCCAGCGGACCCTCACTCGAATTACTGCGGCCCGGCGGAGCGCTAGTGGGCCGCCGACTCCCAGTCCGGGCCCGAGCCGACCGAGACGTCCAGGGGGGCCCGGAGGTGCACGGCGTTGGCCATTTCGTGGCGGACGAGTTCCTCGGTCTTCGTGCGCTCGCCGGGGGCGATCTCCAGGACGATTTCGTCGTGGACCTGGAGGAGCATGCGGGACTTGAGGTCGGCCTTCCGGAGCGCCCGGTCCACGTTCAGCATGGCGATCTTGACGATGTCCGCCGCGGTGCCCTGGATCGGCGCGTTCAGGGCCATGCGCTCGGCGGCCTCGCGGCGCTGGCGGTTGTCGCTGTTGAGGTCAGGGAGGTAGCGGCGGCGCCCGAAGAGCGTGGCCGTGTAGCCCGTGGCCCGCGCCTCGTCGACCGCCCGGCGCAGATAGTCCCGTACACCGCCGAAGCGCTCGAAGTAGGTGTCCATCAGCGCGCGGGCCTCGCCCGCTTCGATGTTCAGCTGCTGGGAGAGGCCGAAGGCCGACAACCCGTACGCCAGGCCGTACGACATGGCCTTGATCTTGCGGCGCATCTCCGCGTCGACGGCCGTGCCCTCCACGGAGAACACCTGGGAGGCGACGGTGGTGTGCAGGTCCTCGCCGGAGGTGAACGCCTCCAGGAGGCCCTCGTCCTCGGAGAGGTGGGCCATCACGCGCAGTTCGATCTGGCTGTAGTCGGCGGTCATGAGGGACTCGAAGCCCTCGCCGACGACGAAGCCGCGGCGGATCGCGCGGCCCTCCTCCGTGCGGACCGGGATGTTCTGCAGGTTCGGGTCCTGCGACGAGAGGCGGCCCGTCGCGGCCACCGTCTGGTGGAACGTGGTGTGGATGCGGCCGTCCGCGGCGATCGTCTTGATCAGGCCCTCGACGGTGACGCGGAGCTTCGCCTGCTCGCGGTGGCGGAGCATGATGACCGGCAGTTCGTTGTCGGTCTGGCCGGCGAGCCAGGCGAGCGCGTCGGCGTCCGTCGTGTAGCCGGTCTTCGTCTTCTTCGTCTTGGGCAGGCCCAGTTCACCGAAGAGGACTTCCTGGAGCTGCTTGGGCGAGCCGAGGTTGAACTCGTGCCCGGCCGCCGCGTGCGCCTCCTTCACCGCCTGCTGGACGGCGCCCGCGAACATCTGCTCCATGGCTTCCAGGTGGGCCTTGTCGGCCGCGATGCCGTGCCGCTCCAGGCGGGCCAGGAGCACGGAGGTGGGCAGCTCCACATCGCGCAGCAGGTCGGCCGCGCCGACCTCCTTCAGGCGCTCGTCGAATGCCTCGCCCAGGTCGAGGATCGCGCGGGCCTGCACCATCAGCGCGTCGGCCTCGGCGCCTTCGTCCGTGCCGAAGGCGAGCTGCCCGTCGGCCGTGGCGGCGGGTGCCAGCTCCCGGCCGAGGTACTCCAGGGACAGTGCGTCCAGGTCGAAGGAGCGGCGGCCCGGCTTGACGAGGTAGGCGGCGAGGGCGGTGTCCATGGAGACGCCCTCGATGCTCCAGCCGTGCTCGGCGGAGACCCGCATGGCGGCCTTGGCGTTGTGCAGCACCTTGGGCCTGTCGGGGTCGGCGAGCCAGGCCGCGAACGCGTTCTCGTCGGCCTCGTCCAGCTCCGACGGGTCGAACCACGCGGCGGCGCCGTCGGCCGCGGCGAGGGCGACCTCGGCGACCGAGCCGGTGCCGAGCGCCCAGGTGTCGACCGTGGCGACGCCGAGGACCGCGGTGCCGTGCTCGGCGAGCCACGGCTTCAGCTCGCCCGCGCCGAGCACCGCGCCGTCCACGGCCACGCCCGCGGCGGCCGGCGGACCGGCGTCCGCCTCCTCCGCCCCGGGGTCGACAGCCAGCAGCCGCTCGCGCAGCGAGGGGTTACGGATCTCCAGGGTGTCCAGGACCATCGCGACGGCCGTGCGGTCGTACGGAGCGCGCTCCAGGTCGGCGGCGGTCTTGGGCAGCTCGACGTCGCGCACCATCTCCGTGAGGCGGCGGTTGAGCTTGACCGCGTCCAGGTGGTCGCGGAAGTTCTGCCCGGCCTTGCCCTTGACCTCGTCGGCACGCTCGACAAGCTCCGCGAACGACCCGAACTGGTTGATCCACTTCGCGGCGGTCTTCTCTCCGACGCCGGGGATGCCCGGCAGGTTGTCGGACGGGTCGCCGCGCAGGGCCGCGAAGTCGGGGTACTGCGCGGGCGTCAGTCCGTACTTCTCGAAGACCTTCTCCGGAGTGAACCGCGTCAGCTCGGAGACGCCCTTCGTCGGGTACAGCACGGTCGTGTGCTCGGAGACCAGCTGGAAGGAGTCGCGGTCGCCGGTGACGATCAGCACCTCGAAGCCCGCGGCCTCGGCCTGGGTGGCGAGCGTGGCGATGATGTCGTCCGCCTCGAAGCCGTCCACGGCGAACCGCTCGGCGTGCATCGCGTCCAGGAGTTCGCCGATCAGCTCGACCTGGCCCTTGAACTCGTCCGGGGTCTTCGACCTGTTCGCCTTGTACTCGGTGAACTCCTCGGAGCGCCAGGTCTTGCGCGAGACGTCGAACGCCACCGCGAAGTGCGTGGGCGCCTCGTCGCGCAGCGTGTTGGCGAGCATCGACGCGAAGCCGTAGATCGCGTTCGTCGGCTGGCCCGTCGCCGTCGTGAAGTTCTCCGCGGGCAGCGCGAAGAACGCTCGGTACGCCAGCGAATGCCCGTCCATGAGCATCAGCCGCGGGCGTCCGCCGCCGGAGGTCTTCTCGGTCTTCTTCGATGCTGAATCTGCCACGCCCCCGATCCTGCCACGCCCCACTGACAGTCGGACCCGCCCCGCCCTCCACGAACGCCTTCGCGGCGTGGCCGTCACGCCTTTCGCACCGTGCGCGATCATCGCCGCGGACGGGCCGCGATCGTTGTCACCACCACGTGGGAGGATCGAAGACGTACCTCATACGTGTGCTCGAAGAGGAGGCCGAGATGGCCGGCAAGCCGCCCCAGAGTGATCCGGTTCAGGACGCGCCCCAGGTCGCCGGCCCGAAGCACGCCGCCGCCGGACTGCCCGCGGTCGGGCACAGCCTGCGCATGGCCCAGCAGCAGATGGGTGTGAAGCGCACGGCGCTGACGCTGCTGCGGGTCAATCAGAAGGACGGCTTCGACTGCCCCGGCTGCGCCTGGCCCGAGCCGGAGCACCGGCACACGGCGGAGTTCTGCGAGAACGGCGCGAAGGCGGTCGCGGAGGAGGCCACCCTGCGCCGCGTGACCCCGGACTTCTTCGCCGCGCACACGGTCGCCGACCTCGCGACCCGCAGTGGCTACTGGCTGGGCCAGCAGGGCCGTCTCACCCAGCCCATGTATCTCGCGGAGGGCGCCGAGCGCTACGAGGCGGTGCCGTGGGAGCGTGCCTTCGACATCATCGCCGAGGAGCTCACCGGCCTCTCCTCCCCGGACGAGGCGCTGTTCTACACCTCGGGGCGCACCAGCAACGAGGCGGCGTTCCTGTACCAGCTGTTCGCCCGCGAGTTCGGTACGAACAACCTGCCGGACTGCTCCAACATGTGCCACGAGTCGTCGGGTTCCGCGCTGAACGAGACGATCGGCATCGGCAAGGGCAGCGTCCTCCTGGAGGACCTCTACAAGGCGGACCTGATCATCGTCGCCGGGCAGAACCCGGGCACGAACCACCCGCGCATGCTCTCCGCCCTGGAGAAGGCCAAGGCCGGCGGCGCGAGGATCATCACCGTGAACCCGCTGCCCGAGGCGGGCATGGAGCGCTTCAAGAACCCGCAGACCCCCCAGGGCATGTTCAAGGGCGCCGCGCTCACCGACCTGTTCCTGCAGATCCGCATCGGCGGCGACCAGGCCCTCTTCCGCCTCCTGAACAAGCTGATCCTCGACACTGAGGGCGCCGTCGACGAGGCGTTCGTCGGCGAACACACCCACGGCTACGAGGAGTTCGCGGAGGCCGCCCGCGCCGCCGACTGGGACGAGACGCTCACCGCGACGGGCCTCACGCGCGCGGAGATCGACGAAGCCCTGCGCATGGTCCTCGCCTCCGAACGCACCATCGTCTGCTGGGCCATGGGCCTCACCCAGCACAAGCACTCCGTGCCGACCATCCGCGAGGTCGTCAACTTCCTTCTGCTGCGCGGCAACATCGGCCGCCCGGGCGCGGGCGTGTGCCCGGTGCGCGGCCATTCGAACGTGCAGGGCGACCGCACGATGGGCATCTTCGAGCGCCCCGCCCCCGCCTTCCTGGACGCCCTGGAGAAGGAGTTCGGCTTCGCCCCGCCGCGCGGCCACGGCTACGACGTCGTACGGGCTATCCGCGCGATGCGTGACGACAAGGCGAAGGTCTTCTTCGCGATGGGCGGCAACTTCGTGTCGGCCTCCCCCGACACCGAGGTCACCGAGGCGGCCATGCGCCGCGCCCGCCTCACCGTGCACGTGTCGACGAAGCTCAACCGCTCGCACGCCGTCACGGGCGCGCGTGCCCTGATCCTGCCGACCCTCGGCCGCACCGAGCGCGATCTCCAGGGCAGCGGCGAGCAGTTCGTGACCGTCGAGGACTCCATGGGCATGGTGCACGCCTCACGCGGCCGCCTGGAGCCCGCGAGCGAGCACCTGCTGTCCGAGCCCGCCATCGTCGCCCGCCTCGCCCGCCGCGTCCTCGGTACCGAATCCCGCACGCCCTGGGAGGAGTTCGAGAAGGACTACGCCACGGTCCGCGACCGCATCGCGCGGGTGATCCCAGGCTTCGAGAACTTCAACGCGCGCGTGGCCGACCCGAACGGCTTCGCCCTGCCGCACGCCCCGCGCGACGAGCGCCGCTTCCCCACGGCCACCGGCAAGGCCAACTTCACCGCCGCACCTGTGGAGTTCCCGAAGCTCCCCAAGGGCCGTCTCCTCCTCCAGACCCTGCGCTCCCACGACCAGTACAACACCACGATCTACGGCCTGGACGACCGCTACCGGGGCATCAAGAACGGCCGCCGGGTCGTCCTCGTCAACCCCGAGGACGCCCGCAAGCTGGGCCTCGCCGACGGCTCGTACACCGATCTGGTCAGCGAGTGGAAGGACGGCGTGGAGCGGCGCGCCCCCGGTTTCCGGGTCGTGCACTACCCGACGGCCCGCGGTTGCGCGGCCGCGTACTACCCGGAGACGAACGTGCTGGTGCCGCTGGACGCCACCGCGGACACCAGCAACACGCCCGCCAGCAAGTCCGTCGTCGTGCGTCTGGAACAATCGGCAGCCAACTGAGCGTTCGCTTAGCCAGCGCGGCCGCTCGGGCGGCGTGATCGACGACGAAGGAGCAGGACCCATGGGCGAGCAGCACCACGCGAAGTTCCCGCAAGAGGTCATCGACGAGTACGCGGCGCTCGGCGTGGACCTGGTCGCCATGTTCTCCGCCGGACATCTCGGCACGCGCATGGGCGTCCAGGTCGTCGAGGCCTCCGCGGACCGCGTGGTGGGCACCATGCCGGTCGAGGGCAACACCCAGCCGTACGGGCTCCTGCACGGCGGAGCCTCCGCCGTGCTCGCCGAGACCCTCGGCTCGGTCGGCGCCATGCTGCACGGCGGCAGCTCCAAGATCGCCGTCGGCGTCGACCTGAACTGCACCCACCACCGGGGCGCCCGTTCCGGCCTGGTGACCGGCGTGGCCACGCCCCTGCACCGGGGCCGCTCGACGGCCACGTACGAGATCGTGATCAGTGACGAGGACGGCAGGCGGGTGTGCAGCGCGCGGCTGACGTGCATGCTGCGCGACGTGAATCCGAGCGACGCGCAGCGCGTGACCGCGGCGAACTGAGCCACCGGAACACCGTTGTCCGCGGGCGGCGTTGATCCCGGGCACCCGGCGGCATAGCGTCATGGGATGGGAACGGGTGGGGCCTCCTGGCGGGGGCCGGTGCTTGGGCTGGTGCTCCTGACCGGCGCTCTGGCCACCGGGTGCGGCGAGTCCGGCCCGCAGGGCGGGACGGCGGGCACACGGGCCGCCTCCGGTGCGCCGTCCTCACCGCCCGCCACACCTCCCGAGGACCTGTGCGCGCGAATCGTCGCCCACTGGTCACGGGAGGTGCTGGACAGCGACACCTACGGGGACTACCAGTCGATGGGCCTGTCCAACGGGCAGTACGAGATCCTCATGGAGGTTGTGGACGCGGCCCGGGCCGAGAGAAAGCGCTCCGGCGAACAGGCGGCGCGGGAACTGATCGACCGCGACGCGCGCGAACGCTGCACGCGGCGGTACCGCGACGGCGATCCGACGGGAGGGCCCTGGAGTTGAGCGGCGTCGGTCCGGTCGAGCCGGGCGAGGGCACACACGCGTGGGACACCGCCGAGCCGGCCCCGCCGCTCCTCCCCGGGACCCCGCGCGAGCGGCTGACAAGTCTGTACACCCGACACCGCCTCGCCGTGCTCACGTCCGCCACCGCGGTCGCCCTCGTGGCGGGCGGCGGCTATCTCTTCGCGACCCGGCCCCACGACCCGCCACCACCCGAAGCGCCCAACCCGTCCCAGGCGGTGTCCATCGCCTACCTCGGCCAGGAGGGCCCGCCCGCCGGCGCTCCGAGCGGAAGCTTCAGCTTCGCCGTGAAGCTCACCGCGCTGCCCGGCCCCACGATCACCGTCGTGCGCATCTCGCAGCCCTACGCGAGCCTCTCGCTGACATCGGTTCCGCGCCCGCCGTTCCGCACCAAGCCCGGCTTCGGTCACAAGATCGTCGTCACGATGCATGTCACGGAATGCGCGAATGTGCCGTCAAACGCCGCTCTCCCTTTCCTGGATGTAACTCTGCGTAATACGCGCGCAATAGAAGACCACAGCTTCATCCTGGGTGAGCGCTATGCGCACGACCTCTCAGGAGCCCTGCAAGTAGCCTGTAGCAACGACTCCCGGTCATCACCAAAACGGTAGGACGCTCCTGAAATGACCGCGGCGCGTCCTGCATGTTCTCACTATGTGGACCGGACGAATCGGCCGGAATTCTGCCCATCCACCCACTGAGTACCGCTCTGCATTACCTCGTGTCATAACAAGAGCGTCACAGCATGACTCAGACTCTCCTCCACGTTCCCCCGGCACGCTTAGAGTCACGGCCAGTCACCGCGCCATCGGATTCGAATTATTTTCGTCCCAGCGCTCGACTCGGCCCGTTCCACGAGGAAGGGCTGTGCCAGGGAAAGGACTGCTGATCGTGCGTCAACGTTCGCTCATCGCCATCACCGCCGCGCTGGCGGCGGGAGCACTCACCCTCACCGCCTGCGGCTCGCGCGACGAGGACGGCGGCGGTTCGGACTCGAACGGCGGTGGCACCACCGTCGTCATCGGCGTCGACGCCCCGCTGACCGGCGACCTCTCCGCGCTGGGCCTCGGAATCAAGAACTCCGTGGACCTTGCAGCCAAGACGGCCAACAAGGAGAAGACCGTCGAAGGGATCACCTTCAAGGTCGAGGCCCTCGACGACCAGGCCCAGCCCTCCTCGGGCCAGCAGAACGCCACCAAGCTGGTCGCCAACAAGGACGTCCTCGGCGTCGTCGGCCCCCTGAACTCCTCGGTCGCCGAATCCATGCAGAAGGTCTTCGACGACGCCAAGCTCGTCGAGGTCTCCCCCGCCAACACCAACCCGGCCCTCACCCAGGGCACGAAGTGGAACGGCGGCGAGAAGGCCCGCCCGTACAAGTCGTACTTCCGCACCGCGACCACGGACGCCATCCAGGGCCCGTTCGCCGCGCAGTACGTCTACAACGACGCCAAGAAGAAGAGCGTCTACGTCATCGACGACAAGAAGACCTACGGTGCCGGCCTCGCCGCCACCTTCACCGACGAGTTCAAGAAGCTCGGCGGCAAGGTCGTCGGTACGCAGCACATCGACCCCGACACCAAGGACTTCTCCGCCGTCGCCACGCAGGTGAAGAGCTCCGGTGCCGACGTCGTCTACTACGGCGGCGAGTACCCGCAGGCCGGCCCGCTCAGCAAGCAGATCAAGGCCGCGGGCGCCAAGATCCCCCTCGTCGGCGGCGACGGCATCTACAGCGCCGACTTCATCAAGCTGGCCGGCGCCAGCGGCACCGGCGACCTCGCCACCTCGGTCGGCGCGCCCGTCGAGGACCTCCCCTCCGCCAAGGAGTTCGTGGCCAACTACAAGGCCGCGGGCTACAAGGAGGCCTACGAGGCGTACGGCGGCTACTCCTACGACTCGGGCTGGGCGATCATCGAGGCCGTGAAGAAGGTCGTCGAGGACAACGACGGCAAGCTTCCGGACGACGCCCGCGCCAAGGTCACCGAGGCCATGCAGGGCGTCTCCTTCGACGGTGTGACCGGCAAGGTCTCCTTCGACGAGTTCGGCGACGCCACCAACAAGCAGCTCACCGTCTACTCGGTCGAGGGTGGCGCCTGGAAGCCGGTGAAGTCCGGCACGTACGAAGGCTGATCCACACCCGCATCACCACCTGAGCCGCGCGGGGCGCTGCACCACAAGCGCCCCGCGCGGACTCGCATCCGGTCACATCCCTCGACTATCCGAACGCTCGGAGGACATGCGGTGAACGAACTGCCGCAGCAGCTGGTCAACGGCCTGCTACTGGGATCCATGTACGGGCTGGTCGCCATCGGCTACACGATGGTCTATGGCATCGTCCAGCTCATCAACTTCGCCCACGGCGAGATCTTCATGACCGGGGCCTTCGGCGCGCTCACGGTCTATCTGTACGTACTCCCCGACGGCACCACCATGTGGATCGCCCTGCCGCTCATGCTCGTCGGCGCCATCTTCGTCGCCGTCACCGTCGCGGTCGGAGCGGAACGGTTCGCCTACCGCCCCCTGCGCACCGCACCACGCCTGGCCCCCCTCATCACCGCCATCGGCCTCTCCCTGGCCCTCCAGCAGGCGGTATGGGCCTGGTACCCCAACGCCAAGTCGGCGCGGACCTTCCCGCAGATCGAAGGCGGCCCCTTCGAGATCGGCAGCGTCACCATCCAGACCGGTGACGTCTTCCTCTTCGTCGCGGCCCCCATCAGCATGGCCGTCCTCGCCTACTTCGTCATGAAGACCCGGACCGGACGCGGCATGCAGGCCACCGCCCAGGACCCGGACACCGCCAAGCTCATGGGCATCAACACCGACCGCATCATCGTGGTCGCCTTCGCCCTCGGAGCCGCGTTCGCCGCCGTCGGAGGCCTCGCCTACGGCCTCAAGTACGGCCAGATCGACTTCCGCATGGGCTTCATCCTCGGCCTCAAGGCCTTCACCGCCGCCGTCCTCGGCGGCATCGGCAACATCTACGGAGCCATGATCGGCGGCGTGGTCCTCGGCCTCGCCGAAACCATGGCAACCGCCTACATCGCCGACGTCCCCGGCATGTCACAGCTCGGCGGCCAGTCCTGGGCCAACGTCTGGGCCTTCGTACTCCTCATCCTCGTGCTCCTCTTCAGGCCACAGGGCCTGCTCGGCGAGCGCGTCGCGGACAGGGCGTGAGACCTATGACCACACAGACCACCAGCCCCCAGACGCCCGCCAAGGAGCCGGCCGGCTCCACCGCCGGACTCATCGGCATCCCCCCGACCATCGGACGCGCCCTCGCCACCGGCGGCGGCATCCTCACCATCATCTCCACCTTCCTCGCCTGGACCTGGACCGCCGCATTCCCCGGCGACCTCACCGTCTACGGCTACCCCGGCGGCCTGCAGGTCCTCGTCCTCATCGGCGGCGCCCTCACCACGCTCTTCGGCCTCTCCTCCTACGGCGTCAAGGGCCTGCGCTGGCTCACCCCCGCAGGCGCCGACAGCGCCCTCAAGCTCGCCGCGCTCGGGGCATTCGCCACCGCCTGGTACACGATCATCGCGATCAGCACCAAACTCGGCGGCCTCGCCAACCTCGAACCCGGCGGCTGGATCGTGGCCGTCGCCACCCTCGCCGCCCTGGTCGGCTCGCTCTCCCTGCCCTTCCAGCGGCCGGCACCCGACCCGTACGACCCCGACGACACCGCCTGGGAGCAGTTCCGCCACCAGCGGCGCTACGACGTCACCGTCGTCAAGGCAGCCTTCGCCTCCGGCACCACCAAGGCCCCGGCCCACAAGCTGCCCGCGTACGCCGAAATCCTCGTCATCGTCGCCGCACTCGCCCTCGGCCTGACCGTCTTCACCTACGGCATCGGCACCGAATACGACGAGCAGTTCATCGGCTTCCTCATCACCGCGGGCCTCGGCTTCGCCGCCGCGACCAAAGCCGGACTCGTCAACAGGCTCTCCGCACTCACCTCCAAGCACCGCAACGTCACCATGATCGGCGCGTTCGTCGCCGCCGCCGCATTCCCCTTCACCCAGTCCGACGACCAGTACGCGACCATCGGCGTCTACATCCTGATCTTCGCCACCGTCGCCCTCGGCCTCAACATCGTCGTCGGCCTCGCCGGACTCCTCGACCTCGGATACGTCGCCTTCCTCGGCGTCGGCGCCTACACCGCGGCCATGGTCTCCGGCTCCCCCTCCTCACCCTTCGACATCCACCTGCCGTTCTGGGCCTCCGCCCTCCTCGGCGCAGCAGTCGCCATGGTCTTCGGCGTCCTCATCGGCGCCCCGACCCTCCGACTGCGCGGCGACTACCTCGCCATCGTCACCCTCGGATTCGGTGAGATCTTCCGCATCACCGTCCTCAACATGGACGGCACCAGCGGACCCGACATCACCAACGGCTCCAACGGCATCTCCTCGATCCCGAACCTCAACATCCTCGGGTTCGACTTCGGCCAAGAACACAGCATCGCCGGATTCACCATCGCGCGCTTCGCCAACTACTTCCTGCTGATGCTCCTCATCACGCTGGTCGTCGTGGTCGTCTTCCGCCGCAGCGGCGACTCCCGCATCGGCCGCGCCTGGGTCGCCATCCGCGAGGACGAGACAGCCGCACTCGCCATGGGCATCAACGGCTTCCGCGTCAAGCTCATCGCCTTCGCCCTCGGCGCAGCCCTCGCCGGCCTCGCCGGATCCGTCCAGGCACACGTCACCTACACCGTGACACCCGAGCAGTACCAGTTCGCCCACGTCGTCCCGCCCAACTCGGCCTTCCTGCTCGCAGCGGTCGTCCTCGGCGGCATGGGAACCATCAGCGGCCCCCTCGTCGGCGCCGCACTGCTCTACCTGATCCCCGCCAAGCTCCAGTTCCTCGGCGACTACCAGCTCCTCGCCTTCGGCCTCGCGCTCGTCCTGCTGATGCGCTTCCGTCCGGAAGGCCTCATCCCGAACCGGCGCCGCCAGCTCGAATTCCACGAGGAAGCGGAAGCTCCCACAGTCCTCAGCAAGGCAGGGGCCTGACCACCATGACTACCGACATCACCACCAAGGGCGCCGCACCCGGCGCCACCGCCCCCGGCGAAACCGTGCTCGACGCACGCGGCGTCACCATGCGCTTCGGCGGCCTCACCGCCGTACGCAACGTCGACCTCCAGGTCAACGGCGGAGAGATCGTCGGCCTCATCGGCCCCAACGGCGCCGGCAAGACGACCTTCTTCAACTGCCTCACCGGCCTCTACATCCCCACCGAGGGAGAGGTCCGCTACAAAGGCACCGTCCTGCCGTCCCAGTCCTTCAAGGTCACCGCCGCCGGCGTCGCACGCACCTTCCAGAACATCCGTCTCTTCGCCAACATGACGGTCCTGGAAAACGTCCTCGTCGGCCGCCACACCCGCACCAAAGAAGGACTCTGGTCCGCACTCCTGCGCGGACCCGGCTTCAAGAAGGCCGAAAAAGCCTCCGAAGACCGCGCCATGGAACTCCTCGAGTTCATCGGCCTCGCCGCCAAACGAGACCACCTCGCCAGGAACCTCCCCTACGGCGAACAGCGCAAGCTCGAAATCGCCCGCGCCCTCGCCAGCGAACCCGGCCTGCTCCTCCTCGACGAGCCCACCGCCGGCATGAACCCCCAAGAAACCCGGGCCACCGAAGAACTCGTCTTCGCCATCCGGGACATGGGCATCGCCGTCCTCGTCATCGAGCACGACATGCGATTCATCTTCAACCTCTGCGACCGCGTCGCCGTCCTCGTCCAAGGCGAAAAACTCGTCGAAGGCGACAGCGCCACCGTCCAGGGCGACGAACGCGTCATCGCCGCCTACCTCGGCGAACCCTTCGAAGACGCACCCGGCCAGGAGGAGCTCGCCGAGGTCGAAGCCGCCGAGGCACAGGCCGACGCCTCCACGGACGCCGCGCCCCGCAAGGAGAACGACCGATGACCGCACTCCTCGAAGTCGAAGACCTCCGGGTCGCCTACGGCAAGATCGAAGCCGTCAAGGGCATCTCCTTCAAGGTCGACGCCGGCCAGGTCGTCACCCTCATCGGCACCAACGGCGCCGGCAAGACCACCACCCTGCGCACCCTCTCCGGCCTCCTCAAGCCCGTCGGCGGCCAGATCAAGTTCCAGGGCAAGTCACTGAAGAAGACCCCCGCCCACCAGATCGTCTCCCTCGGGCTCGCCCACTCCCCCGAGGGGCGGCACATCTTCCCCCGCATGACGATCGAGGACAACCTCCGCCTCGGCGCCTTCCTCCGCAGCGACAAGGCAGGCATCGACAAGGACATCCAGCGCGCCTACGACCTCTTCCCCATCCTCGGGGAACGCAGGAAGCAGGCCGCGGGAACCCTCTCGGGCGGCGAGCAGCAGATGCTGGCCATGGGCCGGGCCCTGATGTCCCAGCCCAAGCTCCTCATGCTCGACGAACCCTCCATGGGCCTCTCGCCGATCATGATGCAGAAGATCATGGCCACGATCGCCGAACTCAAGTCCCAGGGCACCACCATCCTGCTCGTCGAGCAGAACGCCCAGGCAGCACTCTCGCTCGCCGACCAGGGACACGTCATGGAGGTCGGCAGCATCGTCCTCTCCGGATCCGGCCAGGACCTCCTGCACGACGAGTCGGTCCGCAAGGCGTACCTCGGCGAGGACTGACCCGGCCTGCCTTCACAGCCCGGCCCCTCGCACACGGCTGAGGCCCGCACCCGATGACACGGGGTGCGGGCCTCAGCCGTAGGTACCCTCGCTGCGCGCCGCTCAGCCCTTCGCGGCCTTCTTCTCGTCGGCGTCCTGAATAACCGCCTCCGCGACCTGCTGCATCGACATACGACGGTCCATCGACGTCTTCTGAATCCAACGGAACGCCGCCGGCTCCGACAGGCCGTACTCCGTCTGCAGCACCGACTTCGCACGGTCCACGAGCTTCCGCGTCTCCAGACGCGTCGTGAGATCCTCGATCTCCTTCTCCAGCGCCTTCAGCTCCGTGAAGCGCGAGACGGCCATCTCGATCGCCGGAACGACATCGCTCTTGCTGAACGGCTTGACGAGATACGCCATCGCGCCCGCGTCACGCGCCCGCTCGACGAGGTCGCGCTGCGAGAACGCGGTGAGCATCAGCACCGGGGCGATGGACTCCTCGGCGATCTTCTCCGCGGCGGAGATGCCGTCGAGCTTCGGCATCTTCACATCGAGGATGACGAGATCGGGGCGGTGCTCCCGGGCGAGCTCGACGGCCTGCTCACCGTCACCGGCCTCGCCCACGACCGTGTACCCCTCTTCTTCGAGCATCTCCTTGAGGTCGAGACGGATCAACGCCTCGTCCTCGGCGATGACGACACGGGTCGTCAGCGGAGGCACGTGCGACTTGTCGTCGTCGGGCGCGTCTACGGGCTGGGGCGACTCGGGGGCGGTCACGGGGGCTCCTCGTTATGGGGCAGGTACTGCTCCCGAGAGCCTACCTAGCTACGGTATGGTTAGAACGCGGCGGGTCGGAGTGTTCCTTCGATTCGCAGGAGCTCCGGTAGTCCAATCGGCAGAGACGATACCCTCAAAAGGTATTCAGTGTGGGTTCGAGTCCCACCCGGGGCACTTTCCTTCGATTCGAAGGTCGACACAAAAGCGGATGTCCACGTTCTCGTGAACATCCGCTTTTTGCTGCGTGTCGAGACGATCAGCCTCGCAGAGTGGCCACATGTACGACATGGGCACACGCAAGCGGGCACTCGCGCTGGTTGGCCAGGGGCGCAGCCTGAACTCGGTCAGCAAGGAAACTGGCGTCTCTCGGGCGGCGATCCGCTCCTGGCAGACACGGATCGAACCGCTACCACGCATGCAAACCCAGACCGAGCCGTGTGTCAGATGCCGCCGCGCTCCGGCACAGCCCGAAGATGCGGAGACGTACTCCTACCTCCTGGGCCTGTATCTCGGCGATGGCTGCATCAGCGCTCATCCACGGAATGGGCACTATCTCCGCATCGCGTGCGCGGACGCATGGCCTGGCCTCATCGACGCTTGCGAAGCCGCCGTGCGCTCGATCAACCCAACGCAGCTCGCCTACCGCGTCCAGGCTCAGGGCCACGTCTCAGTCGTCGGCTACAGCCGACACTGGCCCTGCTTCTTTCCCCAGCACGGCCCGGGCAAGAAACACGAACGTGCCATCGTCCTTGAATCCTGGCAACAGGAAATCGTCGACGCCCACCCGTGGGAATTCATCCGCGGCCTCATCCACTCCGACGGCTGCCGCATCACGAACTGGACCACGCGCCTCGTCGCCGGCGAGAAAAAGCGCTACGAGTACCCCCGGTACTTCTTCACCAACAAGTCGGACGACATCCGGAAGCTCTTCAGCGACACCCTCGACAAGGTCGGAGTCGAGTGGACCACGCTCGCCCGCGGCAGCGACCCCTTCAACATCTCCGTCGCCCGCCGCGCCTCCGTAGCCCTCATGGACACCCACGTAGGCCCCAAGTACTGACCCCACACCCCCACTTGGACCTACTTGGGGCTGTCGTCCTCGCCGATGTGATGCACACGCACCAGGTTGGTCGAGCCGGAGACCCCGGGCGGGGAGCCGGCCGTGATGACGACCACGTCGCCCTTCTCGCAGTGGCCGTACTTCAACAACAGCTCGTCGACCTGGTCGACCATCGCGTCGGTCGAGTCGACGTGGGGGCCCAGGAAGGTCTCGACGCCCCAGGTCAGGTTGAGCTGGGAGCGGGTCGCCGCGTCCGGGGTGAAGGCGAGGAGGGGGATCGGGGAGCGGTAGCGGGACAGGCGGCGGACCGTGTCGCCGGACTGGGTGAAGGCGACCAGGTACTTCGCGCCCAGGAAGTCGCCCATTTCCGCCGCCGCCCGGGCGACCGCGCCGCCCTGGGTGCGGGGCTTGTTCCGGTCGGTCAGGGGCGGGAGGCCCTTGGCGAGGATGTCCTCCTCTGCGGCCTCGACGATGCGGGACATCGTGCGGACCGTTTCGATGGGGTACTTGCCGACGCTCGTCTCGCCGGACAGCATCACGGCGTCCGTGCCGTCGATGACGGCGTTGGCCACGTCGCTCGCCTCGGCCCTGGTCGGGCGGGAGTTGTCGATCATCGAGTCGAGCATCTGGGTGGCGACGATGACTGGCTTGGCGTTGCGCTTGGCGAGTTTGATGGCGCGCTTCTGGACGATCGGGACCTGTTCGAGGGGCATTTCGACGCCGAGGTCGCCTCGGGCGACCATGATGCCGTCGAAGGCGGCGACGATGTCGTCGATGTTCTCGACGGCTTGGGGTTTCTCGACCTTGGCGATGACCGGGAGGCGGCGGCATTCTTCGTCCATGATGCGGTGGACGTCCTCGATGTCGCGTCCGCTGCGGACGAAGGAGAGGGCGATGACGTCGCAGCCCGCCCGAAGGGCCCAGCGGAGGTCCGCCTCGTCCTTTTCGGAGAGGGCGGGGACGGAGACGGCGACGCCGGGGAGGTTGAGGCCCTTGTTGTCGGAGACCATGCCGCCTTCGATGACGGTGGTGTGGACGCGGGGTCCGTCGACGGAGGTGACTTCGAGGCAGACCTTGCCGTCGTCGACGAGGATGCGTTCGCCGGTGGTGACGTCGGCGGCGAGGCCGGAGTAGGTGGTTCCGCAGGTCTGGCGGTCACCCTCTGTGCCCTCTTCGACGGTGATGGTGAAGGTGTCTCCGCGTTCAAGGAGTACGGGGCCTTCGGTGAAGCGGCCGAGTCGGATCTTCGGGCCTTGAAGGTCGGCGAGGATTCCGACGCTGCGGCCGGTCTCGTCGGAGGCCTTTCGCACGCGCTGGTAGCGCTCCTCGTGGTCGGCATGGCTGCCGTGGCTGAGGTTGAGGCGGGCTACGTCCATTCCGGCTTCGACCAGTGCCTTGATCTGGTCGTACGAGTCGGTGGCGGGGCCCAATGTACAGACGATCTTTGCTCGGCGCATGGTTCGAGCCTAGGCCTTACCAGCGGGTAGGGAATTGGTCGGGCATGACTACTCAACAACCTTTGCGTGAAGGGCTGTTGACAAGGGTTGAATTGTGCGCGGGGCCGCTCCGATGAGCATTTCGGAGGGCGTTCAGAGGGTCGGCGGTGACATTGTGAAGCGGGCGTTGACCTGTGCGTAGACGTGCTGCCGTTCGGGTTCGAGGTCGAGGGCGGGGGCTCCTTCGGGGGCTGCCGCGTCGAATGCCATGGTGCGCATGGACCGGGCGGCCTTGGCTTCCATGCCGTAGGGCTGGGCGTTCTCGGCGCCGATGTCGGCGAGTTCGACGAGGGCGGCGAGGGTGGTGTCGAGGGCTTCGGCGTATTCGCGGGCGCGTTGGACGGCTTCGCGTACTGCTTGTTGCCGTGCCTGGCGGTGGGCGGGTGAGTCGGGGCGCAGGGCCCACCAGGGGCCGTCGACGCGGGTGAGGTCGAGGTCGGCGAGGCGGGTGGTGAGTTCGCCGAGGGCGGTGAAGTCGGTGAGTTCGGCGGTGATGTGGACGCGGCCGTGGTAGGCGCGGATGCGTTCGCCGCGGCCGTGTTTGGTGAGTTCGGGGGTGATGGAGAAGGCGCCGGTCTCCAGTTTTTCGACGGCGTCGCCGTAGGTCTTGATGAGGTCGAGGGCGGTGGTGTTGCGGCGGGTCAGGTCGGTGAGGGCGTCGCGGCGGTCGGTGCCGCGGGCGCTGACGGTGATGCCGATGCGGGCGATCTCGGGGTCGACTTCGAGGTGGGCTTCGCCGCGGACGGCGATGCGGGGTGCGTCGGGTGTGCCGTAGGGGACCGCGGACCGGGTTTCCCCGGGGGCGTCGGAGGGTGAGGTCATACGTCCCACTCTGTCACCGGCGGCCCGTTTCCGGGCCTTGTCGGTCATCAGATCGAAACCTGCGAGGGCTGTTGCGGTACGTCATGACCGGGTCAGAATCTACGCGCGTATCTGCTCGTGTTGTCGACCTTTCCCCGAGGAGTGGCCCGTCATGGCGTTGAACCGTCGGAAGTTCCTGAAGAAGTCCGCCGTGACCGGCGCGGGGGTTGCCCTGGCCGGTGCGGCCGCGGCGCCGAGTGCTCAGGCGGCGGAGGTCGCGGTGGCGAAGGGCGGCAGGAAGCCGAAGCGGTATTCGCTGACGGTGATGGGTACGACCGATCTGCACGGTCACATCTTCAACTGGGACTACTTCAAGGACGCGGAGTACAAGGATGCGGCGGGCAACGCGCAGGGTCTGGCGCGGATCTCGACGCTGGTGAACGCGGTCCGTGAGGAGAAGGGCCGGTGCAACACGCTGTTGCTGGACGCCGGTGACACCATTCAGGGCACGCCTTTGACGTACTACTACGCGAAGGTGGACCCGATCACCGCCAAGGGCGGTCCGGTGCATCCGATGGCGCAGGCGATGAACGCGATCGGCTATGACGCGGTGGCGCTCGGCAACCATGAGTTCAACTATGGAATCGAGACGCTGCGGAAGTTCGAGTCGCAGTGCCGTTTCCCGCTGTTGGGTGCGAACGCGCTGGACGCGAAGACGCTGAAGCCGGCCTTCCCTCCGTACTTCATCAAGAAGTTCCACGTGAAGGGCGCCCCGCCGGTGAAGGTTGCCGTGCTGGGTCTGACGAACCCGGGTATCGCGATCTGGGACAAGGCCTATGTGCAGGGCAAGTTGACGTTCCCGGGTCTGGAGGAGCAGGCGGCGAAGTGGGTGCCGAAGCTTCGGTCGATGGGTGCGGACGTGGTGGTCGTGTCGGCGCACTCCGGTTCGTCGGGCACGTCCTCGTACGGTGATCAGCTGCCGTACGTCGAGAACTCGGCGGGGTTGGTGGCGCAGCAGGTGCCGGGGATCGACGCGATTCTGGTCGGGCACGCGCATGTGGAGATTCCGGAGCTGAAGGTCACGAACACGAAGACGGGGAAGACGGTCGTCCTGTCGGAGCCGTTGGCGTATGCGGAGCGGTTGTCGTTGTTCGACTTCGAGCTGGTCTTCGAGAAGGGTCGTTGGACGGTCGAGTCGGTGGCGGCGTCGGTCCGCAACTCGAACTCGGTGGCCGACGACCCGAAGATCACGAAGCTGTTGAAGGACGAGCACGATGTGGTCGTGGCGTATGTCAACCAGGTGGTCGGGACGGCGACTGAGACGCTGACGACGGTGGAGGCGCGTTACAAGGACGCCCCGATCATCGACCTGATCACGAAGGTCCAGGAGGACGTGGTCAAGGCGGCGTTGGTGGGGACGGAGTACGCGTCGTTGCCGGTGTTGTCGCAGGCGTCGCCGTTCTCGCGTACGTCGGAGATCCCGGCCGGTGATGTGACGATCCGGGATCTGTCGAGTCTGTATGTGTACGACAACACGCTGGTCGCGAAGTTGATGACGGGTGCGCAGGTGCGGGCGTATCTGGAGTACTCGGCGCAGTACTTCGTGCAGACGGCGGCCGGTGCCGCGGTCGACGTGGAGAAGCTGACGAACGCGGGCAACCGGCCGGACTACAACTACGACTATGTTTCGGGTCTGACGTACGACATCGACATCGCTCAGGCGGCGGGTTCGCGGATCAAGAACCTGTCCTACAACGGTGTGGCGTTGGACGACGCGCGGCAGTTCGTGTTCGCGGTGAACAACTACCGGGCCAATGGCGGTGGGGCGTTCCCGCATGTTGCGTCGGCGAAGGAGCTGTGGGCGGAGTCGACGGAGATCCGGACGCGGATCGCGGAGTGGGTGACGGCGAAGGGTTCGCTGGACCCGAAGGAGTTCGCGTCGGTGGACTGGAAGCTGACGCGTGAGGGGACGCCGGTCTTCTAGTCGGCGAGTGGTGTGAGCATCCGTGGTTGCTGCCTGGCGGGCGGGATCTGGGGCTGCTGGGTGAGTCCGAAGGTCGTGAAGGCCGTTCGGTCCGGCAGTGGGTAAGGGTCTTTGCCCGTCAGGGAGTTGAGGATGCTCGCGCTGCGCCAGGCGGTGAGGCCGAGGTCGGGGGCGCCGACGCCGTGGGTGTGGCGTTCGCCGTTCTGGACGTAGACGGTTCCGGTGACGGAGGGGTCGAGGACGAGGCGGTGCTTGTCGTCGATGCGGGGGCGTTCGGAGGCGTCGCGGCGCATGTAGGGGTCGAGTCCGGCGAGGATTCGGCCGAGGGGGCGTTCGCGGTAGCCGGTGGCGAGGACGACGGCGTCGGTGGTGATGCGGGAGCGGCTGGCCTGTTGGGCGTGTTCCAGGTGGAGTTCGACCTTGGTGGTGGCGATGCGGCCCGCGGTGCGGACGTGGACGCCGGGGGTGAGGACGGTGTCGGGCCAGCCGCCGTTCAGGGTGCGGCGGTAGAGCTCGTCGTGGATGGCGGCGATGGTGTCGGCGTCGATGCCTTTGTGGAGTTGCCATTGGGCGGGGACGAGCCGGTCGCGTACCGGCTCGGGCAGGGCGTGGAAGTAGCGCGTGTAGTCGGGTGTGAAGTGTTCGAGCCCGAGTTTTGAGTACTCCATGGGCGCGAAGGCCTCGGTGCGGGCGAGCCAGTGGATCTTCTCGCGTCCTGCGGGGCGGTTTCTGAGGAGGTCGAGGAAGACCTCGGCGCCTGACTGTCCCGAGCCGATGACGGTGATGTGTTCGGCGGTGAGGAACCGGTCGCGGTGTTCGAGGTAGTCGGCGGCGTGGATGACGGGCACGCCGGGGGCTTCGACGAGAGGGCGGAGCGGTTCGGGGATGTGGGGGGCGGTGCCGATGCCGAGGGCGATGTTCTTGGTGTAGGTGCGGCCGAGTGCTTCGGCTTCGCCGTCGCTGTCGAGTTGGGTGAAGTCGACTTCGAAGACGTCGCGTTCGGGGTTCCAGCGGACGGCGTCGACCTGGTGGCCGAAGTGGAGTCCGGGGAGGCTGTCGCTGACCCAGCGGCAGTAGGCGGCGTATTCGGCGCGGTGGATGTGGAGGCGTTCGGCGAAGTAGAAGGGGAAGAGGCGGTCGCGGGCCTTGAGGTAGTTGAGGAAGGTCCAGGGGCTCGCGGGGTCGGCGAGGGTCACCAGGTCGGCGAGGAACGGGACTTGGAGGGTGGTGCCTTCGATGAGGAGGCCGGGGTGCCAGTCGAAGGTGGGCCGCTGTTCGTAGAAGGCGGTGTCGAGTTCGGCCAGGGGGTGGGCGAGGGCGGCGAGGGAGAGGTTGTTGGGGCCGATGCCGATGCCGACGAGGTCGCGGGGGGCTTCGGGTTCGTGGTGTACGGGGTGTTTGGGGTGCGTGGGGGGTGTCGGGGACGTGGGGGGCGTCATCGCGGGGTGTGTCCTTCCACCAGTTTCAGGAGCGCGGTCAGGTCGTCGGCTCCGGTGTGCGGGTTGAGCAGGGTGGCTTTGAGCCAGAGGCGGTTGTCGAGGCGGGCGCGGCCGAGGACTGCCCGGCCTTCGGTGAGGAGGGTGCGGCGTACGGCGGCCACGGTGTCGTCGGTGGCGTCGGTGGGCCGGAACAGGACGGTGCTGATGGTGGGCCGGTCGTGGAGTTCGAAGCGGGGGTGCCGGTGGACGAGTTCGGCGAACTCGGCGGCCTGTTCGCAGACGCGGTCGACGAGGGTGCCGAGTCCGGTGCGGCCGAGGGTTTTGAGGGTGACGGCGATCTTGAGGATGTCGGGTCGTCGGGTGGTGCGCAGGGAGCGGCCGAGGAGGTCGGGGAGGCCTGCTTCGGTGTCGTCGTCGGCGTTGAGGTAGTCGGCGTGGTGGGCCAGTGGGGCGAGGTCGTGCCGGTCGCGTACGGCGAGGAGTCCTGCGGCGACGGGCTGCCAGCCGAGTTTGTGCAGGTCGAGGGTGACGGTGTGGGCGCGGTTGAGGCCGTCGAGTTTGGGGCGGTGGCGGTCGCTGAAGAGGAGGCCTCCGCCGTAGGCGGCGTCGATGTGGAGGCGGGCGCCGTGGGTTTCGCAGAGGGCGGCGATGTCGGGGAGCGGGTCGATGAGGCCGGCGTCGGTGGTTCCGGCGGTGGCGGCGACCAGGAGGGGGCCCGGGAGTGCGGTGAGGGCTTCGCCGAGTGCGGCGGGGTCCATGGTGCCTGCGGGGGCGGGCACGGTGGCGGGTTCGGGGAGGCCGAGGAGCCAGGTGGCGCGGCGGAGGGAGTGGTGGGCGTTCTCGGCGCAGACGAGCCGGGTGTGGCCGTGGTGTTCGCGGGCGAGGAGGAGGGCGAGTTGGTTGGACTCGGTGCCGCCTGTGGTGACGAGGGCGTCGCCGGTTGACCGGGCTTGTCCTGTCGACCCGTAGACCTCGGCGGCGAGGGCCCTGGTGACGAGGGCTTCGAGTTCTGAGGCGGCCGGGGCCTGGTCCCAGGAGTCGAGGGAGGGGTTGAGGACGGAGGCGGCGAGGTCGGCTGCGGTGGCGACGGCGAGGGGCGGGCAGTGGAGGTGGGCCGTGCAGAGGGGGTCCGCGGGGTCTGCCGCGCCTGCCGCGACGGCTTGGACGAGGGTGCGGAGGGCGTCTTCGTCGCCGTGGTCCGGGAAGGGGTCGCCGAGGGCCTCGCGGAGGCGGGCGGCGACCTCGGTGGGGCCGCCGGCCGGGAGGGGGCCGTCGCGGGTGGCCGCGCCGGCTGTCAGTGCGTCGAGCACGGTGGTGAGCAGCGGTCGCAGGGTGGTCGGGCCGTGGGGGCCTGATGCGAGCGGGCTCATGGTCGTCCTCCGGGGCGCGGGCGGGGACTTCCAGCGTGTCTGTGTTTGGGGCGGCGTGCGCGGAGAGTGCGGTGATCAGCACTCGAAAGGGGTATTGGCGCTCCGCGCCGGGGGTTTGGGGGTCTGTGGGTTTGTGGTGACGTGCGGGTCGGTTGGGGCTGGTCGCGCAGTTCCCCGCGCCCCTGAAAGATGGCGGTTCGCGGCGCCCGTGCAAGAGAGCGAGCCCCATGCCTCTGAAGAGCAAAGGCAGGCTGTCGCCCGCACCCCCCGCGAGAAGGCGACCCCCGAACCCCGCAAGAGAGTCGCCCCGCGCCCCCTGAAAACCGAAAGAGGGCGGTTGCCCGGGCCCCGGAAAACCGAATGCAGGCGGTTGCCCGCGCCCCCGGAGCCGAAGGGGCGCGGGCGCGAGGCCTGCCGATCAGTCCTTGTCCTCTATGACTCTCGTACTCGCAACGCCCGTGCCAAGTCGTCCAGTTGGTCGGTGAGTTTGCGGCGGAGGGCTGGGGTGGGGGTGGACTCTGTCAGGCATTGTTCGCCTGCTTGGAGGGTTTCCGGGGTGATGGCGTAGGCGGGGAAGGCCCAGCGGCCGGCTGCTTCGGCGATGGCGGGGCCGCGGCGGGCGGCGACGGCTACCGCGTCGTTCCAGTAGAGGTCGACGTACTGGCGTACGAGGTCGGTCTGTTCGGGTTGCCAGAAGCCCTGGGCGGTGGCGGTGAAGAGGTAGTTGGAGAGGTCGTCGGTGGTGAACATGGACTCCCAGGCGGCGCGTTTGGCGACGGGGTCGGGGAGGGCGGCGCGGCAGCGGGCGGCGCCTTCCTGGCCGGTGGCGCTGGGGTCCTGGACGAGTTCGGTGTCGATGACGGCGTCGTCGATGGCGCCGAGGACGGCGAGGCGGCCGAGGATGCGCCAGCGCAGTTCGGGGTCGAGTTCGGGGCCGCCGGGGACGGTGCCTTCGGAGAGCCAGGCGCTGATGGTGTCGGGCTGGGCGGCGACGTCGATGAGGTGGCGTACGGCGATGAGGCGCAGGCCGGGGTGGTCGCCGTCCTCGGTGCGGCGGATGAGGTCGCGGCAGAGCGAGGTGAGGGTGGCGAGGGCGGCGGGCCGTTCGTGGGCGGGCAGGTAGCGGTCGGCGACCTGGGCGGCGGCGAAGGTGAGGACTCCCTGGACGACGGCGAGGTCGCTCTCCTCGGGGAGGTGGGCGCGGGCGGTCTCCAGGTAGGCGGCGGGGGCGAGGTCGCCGTCGCGGACCATGTCGCGCAGGGTGTTCCACAGCACGGCGCGGGTGAGGGCGTCGGGGACGTCGGAGATGCCGCGCAGGGCGGTCTCGGAGGACACCTCGTCGAGGCGGATCTTGGCGTAGGTGAGGTCGAGGTCGTTGGGGACGACGAGGGCGGGGCGGGTGCCGGTACGGGGTTCGGGGGCCGGCTGCCCGGGGATGTCCGTCTCGTAGCGTTCGCGCAGGAGGAGTGCGCGGCTGTCGTTGAGGTCGCGGTCGTAGACGCCGACGGTGACGCGGTGGGGGCGGCTGCCCGTGCGGTCGAGGGTGAGGGTCCACTCCCCCGGCTCAGCGGTGACGGACGCGGTGAGGGTGTCGACGCCGGTGGTGCGGAGCCAGGAGTCGGCCCAGGCGTGGACGTCGCGTTCGGTGGTCGCGGCGAGGGATTCGATGAAGTCGGCGAGGGTGGCGTTGGCGAACTTGTGGCGGGCGAAGTGGGTGTTGATGCCCGCGAGGAAGTCCTTCTCGCCGAGCCAGGCGACGAGTTGGCGCAGGGCCGAGGCGCCCTTGGCGTAGGAGATGCCGTCGAAGTTGAGCATCGCGGAGGCGGTGTCGGGGACGGCCTCGGGGTCGGGGGCGACGGGGTGGGTGGAGGGGCGCTGGTCGGCGTCGTAGCCCCAGGCCTTGCGGACGATGCCGAAGTCGGTCCAGGTGTCGGTGAATCGGGTCGCCTCGGTGAGGGTCTGGTAGCCCATGTACTCGGCGAAGGACTCGTTCAGCCAGATGTCGTCCCACCAGCGCAGGGTGACGAGGTCGCCGAACCACATGTGGGCCATCTCGTGGGCGATGACCATGGCGCGGGTCTGGCGTTCGGTGTCGGTGACGGCGGAGCGGTAGACGAACTCGTCGCGGAAGGTGACGAGTCCGGGGTTCTCCATGGCGCCGGCGTTGAACTCGGGGACGAACGCCTGGTCGTAGGAGTCGAAGGGGTAGGGCTCCTCGAACTTCTCGTGGTAGCGGTCGAAGCAGGCGCGGGTGATGTCGAGGATCTCGTCGGCGTCGGTGTCGAGGTGGGGGGCGAGCGAGCGGCGGCAGTGGATGCCGAAGGGCAGGCCGCGGTGTTCGGTGCGTACGGAGTGCCAGGGGCCGGCGGCGACGGCGACGAGGTAGGTGGAGATGAGCGGGGTGGCGGCGGCCTGCCAGCGGCCGTCGTCCTGCCGCTCGGTGATGCCGTTGGCGAGTACGGTCCAGCCTTCGGGGGCCGTCACGGTCAGCTCGAAGACGGCCTTGAGGTCGGGCTGGTCGAAGGCCGCGAAGACGCGCTGCACGTCGTCCATGAACAGCTGTGTGTAGACGTATGTCTCGCCGTCGGTGGGGTCGGTGAAGCGGTGCATGCCCTCGCCGGTGCGGGAGTAGCGCATCGTGGCGTCGATGCGCAGTTCGTGCTCGCCGGCCGTGAGGTCCTTGAGCGGCAGCCGGTTCTCGTCCAGGGAGTGGGCGTCCAGGTCGAGAAGGTTGCCGTCGAGGGTGACGGAGCGCAGTTCGGCGGGCTTGAGCTCGACGAAGGTGTCCCCGTCCGCGCGGGTGGTGAAGCGGATGACGGTACGGGAGTCGAAGTTCTCGTCGCCGCGCGTCAGGTCGAGTTCGATCTGGTAGCGGTGGACGTCGAGGAGCTTGGCACGGGTCTGCGCTTCGTCGCGCGTCAGTACGGACATGGGTGCCATGCTGCCTGATGGGCGTGGCCCGGCACAGGGGTGGCCTGTCCGGGCGGGGTTGCGCCCCCGGAGCGGTGGGAGTCGCGCCCCGGACCGGTCGGGGTTGTGTCCCGGACCGGTCGGGGTTATGTCCCCGGTCCCACGAAGCGCCCGGCGGGCGGCTGTTCCTTCACCAGGGCGCGGAGTTCGCGTACTTCGCGTTCCAGGGACTGGTAGCGCTGGTGGGAGTCGTACAGGTAGCGGACCTTGGTGCGCAGGGCCCAGGGGTCTATGGGTTTCATGACGAGGTCGGCGACGCCCAGGTGGTAGGCGGTGGCGGTGAGTTCGGCGTCGGGGCCGAAGCCGGTGACGAGGATGATCGGGATGAGCTGGGTCTGTTCCACGCCGCGCATGTAGCGGACGACGTCGAGGCCGCTGACGCCGGGCATGCGTACGTCGAGGAGGAGCAGGCCGACGTGGCCGCGCAGGACTTCCTTCAGCGCTTCGTCGCCGCTGGTGGCCCGCGTCAGGTGGTAGCCGAGCGGGGCCAGGGCGCTTTCCAGGGCGTAGAGCGTTTCCTCATGGTCGTCGACTATGAGGATCTTGGCATCCGGCGGCATGGAGCGAAGTCCCCTCGCTTGGACGACAAGCTTATGTCCGAACCGGCCGACAGGGAGTACTCGTGTACTGACAAGGAGTGCTCACGCAGGATGCCTCATTTCGGCGCGCACGCCGAGAGGGCGGACCTACAACTTGTCCGCGCCACCCGCACTGTCCGCGATGCTCTCGTGGTGGCGGATGACCTCGGCGATGATGAAGTTGAGGAGCTTCTCCGCGAACGCCGGGTCGAGTCTGGCGTTCTCGGCGAGGCTGCGCAGCCGGGCGATCTGCTGGGCCTCGCGGGACGGGTCGGCGGGCGGCAGCTGGTGGGCGGCCTTGAGGTGGCCGACCTGCTGGGTGCACTTGAAGCGTTCGGCGAGCATGTGGACGACGGCCGCGTCGATGTTGTCGATGCTCTCGCGCAGCCGGGCGAGTTCGGCGCGGACGGCCGGGTCGACGCCGCCCGCGTTTCCGGTGTTGCTGGTGGTCATGGAGGGCAACCCTACGTGGCGCGTGCCGGTCATCGTGTTCCCGGGGAATGGAGCATCGGCGGATCGTCGGGGTCGGGGACCTGGTTGCTCCAGCCGCCGGGGACCGTACGTCCCTGTTGTTCCCGGAACCGCACGGGTGCGGTGCCGACGCGGCGGGTGAACAGGCGGGAGAAGTAGGCCGGGTCGTCGTAGCCGACGCGTCTGGCCACGGCGGCGACGGGGAGTTCGGTGGCGGCGAGGAGTTCCTTGGCGCGGCCGAGGCGGATGCCGAGGAGGTAGTCCTTGGGGCTGCATCCGGCGCCGCGGCGGACGGCG
Source organism: Streptomyces sp. NPDC050988 (assembly GCF_044456225.1). NCBI lineage: Bacteria > Bacillati > Actinomycetota > Actinomycetes > Kitasatosporales > Streptomycetaceae > Streptomyces > Streptomyces sp. NPDC050988. Next base: position 22,397 of record NZ_JBITFQ010000014.1, on the reverse strand, counting down.
GTGCGCAGTTCGGCGGGGCTCATGCCGTGGCGGGCCGCGTGGTCGGCGACGGAGAGGGGCTTGAAGGCGTCGCGGGCGAGGGCCTGGAGTACCTGTTCGCCGTCGGGGGCTGTGTCGGCGCGGGCGCGGCGCAGGGTGACGAGGAGTTCGTGGACGGCCGCGCTGGTCTCGACCTCCAGGAGGGGGTTGCCGAGGCGGGCGGCGCGGGCGATGCGGGCGACGGTGGTGCGGGCCGGGCCCGCGTCGGAGAGGGGGACGACGGGCCGGGCCGGTTCGATGTAGCCGAGTTCGGTGTAGGTGTCGGCGGTGGGCCCGGTGAAGTCGACGAAGGCCTCGTCCCAGCCGGTCTCGGGGTCGGGCGCGTAGTGGTGGGGCACGCCGGGGGTGAGCCAGAGCAGGGCGGGCGCGGTGACGGCCGTGGACCGCCCGTCGACGGTACGGAACCAGCCGTGGCCGGCGCTGACGACGACGGCCACGTGGTGGTCGAGGGTGCGGGGTCCGACGGTGGGCAGTGCGCCGTACTGGAGGCCGACGCCGAGGCAGACGAGGCCGAGCTTGTGGTGGGCGGGTCCGGGGCTGAAGAACCGCATCCAGGTGTGGTACATCGGCTGTCCTCCCGCCTGTCCGGCAAGCCCGTCCCGCGCCCGTCAGCTGCGTCCGCTGCGTCCGCTGCGTCCAATCAGCGCTGATCTTTGTCCATGGACCGGGTCGCCGCCAGGGGTCAGGGTGGTGCTCATGACCGAGTTCACGGTGGGGGACACCGATTTTCTGCTGGACGGGCGGCCGGTGCGGCTGTTGTCGGGGGCGCTGCACTACTTCCGGGTGCACGAGGGGCAGTGGGGGCACCGGCTGGCGATGCTGCGGGCGATGGGCCTCAACTGTGTGGAGACGTACGTCCCGTGGAATCTGCACGAGCCGCGGCCGGGCTCCTTCCGGGACGTCGGGGCGCTCGGCCGGTTCCTGGACGCGACCCGGGAGGCCGGGTTGCGGGCGATCGTGCGGCCGGGTCCGTACATCTGCGCCGAGTGGGAGAACGGCGGGCTGCCGCACTGGCTGACCGGTGAGTCGGGCGCCCTCGTGCGCACCCGTGACGAGCGGTTCCTGGGCCATGTGGAGCGCTGGTTCGCGCGTCTGCTGCGGGAGATCGTGCCCTGGCAGATCGACCGCGGCGGTCCGGTGCTGATGGTGCAGGTGGAGAACGAGTACGGGAGTTACGGCTCGGACCAGGTGTATCTGGGCCGGCTCGCCGGCCTGCTGCGCGAGGCGGGCGTGACGGTGCCGCTCTTCACGTCGGACGGCCCCGAGGACCACATGCTCACCGGCGGCTCCCTGCCCGGTGTCCTGGCGACGGCGAATTTCGGGTCGCACGCGCGCGTGGCCTTCGGGACGCTGCGCCGGCACCGGCCGACGGGTCCGCTGATGTGCATGGAGTTCTGGTGCGGCTGGTTCGACCACTGGGGCGCGGAGCACGTCGTACGCAATCCCGTCGACGCGGCCGACGCGCTCCGGGAGATCCTGGAGTGCGGGGCCTCGGTCAACCTCTACATGGCGCACGGCGGCACGAACTTCGCGGGCTGGGCGGGCGCCAACCGGGGCGGCGGCGCGCTGCACGACGGGGTGCTGGAGCCGGACGTGACGTCGTACGACTATGACGCGCCGATCGACGAGTACGGGCGCCCCACGGAGAAGTTCTGGCGGTTCCGGTCGCTCCTGGCCGCGTACACGGACAGCCCGCTGCCCGAACTGCCCGCCGCACCGGCCCGGTTGGGCGCCCCGGCCACCGCGGAACTGACCGGATGGGCGTCCCTGTCCGCCGTGCTCGACGCGCTCGGCGGGCCCGAGACCGAGCGGCCCATGCCGCCGACCTTCGAGGAACTGGACGTCGACCGGGGGCTGGTCCGCTACACGGTCGACGTTCCGGGACCCCGCCGCCCGTACCCTCTGACCGTGCGCGGCCTGCGGGACCTGGCGACGGTGTACGTCGACGGAGAGCCGGCCGGAGTGCTCACCGAGGACGAGCCGCAGCTCAAGGAGCCGGTGGCCGGTCCCGCGCGCGTGGACCTGTGGGTGGAGTCGCTGGGCCGGGTCAACTACGGCCCGCGCACCGGGGAGACGAAGGGCATCACCGGCGGCGTACTGCACGAACGGCAGTATCTGCACGGGGTACGGGCGCGGGCGTTGCGTCTCGACGCGTTCGACACCGGTGTGGAGCCGGTGTCGTTCCGGCCGCTTCCCACTTCCGGTGCCCCCGGCCTGTACCGCGGCACGGTCACGGTGCGCGACGCCGGGGACGCCCGCCTCGAACTGCCCGGCTGGACAAGGGGGTTCGCGTGGATCAACGGCTTCAACCTGGGCCGGTACTGGTCCGTCGGCCCGCAACGGTCCCTGTACGTCCCAGGACCGGTTCTGCGGGAGGGCGTGAACGACGTGTGGCTGCTGGAGTTCGAGGAGGCGTCCGTTCCTCCGGTCCTGCGGGGCATGGATGACACGCGGGAGGCGGACGAGGCGGCGGGCGGGGGCGGCGCGGGCCGTTCGGACTAGCCGGCGTCGAGCGTCTTCTGGAGGTACACGGCCTGGTGGCCGCCGGGGATCCCGTCGAGGCGGCCCGTCTCGCGATACCCCAGGCGCTTGTAGAAGTCGGGTGCTTGGAAGGAGTAGGACGAGAGGAGCATGTCGGTGCATCCGCGCCGCACGGCCTCCGCCTCGGCGGCACGCAGGAGCCGGGTGCCCCACCCCGTGTGCCGCAGCTCCTCCCGCACCCACAGCGCGTCCACTCCGCACAGGGTGCCCCAGACCCACCCGGTGAGCCCTCCGGCGAGTTCCGCCGCGTCGTCGGTGGCACGGATCGAGAACTCGTCGGGCTTCCCGGCGCCGGTGGCCCGCGCGTTGAGGGCGGTCAGCTCCCGGTCGAGCCGCTCGGACAGTTCCTCGTCCTCCCCACCGACCTGGACGGAGGGGCCGACGGCTGCATCCTCGACAGTCATGAACGGCACTATCCCATCGGGCTCCGGGTGAGCGCCCCGCATTTTTCCTCCGGGTCGCCGGAGCACTGAGCGCTCCGCGTTTTCCTCCTGGGCGCCGGAACACTGTGCGACCGGCCCCGCCGGCCTGCGCGGCCGAGAGAGGAAGGCGTCCCGCGGCCGAGGAAGGAAGGCCGTCCCGCCGCCGAGGAAGAAAGGCGTCCCCGGCGAGAACACCGCGAACGCCCGTCCCCCCGCCGGAGGCTAGAGCGTCGCCGCGGCCCGGGCTATCGCCGCGGAGAACGTGGACACCTCGGTGTACACGCCCGGCACGAGCGGTCGGGCGCACCCGTCGCCCCAGCTGACGATCCCGACCTGGAGCCACTTTCCGCTGTCGTCCTTGCGGAACATGGGACCGCCGGAGTCGCCCTGGCAGGTGTCGACCCCGCCGCGCGGAACCCCGGCGCAGATCTCCTGTCCGGCGATGAGCCGGCTGCCGTAGTGCCGCTTGCACTGGCGGTCGGCGACGAACGGCACCTTGGCCTTGAGGAGCTGCGTGGAACCGGTGTTCGCGTTCTCCGCGGTGTCGCCCCACCCGGCGATGGTGAACGTGCCCCTGTTGTAGCGGGTGTTCGTCGCGAGCTTCAGCGTGGGCAGGTTGATGGGCCGGGCGAGCTTGATGAGCGCCCAGTCCTTGCCGCTGCCGTTGTAGCCCGGGGCCTGGAGGACCTTGGTGGACTTCACCTTGATCGCGCCGGAGGCGTTGAGGTCGGCGACCCCGGCCGTGGCGGTGATCCCGGTGGTGTTGCCCGAGCCGGCCACGCAGTGCGCGGCGGTCAGGACGACGTCCTTCTTGTAGAGGGCACCGCCGCAGCCCATGGACAGGCTGACCATGAACGGGAACTCGTTCTGCGCCGCGGGCGTACCGCCGACGACCGGCACCGGCGCCGCGTGCGCGGCGACGGGCTGGAGGCTGGCGGTCGCGAGGGCGACGGCACCGATCGCCGCGGCCCGCTTGAAGGCGGATCTCTTGAGGAGACTGCCTGCCCTGTTTGTCAACATGATCCCTTTCATGGGTGGTTGAGTGCGCGGAAGAGCGCACAGAAGTATGAGGATCATGACGCATGGGCGGCAAGGGTGGATCTCACTCCCCCACCGGGCAACCCAACCCAGGAGAATCCGCTCGCGTCCCCTTAGAGTGGAATGGGGGTTCAGGGCCTCTTTGGGGGTACGGACGTGACGAACGGCGGTCCGGTCGAGCACGGCTACCCGCACCTGGACACGGTGCGGGCGGCGATCACCGCGCTGTACAGACGCCTCTCGTACGACACCATCCACACCTTCGCCACCAGCGTGGCCCCCGCCGACGTGGCGTTCTGCGATACGGACGATCTCCATCTGGGCGCCCAGCGGGTCGCCCGCGAGCTGGTGCGACACTTCCGTCTGCCGGATGCCCGCATGATCGTGAGTTTCCGCGAGATGGAGCACGCGGCGAACGTCGAGCTGGCCGCGGGCCCCGAGTACTTCATCGAGCTGAACGACCGGTTCCGTACTCACCGCAGGGACATCGGCGCGGCGCTCGCGCACGAGGTGATGCATGTCTATCTGCACCGTCTGGACCTGTCGTTGCCCGGCACACGCGACAACGAGATCCTCACGGACACGGCGACGACGTATCTCGGCGCGGGCTGGCTGCTGCTCGACGCGTACCGGGAGGACTCGGCGTCCTCGCAGAAGCTGGGCTATCTGACGCCGGAGGAGTTCGGGTACGTGCTGGCCAAGCGGTCCCTGGTCTTCGGTGAGGATCCGGCGACCTGGTTCACCAGCCCGCAGGCGTACACCGCGTACACGAAGGGGATGACGCGGGCCCGTCACGACGAGCGGCAGCCGCCGCTGACCGCGGCAGGGTGGGCGGGGCGGCGGCGTTACGCGAAGGATCGCCGGCACGCGCAGGATCACGTGGCCGGGGGCGGGGCGGCCGACGTGTCGTACGCCTTCACGCCGGACGCGCCGGGAGGGCACGGGCCGCTGCGGGTGTCGTTTCCCTGTCCTACCTGTCATCAGCGGATTCGGGTGCCGGTGCGGGGGCGGGTTCGGGCTCGGTGCGGGCTTTGTCGGACTGTTCTGGAGTGCGATACGTAGGTGGTGTTGCGTTGTTGGGTGCGGGTCGGTGGGGGCTGGTCGCGCAGTTCCCCGCGCCCCTGACGGGGCGCTGCAGCGGAAGGCCGCCGCCCGTCTGTGCCGTTGACGGGCGGCGGCCTTCCGGCCCCCGCATCCCCCTGTTTCCCCCGTTTCCCCCGAGGTTGGATCCGGCCGTACGGCCGCGCCGCTCGCTCAGTCGTACATGCGCCAGTCGTACGTCAGTCGGTAGTGGCCGCCGTGGCCTCGGTAGTCGGCGACCGCCGGGGCCGTGAAGGGGCGGCCGGCCCAGAGGCCGGTGAGTGAGGGGATGACCGCGTTGACGGTGACGGGCTTGAACACCTCGTCGCCGAAGAGGCCCTTGAGCTGGTCGAAGACCCAGCCGACGGCCGCGCCGACGGCCATCCCGATGAGGATCCCGACTGGCCCGCCGGAGGCTCCGATCGCGCCCCCGATGGCCGCGGCGAGATAGGCGGTGACCTTCTTCTTGATGAGGTCGAGCAGTGCGCCCACGTAGTCGGCGAGGCCGCCCCAGTCGACCTCGGCGAGCACCAGCGTGACGAAGTACGACTTCGGGTACTTGGTGCCCTCGTCGAGGCCGAACCAGTGGAAGCGGCGCGGCGGGTCGTACACCTTGACGTCGCCGTCGTCGAAGCTGCGGACCTTGAACTGGCCGATCTTCAGGGTGTCGCCGCTCTCGTCCACGCTGGTTCCGGCGAGATGGATCTCGTCGGATCCCCATTCGGACGTCTCGTCCAGGCACTTCACCCGGTGGATGCGCAGTTCGAGTTTGTGCAGGGCGGCCGGTACGGCGGCCAGGCCCTGCGGGGCCGACTCCTCGGGGAGGAGGGAAGTCGGCGGCTTCCTGAGTTCGTCGGCCGGGAACCTCAGCCGCTCGGGAAAGCCCAGACGCTTGACCTGCGTGTCCACCGAGGCGGGCGAGCGCAGGTCGACGCGGGCCAGGTCACCGAGGCGCCGGGCCCGTACGGCGCCGGTCCTGAGGTCGGCGAGGACCGCGGCCGCCGCCTTCTTCCTCCTTTCGTCGGTGAGGCTGTCGAAGCGCCGTGCGACGAGGTGCTCGGCGGCCGTCCGGTCCGCGGGCAGTGGGTACTTGGCGGGTTCCGCGTAGTGGGCGGCGACCTTGTCGGCGGCGAGCGTGAGTTCCTGGACGACGCGCTCGGTGACGGCCCGCACCTTGGCATGCGGGACGTCGGTCACCATTCGATGGGTGTTCTCCGGCATTTCTGTTCATCCCCCGTTGGTTACCGCTCCCTTCGCGACTGTTTCCGCGAAGGCCCGACCGACGGTACGGACAGGGGGAGTCCGGGCGCCCCGGGATGCGCCCCGGGGGAATCCCTAGGGTGCGCGTCCGGGCGGCCCCGCTCCGGACTCCGGCCCGTCGGTGGCCAGCAGTGCCGTGAGCCGCGTACGGGAGTCGACGCCCAGCTTGGGGAAGATCCGGCCGAGGTGGTACTCGACGGTCTTGACGCTGATGACGAGTTCGCGTGCCACCTGCCGGTTGGTGAGCCCGGACGCGACGAGGCGGGCGACGGCCAGTTCCTGGGGCGTGAGCGGCGCCGCTCCACGTGTCCGTGGCTCCCGCTCGGCCGCGGACCCGACGGGACCGAGTCCGCAGGCCGCCAACTCCCGTTCGCAGCGCCCTAGATCGGGCGGTGCGTCGAGGCGTACGAGGAGGTCGCGGGCGGTGCGCAGCTGCTCGCCGGCGCGGGTGCGGCGGCCCGCCCGGCGCAGGAAGCCGCCGTACGCGAGGTGCAGCAGCGCGCGGTCGAAGGGTGCCTCGACGTGTGCGGCGTGCTTGAGGCCGGAGCGGAAGGCGCGCTCGGCGGCCACGGTGTCGCCACGCGCGGCCTCCAGGGTGCCGCGGGCCCGGGCGGCGACGAGCAGCGCCCCATGGTGGCCGCGCTGGGTGGCGAGGACCTCGTACGGGGCGAGGGCCTGGACGGCGCGCTTCTCGTCGCCGAGGGCTGCCCAGGCCTCGGCGAGCAGGTCCGCCCAGGGGATCGTGCCGGGCTCCTCCAGGTCGCCGCGCGGGGCCAGCGCGAGCAGCGGTCCCAGGGCCGTGAGGACCTCCTCGGGCTGGCCCTGGGCGCGGGCGAGATGGGCCTCGGCGAGCGCGGCCCACAGGGCGGGGTTCACATGGCCGCCGGCCGCGTAGACGCGGGCCACGCGCGCGTGTGCCTGTGCCTTGGCGAACGCGCCGCGCACCGCGTGCACCTGGGCGGCGAGCATCCGGCAGTACAGGGCGATGTGCGGCTGGTCGGTGTCGGCGGCCAGGGACAGCGCGAGGTCGGTGTGGACGATCGCGTCGTCCCAGCGGCCCGCGCGGTACTCGGCGGAGGCGAGCGCGGTCGCGGCGACCACCCGGAAGGAGGCGGCGCGCCCGTGGCAGGCCCCGAAGACCCCGCCCAGGTCCCGTACGGCGCCGGTGAGGTCGCCGGTCCACTCGCGCAGGGTGCCGCGGCCGAGGAGTTCCTCCAGCTGGGCGGGGGTGGCGAGCGCCGGGTCGGGCAGCGGGGCGAGTGCGGCGAGCGTCTGCGGGGCCCGGCCGCTCATGGCGAGGCCGTTGAGCCGCAGGACGCGGATCATGTCGGTGGCCGTGTCGTCGGGTGCGAGCCGGATCGCGAGGTCGGCCCACTCGGCCATCTCGGCGCCGTGCGACATGCTGCCGTGCAGGGCGGCGAACTGGCCCGCGATACGTGCCCCGAGGACCGGTTCGGCCGCCGGGTCGCACCGGTGCCAGGCGTCCGTGAGCAGCGCCTCGGCGCGGTCCAGGTCGTACAGGCTGAGCCTGCCCAGGAGATAGCTGCGCCAGCCGCCGGGGGTGAACTGCGCGATCCGCTGGGCGACTTCGCCCATGACCGGTACGTCTCCGGCGAGCAGCGCGCACTCGACGGCTTCGAGGGTGTACTGCTCGTACACCGCCGGTTCCGGGCCGATCCGTGCGGCGGCCGTCAGCTGTCCGGCGGCGTTCGCCCAGGCGCCTTCGGCGGCGAACCTCCGTCCCAGTGCGGCGAGTTCGGCGGCGAGTTCCGGATCGGGGCCGGCCGCGGCGAGCGCCCGGTGGCGCAGTCGGTGTGCCTGGTCCCGGACGGTGCGGGCGGCGCTGAGGTGCAGGGCGGCACGGCGGGAGGGGCCGAGCTGGTGGTAGACGGCGGCGTGTACGAGGGGGTGCGGGAAGCGGATCAGCGGATCGCCCGGGGCCTCGGTCAACAGGCCTGTGTGGACGGCCTCTTCGAGTGCGGTGAGGACGTCGGCGGCCCGGCGTTCCTCGTCGAGCAGGTCCGCGCCCGCGACCTCCCAGGCGTCGGCCGGCGTGCAGTGCATGCCCAGTACAGCAGCCGCGCAGACCAGGGCGTCGGCGGCCGGCGAGCAGGCGGCGAGCTTCGCCAGTACGAGGGCAGTGAACGACTTGGGGGCGGGCGGTGTCACATCGGGCTCGCCGAGCGCCTCCAGGAGTCCGGCTCCCTCCTGTTCGAGGAGCGCCTTCACATGGAGGGGGTTGCCGGCGGTGTGCGCGTGCAGCCGTGCGGCGGCCTGTGCGGTGAGTCCCCGTACGCCCATCCCCCCGCCGAGTTCGGCCAGTTCGGCGGGTCCGAGGCCGTCGAGCCGTACGCGTACGGCGTCGTCCGCCGTGAACAGCCTCCGCAGCCCCTCTGCCAGCCGCGTGTCCTCGGCGTCCCGCACGACCACGAGAACGAGCACCCGGTCGGCCCGCAGCCGGCGCACGGCGAAGGTGAGGGCCTGGAGGGAGAGGTGATCGGCCCATTGGGCGTCGTCGAGGACGAGGGCGATGGGGGTGTCGGGGGCGGGAGTGTCGCGGCTGTCGGGGGCAGGGGTGCCGGGGGCAGGTGTGCCGGGAGTGGAGGAACCGGGCGCGGAGGAACCCGAGGCGCCGGGCCCGCGCGCGGACCGGTCGTCTGCTGAGGCCGGGGCGCCGTCAGCCTCCGCTCCCTGCGCCTCGCCCAGGGCCTCCAGCAGTGCCGCCCCGGCCGCGTGCGCGTCCGCCCAGCGCCCGCCGCCGACTCCAGCACCGGCCCCGTCTCCGCCCCCGGGGCCACTGCCGTCACCGGCGTCACTGCCGTCCCGGCCCAGCAGTTGCTCCAGTACTCCGAAGGCCAGCTCCGACTCGGCCTCCTCCCCCGCCCCGTACAGCACGTGCGTGTCGTCGCGCAGAAAGCGGCGTACGAGGGCGGTCTTGCCGATGCCGGCCGGACCCTCGACGAGTACGCGTTGCGGGTGTCCCGCGCGGGCGCGCTCGCGAGCCGCCGCAAGAAGTGCGAGGCTGTCCGTTCGCCCTACGAACTCCACCTGAGCCACCTCCGCCCGGCCCGCCCTGCTGGGCATCCTCGCGAGCACGGGGTGCGCGGTCAAAGGGTTCCCGGCGCGTCGCCCTCCTAGGTGTCGTACGCCGATCGCACTACTGCGCTCCGTAGACCGGCTGGGGTGCCTGCGCCTCGGCGAGCAGTTTGAGCGCCGTGTCCCCGGCCTCGGCGGGGGTCCACCGTGCGCCCTTGTCGGTGCTCGGGCCGGGCCGCCAGCCCTCCATGACCGTGATGCGGCCGCCCTCGGTCTCGAAGACGCGGCCGGTGACGCCGGCGCTCGCGGCGGAGCCCAGCCAGACGACGAGCGGCGACACGTTCCCGGGCGCCATCGCGTCGAAGCCGCTGTCGGGTGCGGCCATCGTCTCGGCGAAGGTGCCCTCGGTCATCCGGGTCCGCGCGGCGGGCGCGATGGCGTTGACCTGCACTCCGTAGCGCCCCATCTCGGCGGCGGCCACCAGCGTGAGCCCCACGATCCCGGCCTTGGCGGCGCTGTAGTTGCCCTGCCCGACGGACCCCGACAACCCTGCTCCGGAACTGGTGTTGACGACCCGCGCCTGCGGCGCACGCCCCGCCTTCGCCTCCGCCCGCCAATGCGCGGCGGCATGCTTCAGCGGCAGGAAGTGGCCCTTCAGATGGACGCGCATGACGGCGTCCCAGTCGTCCTCGTCGAGGTTCACGAGCATCCGGTCGCGCAGGAATCCGGCGTTGTTGACGAGCGTGTCGAGCCGCCCGAAGGCGTCCACGGCCGTGCGTACGAGGGATGCGGCGCCCTCGGTCGTGGCGATGTCCCCGCCGTGCGCCACCGCCTCGCCGCCCGCCGCCGTGATCTCCTCGACGACCTGCCGGGCCGGGCTGCCGGGGCCGGGCGAACCGTCGAGCCCGACGCCCAGGTCGTTGACGACGACTCGCGCGCCCTCCGCCGCGAAGGCGAGCGCGTGCGCCCGCCCGAGCCCGCGACCCGCGCCCGTGACGATCACGACCCGCCCGTCGCAGATTCCGGTGCCTGCAGTCATCCCACTTCTCCTCTCTCTCGTATTTGTAGGCGGTTCTCACTTCTCCTTGTTGGCGGTCGCCGCGTCCAGGAAGGCGGGCCGCTCGCCCCCGCCGTGCACGAGAAGGCCGGCCCCGGTGATGTACGCGGCGGCGTCCGACGCGAGGAAGACGGCGGCCCTGCCGACGTCCAGGGGCTCGGCGAGCCGCCCCATGGGGACGGTGCGGGAGACGGCCGCGATGCCGTCCTCGTCCCCGTAGTGGAGATGGGACAGTTCGGTGCGGACCATCCCTACGACGAGGGTGTTGACCCGTACGTCCGGCGCCCACTCCACGGCCATCGAGCGCGCGAGGTTCTCCAGGCCCGCCTTGGCCGCCCCGTAGGCCGCCGTGCCGGGCGAGGGCCGGGTCCCACTGACGCTGCCGATCATCAGGACGGAGCCGCGCGCCCGCTTGAGCTGCTCGTACGCCGCCAGGGACGCCGTCAGCGGGGCGGTGAGGTTGAGCTCGATCACGCGCGCGTGCCGCTCGGCGTCCGTCTCCGCGAGCAGCCGGTAGGGGGCGCCGCCCGCGTTGTTGACCAGGACGTCGACGCGGGGCAGACCGTCGAAGAAGGCGCGTACGGCCGGTGGGTCCCGCAGGTCGAGGGGGACGAACTCGACGCCGTCGACCGGCACTTCGGGCGGTCTGCGCGCACAGACCACGACCTCGTCACCCGCCTCGACGAACGCGCGGGCGATGCCGGCGCCCACGCCCCGGGTGCCGCCCGTGACCACCGCGAGCCGTTTGCCGGACAGCCTGTCCGGCCGCGTGTCCGGGCGTTTGTCCACAGGGCCTCCCACTCGTCGGTGTTCGCTGTTACCTTCACAACTGGCGCACCTAACAAATGTTTGGTCGAAAGGTAGCTGATGAGCTGATGGGTGTCTCCACCTCGTCCCCGGAAAAGGGGATTTCCGTCGTCACGGTCGAGTTCCCGCCCGTGAACGCGCTGCCGGTGCGCGGCTGGTTCGAGCTGGCCGACGCCCTGCGCGCGGCGGGCCGCGACGCCGAGGTCCGCTGTGTGGTGCTGGCCGCCGAGGGGCGGGGGTTCAACGCGGGCGTGGACATCAAGGAGATACAGGCGCAGGGCGGCAGCGCGCTGCTCGGCGCCAACCGCGGCTGCGCCGACGCCTTCGCCGCGGTGTACGAGTGCGAGGTGCCCGTGGTGGCGGAGGTGCACGGCTTCTGTCTGGGCGGCGGCATAGGCCTGGTGGGCAACGCGGACGCGATCGTGGCGAGCGAGGACGCGACGTTCGGCCTGCCCGAGCTGGACCGGGGCGCCCTGGGCGCGGCCACCCATCTGGCCCGGCTGGTGCCGCAGCATCTGATGCGCGCGCTGTACTACACCTCGCGCACGGCGACCGCGGCCGAGCTGCACCGGCACGGGTCGGTGTGGCGGGTCGTTCCGCGCGACGAACTGCGTGCTGCGGCAATGGAGTTGGCCGGTCAGATCGCGAGCAAGGACGGACAGCTGATCCGGCTGGCCAAGGCCGCGATCAACGGCATCGACCCCGTCGACGTACGCCGCAGCTACCGCTTCGAGCAGGGCTTCACGTTCGAGGCGAACCTCGCGGGGGTCGGCGACCGGGTCAGGGACACGTTCGGGAAGGACCGGGAAGGAGGGGGTACGGAATGAGCGACAAGACGATGACGGCCGACGAGGTCGTCTCCCGGCTCCGCAGCGGGATGACCCTCGGCATCGGCGGCTGGGGCTCGCGCCGCAAACCGATGGCCCTGGTGAGAGCGCTGCTCCGCTCCCAGGTCACGGACCTCACGATCGTGTCGTACGGAGGCCCGGACGTCGGGATGCTCGCCGCGGCGGGCAGGATTCGGGGGCTCGTCGCGGCCTTCGTGACGCTCGACTCGATCCCCCTGGAGCCGCACTTCCGCGCTGCCCGGCAGAGCGGGGCCTTCGAGTTGACGGAAGTCGACGAGGCGATGTTCATGTGGGGGCTGCACGCCGCCGCGAACCGGCTGCCGTTCATGCCGGTCCGGGCGGGCATCGGCTCGGACGTCATGCGGGTCAACCCCGGCCTGCGGACGGTCACTTCGCCGTACGAGGACCCGTCGACCGGGATCCGGGAGACCTTCGTCGCCATGCCGGCCCTGCGCATGGACGCGGCTCTCGTCCACGTCAACCGCGCGGACCGGTCGGGCAACGGCCAGTATCTGGGCCCGGACCCGTACTTCGACGACCTCTTCTGCGAGGCCGCGGACGACGCGTACGTCTCCTGCGAGCGGCTCGTGGACCGCTTCGACGACGCGGTGCCGCAGACCCTCCTCGTCAACCGGCACTCGGTCACGGGAGTCGTCGAGACGCCCGGTGGCGCACACCCCACCTCCTGCGTCCCCGACCACGACCGCGACGAGCCCTTCCAGAAGCTGTACGCGACGACGCCGTGGCCCGAGTTCACCGAGCGGTTCCTGTACGGGGACGAGAAGGCCTACCAGTCGGCCGCACAGGCCTGGCACGAGGAGCGGCGATGACGGACGCGACCCGGCCCTCTCCTGTCCCGCACACCGGCGCCCCGCTCCCGGACACCCGCACGTCTCCTCCTCTCCCGCCCACCCGCGCCGAGTACTGCGTGATCGCCTGCGCCGAGGCGTGGCGGGACAACGGCGAGGTGCTCGCGAGCCCCATGGGTGCCGTCCCCTCCGTCGGTGCCCGGCTCGCCCGGCGGACCTTCGCCCCGGAGCTCCTGCTCACCGACGGCGAGGCGATGCTGATCGGTCCGGACGGCACCCCCGAAGGGTGGCTGCCCTACCGCAGGCATCTCACGATGGTCACCGGCGGGCGTCGGCACGTGATGATGGGCGCGAGCCAGATCGACCGGTTCGGAAACCAGAACATCTCCTGCATCGGCGACTGGGAGCGGCCCGCCCGGCAGCTGCTCGGGGTGCGGGGAGCGCCCGTCAACACCCTGAACAACCCGGTGAGTTACTGGGTGCCCAAGCACTCGACGCGGGTCTTCGTGGAGAAGGTCGACATGATCAGCGGGGTGGGGTACGACAGCGCGGCGGCGGCCGGTCCCACGGCGACCCGCTATCACCGGATCCCCCGGGTCGTGTCGAACCTGGGCGTGTTCGACTTCGCGACCCCGGACCGCTCGATGCGGCTCGCCTCGCTGCATCCGGGGGTGACGGTCGAGGAGGTCCTGGCGGCGACCGGGTTCGAGCCGATGGTTCCCGACGGGGTCCCGTACACCCGTGAACCGACCCCGGCGGAGCTGGAGTTGATCCGCGAGGTCATCGACCCGCGGGGGCTGCGCGACCGTGAGGTCCCAAGCTGATGGAGACCGCGCTCACGAAACTGGTCGGCGTCCGGCACCCGATCGTGCAGACCGGGATGGGCTGGGTGGCGGGCCCGCGGCTGGTCTCCGCCTCGGCGAACGCGGGAGCGCTGGGCATCCTGGCCTCCGCGACGATGACACTCAACCAGCTGCGGGAGGCGGTGCGGGAGGTCAGGTCCCGTACGGACGCGCCGTTCGGGGTGAACCTGCGCGCGGACGCGGGGGACGCCCGTGACCGCGTCCGGCTGATCATCGAGGAGGAGGTGAAGGTCGCCTCCTTCGCGCTCGCGCCCTCTCGTGAGCTGATCGCCGAACTGAAGGACGCGGGCGTCGTCGTCATCCCGTCGATCGGGGCCCGCCGTCATGCCGAGAAGGTCGCGGCCTGGGGTGCGGACGCGGTGATCGTGCAGGGCGGCGAGGGCGGCGGCCACACCGGCGAGGTGGCGACCACCGTCCTCCTCCCCCAGGTCGTGGACGCCGTGGACATACCGGTGATCGCGGCGGGCGGCTTCTTCGACGGTCGGGGCCTGGTCGCGGCGCTGGCGTACGGCGCGGCGGGCGTCGCCATGGGCACCCGTTTTCTCCTGACCTCCGACTCCACGGTCCCGGACGCGGTGAAGGCCCGGTACCTCGCGGCCACGGTGAAGGACGTGACTGTGACGACAGCCGTGGACGGCCTCCCCCACCGCATGCTCCGCACAGACCTGATCGACTCCCTTGAGGAGGCGGGCCGTACGAGAACACTGACCCGGGCGATACGCCAGGCCGCCCGCTTCCGAAAGCTCTCGGGCCTCACCTGGCCCCAGCTGATCCGCGACGGCCTTGCGATGAAGCACGGCAAGGACCTGACCTGGAGCCAGGTCCTCCTCGCCGCCAACACCCCGATGCTGCTGCGCGCCTCGATGGTGGAGGGCCGCACGGATCTGGGGGTGATGGCCTCGGGCCAGGTGGCGGGCGTGATCGATGACCTGCTGTCTTGCGCGGAGCTGGTGGAACGGGTGATGGCGGAGGCGGGGGCGGCTCTAGGCGGGCTGCCTGCACAGGCATCGTGTACACAAGAGCGTGTACACTCGCGATATGTCCGAGACGCTGAGCATCCGTGAGGCCCGTGCACGGCTGGCCGAGATCCTGAGCAATGCCGAGGCCGGCGAAGTCACGGTGATCACCCGCAAGGGTGAGCGCGTCGGGGCCGTCGTCCCGATAGAGATTCTGGATGCGGTCGAGGAAGCAGCCGACGAAATACTCGCCCGGGAAGCAGTCACGCATCTCGATGAGCCCACGGTCTCCATGGCAGAGCTGCTCGCCGACCTGTTCAGCGATGACCAGGGCGCCGCATGAAGTATGCGTTCAGGTTCACCGCCACCGCCCAACGACAGCTCCGCACGATCGACCGGACCAGCGCCATGCGCATCCTCACCGCCCTGACGCGGCTGGGCGACGATCCGTACCGTGAGGACACGGACGTCAAGAAACTCGCGGGTCATGAAGGTCTGTACCGACTGCGCGTCGGGGATTTCCGCGTCGCCTACCAGATCGACAACGGCCAGCTGATCATCCTCGTCGTCAAGGTGGGCAATCGTCGCGACGTATACCGCACGCTGTAGAGCGAGGCGCTCCAGAAGGGGCGCGGGTCTTTCAGGGGCGCGGGGAACTGCGCGACAAGCCACGACGGACCCGCACCCGCACCCGCACCCGCACCCGCACCCGCACCCGCCGAACAACCTAGAGCCGCTCAACGATCGTCACGTTCGCCTGGCCCCCGCCCTCACACATCGTCTGCAACCCGAACCGCCCACCCGTCCGCTCCAGTTCATGCAGCAACGTGGTCATCAACTTCACCCCGGTCGCCCCCAACGGATGCCCCAGGGCAATGGCGCCCCCATTGACATTGACCTTGTCGGGATCCGCCGCGGTCTCCTTCAGCCAGGCAAGCACCACAGGCGCGAACGCCTCGTTGATCTCGACGAGGTCGATGTCACCGATGGACATCCCGGCCTTCTTCAAGGCGTACGCGGTGGCCGGAATCGGCGCCGACAGCATCCGTATCGGATCCTCCCCCCGCACGGAAAGATGGTGAACCCGCGCCCGAGGCGTGAGCCCGTGTTCCCGCACGGCCCGCTCGGAGGCGAGCAACATCGCGGCCGCACCGTCGGACACCTGCGAGGAGCACGCGGCGGTGATGGTGCCACCCTCCACCACCGGCTTCAGCCCGGCCATCTTCTCCAGCGAGGTGTCCCGCCGCGGCCCCTCGTCCACGGCGACATCCCCGAACGGCACGACCTCCCGCTCGAAACGCCCCTCGTCGATCGCGCGGACCGCCCGCTGATGCGACCGCAGGGCGAACTCCTCCTGGTCCCGCCGGCTGATCCCCCACTTCTCGGCGATCAACTCGGCGCCGTGGAACTGGTTGACGGGCCGGTCCCCGTACCGTGCCCGCCACCCCTCGCTCCCCGCGAACGGCCCCTCCGTGAGCCCCAGCGGCTCCGCGGCCAGGCGGGACGCGAAAGCGATCGGGATCTGCGTCATGTTCTGGACGCCGCCCGCGACCACCAGGTCCTGCGTGCCGGACAGGACACCCTGCGCGGCGAAGTGCACCGCCTGCTGCGAGGACCCGCACTGCCGGTCGATCGTCACCCCGGGCACCTCCTCGGGCAGCCCGGCCGCCAGCCAGGCCGTCCGCGCGATGTCCCCGGCCTGCGGCCCGACGGTGTCCAGACACCCGAAGACGACGTCCTCGACGGCGGCCGGGTCGACACCGGACCGCTCGACCAGGGCCTTCAGCACATGCGCGCCCAGATCGGCGGGATGGACCCCGCCGAGGCCGCCCTTCCGGCGCCCCACGGGCGTACGGACCGCTTCGACTATGTAGGCCTCGGCCATGACGACTCCTCGGGCTCCTCAGTGGGTCCAATGGATCCAATAGATCCAACAGGTCCAGTGGGTCATGTACGTACGGCGATTCCGTCCAGGACCATCGACAGATACTGCCGGGCGATCTCCTCCGGGCTGTGGTGTCCGCCGGGCCGGTACCAGGACGCGGCGACCCACACCGTGTCGCGCACGAACCGGTAGGTGAGCCGGATGTCGAGGTCGTCCCGGAAGACCTCTCCGGCCACGCCCCGCTCCAGCGTGGCCAGCCACGTCTTCTCGAACTTGCGCTGCGACTCGGCGAGGAACGCGAACCGCTCCTGCGCGACGAGGTGCTTGGACTCCCGCTGGTAGATCGCGACGGCCGCGCGGTGCCGGTCGATCTCCCGGAAGGACTCGGTGACCAGGGCCTCCAGCGTCTCTCGCGGGCCCAGCTCTGCCTCCAGGACGGTGTCGTACCCGTCCCACAGCTCGTCCATGAAGGTCCGCAGGATCTCCTCCAGCATCGATTCCTTGGAGTCGAAGTGGTAGTAGAGGCTGCCCGCGAGCATGCCCGCGTGGTCCGCGATCTTACGGACGGTGGTGGCGTTGTAGCCCTGCTCGGCGAAGACCTCGGCGGCGGTGTCGAGGAGTTCGCGGCGGCGGGCGGGCGCGGCGGTCACCTGGGGCTTCTTCTTGGTAGGCACGGTTCCATTGTGGTCCTCGTGGCGCCGGCTCCGCCCCAACAGGGGCGCGGGGAACTGCGCGACAAGCCACGACTGACCCGCAGGTTCACCACCGCACCTCCAGCGGAGCGCTCACGCATGCTGGCTGCTCACGGAGACGATCTCGCCGGTCATGTACGAGGAGTAGCCGGACGCCAGGAACACGATCACGTTGGCCACCTCCCACGGCTCGGCGTACCGCCCGAAGGCCTCGCGGGCCGTCAGCTCCTCCAGCAGCTCGGGGGTCGTCACCTTCACCAGATGCGGGTGCATGGCGAGGCTCGGCGAGACGGCGTTGACCCGCACTCCGAACGCGGCGGCCTCCAGGGCCGCACACCGGGTCAGCGCCATGACCCCCGCCTTCGCCGCCGCGTAGTGCGCCTGCCCGGCCTGGGCGCGCCAGCCAACGACGGAGGCGTTGTTGACGATCACACCGCCGCGCCCGCCCTCGCTACCCTGCCCACTCTCGCCACCCTGCCCGCCCTCGCCACCCTGCCCGCCCTCCCGGAACGCCCGCAGGGCCGCGCGCGTGCAGCGGAAGGTGCCGTTCAACGTCACGTCGAGCACCTTCGACCACTGCTCGTCGCTCATGTCGACCAGGTCCGAAGTCCCGCCGAGACCGGCGTTGTTGACGACGATGTCGAGCCGCCCGTGCTGCCGCACGGCCGCATCGAAGAGCGCCTGCACCTGGGCCTCGTCGGTGACGTCGCACGCGAGTGCCGAGACGCCCTCGAACTCCCCGGCCAGCTCGGCCTCGTACTCCTTGAGTCGTCGTGCGTGCGCGTCGCTGATCAGCACGCGCGCGCCCTCCTCCAGGAAGCGGCGCGCGGTGGCCCCGCCGATGCCCGCGCCCGCGGCGGCGGTCACCACCGCGGTGCGTCCCTTCAGCAGCCCGTGCCCTGGCACGTATGCCGGACTCTCGACGCCTGTCATGACGCCACGCTAACCTACCAAACACTTGTTAGGGAAGGATCGCCGCTGATGGACCTCGACTTCACGGCCGACGAGGACGCCTTTCGCGCCGAGGCGCGCGCCTGGCTGCACGCGCACGTCCCGTCGCCGCCGCTGCCCTCCCTGGAGACCGAGGAGGGCTTCGCGGCCCACCGCGCGTGGGAGGCCGAACTCGCCGCGGACCGCTGGTCGGTGGTGTCCTGGCCGACCGCGTACGGCGGACGGGACGCGGGGCTCGTACGGTGGCTGGTCTTCGAGGAGGAGTACTACGCGGCGGGTGCGCCGGGCCGGGTCGGCCAGAACGGCATCAACCTCCTCGCGCCGACCCTCTTCGACCACGGCACGGAGGAGCAGCGGGCCCGGATCCTGCCGCCGATGGCGTCCGGCGAGGTCGTCTGGGCGCAGGCATGGTCCGAGCCCGAGGCCGGGTCCGACCTCGCCTCCCTCAGGTCCAGGGCGATGCGTACGGACGGCGGCTGGCTGTTGAGCGGGCAGAAGACGTGGTCGTCGCGGGCCGCGTTCGCCGACCGCGCGTTCGGCCTGTTCCGCAGTGAGCCGGACACCCCGAAGCCCCATCAGGGCCTCACCTACCTGATGTTCGACCTGCGCGCGCCGGGCGTGACCGTCCGCCCGATCGGCCGCCTGGACGGCAAGCCGGCCTTCGCCGAACTCTTCCTGGACGACGTGTTCGTGCCGGACGAGGACGTGATCGGCGAGCCGGGCCAGGGCTGGCGGGTCGCCATGTCGACGGCGGGCAACGAGCGCGGTCTGACCCTCCGCTC
Organism: Streptomyces sp. NPDC050988; assembly: GCF_044456225.1. NCBI lineage: Bacteria > Bacillati > Actinomycetota > Actinomycetes > Kitasatosporales > Streptomycetaceae > Streptomyces > Streptomyces sp. NPDC050988. The sequence continues at coordinate 3,331 of NZ_JBITFQ010000014.1, read as the reverse complement.
CCCCGGCCGCTTCCTGGCCTCGGCCGACCGCCTGGCCGCGCTCTGGCGGGCGCGCGGCCGGGACCCGTTCACCCGCGACCGGGTGGCCGACGCGGTGATCGGCGCCCGCGCCTACCAGCTCTTCACGTACGCGGGCGCCTCCCGTTTCCTCGACGGCGAGCCCATCGGCCCGGAGTCCAGCCTGAACAAGGTCTTCTGGTCCGAGTACGACATCGCGCTGCACGAGACGGCACTCGATCTCCTGGGCGGGGACGGGGAGTTGGCCGCCATCGCCGACGACGAGGGCGGCGGCTGGGCCGAAGGGTACGTCTTCTCCCTCGCCGGTCCCATCTACGCGGGCACGAACGAGATCCAGCGCGACATCATCGCCGAACGCCTCCTGGGCCTGCCGAAGGGACGCCGCTGATGCGTTTCCTCCTGGACGACGAACAACGCGCCTTCGCCCACTCGCTGGACGCCCTGCTGACGGCGGCGAACACCCCGTCGGTCGTACGGTCGTGGAGCGCCGGTGACCACACGGCCGGGCGGGCCCTGTGGTCCCGTATCGCCGACGCGGGAGTGTTCGCGCTGGCGGTCCCCGAGGCGTACGAGGGTGTCGGACCGCTTCCCGTCGAACTGGCCGTCGCCTTCGTGGAGTTGGGGCGGCACGCGGTACCGGGCCCGCTGGTGGAGACGGTGGCGGCGCCCGCACTGCTGACGGAACCGGGCCTGGCGAAGAGGTTCCTGCCGGGGCTGGCATCCGGGGAGACGATCGCGACGGTGGCCCTGAACGGTTCGTACGCGCTGGACGGAGACGCGGCGACGATCCATCTCGCCGTCGGAGGCGGCGAGTTGAGACTGGCTCAGGGGTACGGGCAAGGGCACGGACCGGTCCGTACGTCCATCGACCCGGCCCGCCGCCTCACCAGGCTGCAGGAGGACGGCGGCGAACTCCTCGCGACCGGCCCCCAAGTCGCCGCGGCCGCCGCCCACTCCCTCACCTGGGCCCGGCTCGCGACCGCCGCGCAGGCGCTCGGCGTGGGACTGACCCTGCTCGACAGGACCGTGGCGTACGTCAAGCAGCGCAGCCAGTTCGGTGTCCCCATAGGCTCGTTCCAGGCGGTCAAGCACCGACTGGCCGACGCCAAGGTCGCGTTGGAGTTCGCGCGCCCGCTCCTCTTCGGCGCGGCCCTGACCATGGACCCGGCCGACGTGGCCGCCGCCAAGGTCACGGCCTGCGAGGCGGCGTACACGACCGCCCGTACCGCCCTGCAACTGCACGGCGCGATCGGCTACACCGCGGAGTACGACCTGTCCCTGTGGCTGACCAAGGCCCGCGCGCTGCGCACGGCTTGGGGCACGCCCGGTGCATGCCGCGAGCTGGTCCTCAAGTAGCCGAGCCCTTCAGCGGTTGAGCCCCGCAGGAGCCGCGCGCTCAGTGATGGTGGTCGTCGCTGCTCGTGAGTTCGCGGTACTCCTCGACGGTCGGCTTGGGGATCTGCGCGTTCTGCCCGTACATGGCCCGGGCGAGCCGCGCCCGCAGCCGCTGGGACGGCTTGACCTTCCGCTCGACGCCGTTCGCGTCGACGAGCGGGCCCACGTCGTAGGGCGTGTCCTGCTCGTGCTGGGTGAGGGTGAACCGCTGGGCCGGGGTGAGGGGTTCGTGCACCTCGACGAACTCGCCGTGCGGCAGCCGCCTGATGACGCCGGACTCCCTGCCGTGCAACACCTTGTCGCGGTCGCCGCGCTGGAGCCCCATGCAGACACGCCTGGTGATGACGAAGGCGATCACCGGGACCACGAAGAAGGCGATCCGTACGAACCAGGTGATCGAGTTGATCGACAGATGCAGATGCATGGCCACGATGTCGTTGCCGCCGCCGATCAGCAGTACGCCGTACAGGCTCAGCCAGGCGACGCCGAGCGCGGTGCGCGTGGGGACGTTGCGGGGCCGGTCCAGGATGTGGTGCTCGCGTTTGTCCCCGGTGATCCACGCCTCGATGAACGGGTAGACGCCGATCGCCACCATGATCAGCGGGAAGAGGGAGAAGGGGATGAAGACGCCCAGTTGCAGGGTGTGGCCCCAGGCGTTGATCTCCCATCCCGGCATCACCCGGATCAGTCCCTCGGAGAAGCCGAGATACCAGTCGGGCTGGGCGCCGGTGGTGACCAGGTCGGCCCGGTAGGGACCGAAGGCCCACACGGGGTTGATCGTCGCGATCGCGCCCATCATCGACAGCACGCCGAAGACCAGGAAGAAGAAGCCGCCGGCCTTGGCCATGTAGACCGGCATGAACGGCATGCCCACCACGGACTTCTGCTCGTGGCCGGGCCCGGGGTACTGGGTGTGCTTGTGGTAGAAGACCAGGATCAGGTGGGCGACGACCAGGCCGAGCATGATCCCGGGCAACAGGAGGACATGGATCGGGTACAGCCTGGAGATGATGTCGTGTCCCGGGAACTCCCCTCCGAAGAGGAAGAACGCGAGATACGTGCCCACGATCGGCACGGACAGGATCGCGCCCTGTGCGAAGCGGAGGCCGGTGCCGGAGAGCAGGTCGTCGGGGAGCGAGTAGCCGGTCAGGCCGGTGATGATGCCGAGGAACAGCAGGGTCCAGCCGAACAGCCAGTTCAGCTCGCGCGGCTTGCGGAAGGCGCCCGTGAAGAACACGCGCATCATGTGCACGAGCATTCCGGCGACGAAGACGATTGCCGCCCAGTGGTGGATCTGCCGGATCAGCAGTCCGCCGCGCACATCGAAGCTGATGTCGAGGGTGGACTCGTACGCCCTGGTCATGATGATGCCGTTGAGGCGTTCGTACGAGCCGTTGTAGACGACCTCGGCGGCGCTGGGCTCGAAGAAGAGGGTGAGGTAGACGCCGGTGAGGATCAGGATGAGGAAGCTGTAGAGGCAGACCTCGCCCAGCATGAAGGACCAGTGGTCCGGGAACACCTTGCGCATCTGGGTCTTGGCCAGGGAGTAGATCCCGAGCCGTCCGTCGGCCCAGTCCGCCACCTTCTCGCCCTTGCCCGTCTGCGCCGCTCGCCCGTTGCTCCGCGCGTCCATTCGTGGCCCTCCCCATAGGCTCAGTTCAGAGTGGCACGGGGTTCTGCGAAGCCAAAGGGGTTGGTCATGTTCTCGATTCGACTGCGGGGGGGGGGGGGGGGGGGGGGGGGGGGGGGGGGGGGGGCGGGGCGGGCGGGGGGGGGGGGGGGGGGGGGGGGGGGGGGGGGGGGGGGGGGGGGGGGGGGGGGGGGGGGGGGGGGGGGGGGGGGGGGGGGGGGGTGGGGGTGGTTTGTTGTGTTTGGGTTTTGTGGGGGGTGCTGGTTTCATGTGGTATGCCGTATCATT
>NZ_JBITFQ010000013.1:0-254779 GCF_044456225.1 Streptomyces sp. NPDC050988 | reverse complement strand
CCCACCCCCCGCCCCCCCCCCCCCCCCCTCCCACGGCCGTCACCCGGCGCGGGCGCGGCGGGCGGGGGGGCCGCCCGATCGCCCCGGGGGGTGGGGGGGGGGGGGGGGGGGGCGCCCCACCCCCCCCCCCCCCCCGGCCGTTTTCCGTGCGTACGTTTTCTCGGTTCCCGGACATGATGTCCGCCCGAGGGGCTACGGTATGCACCCACAAGGTGACATGCAGCAACGCCGGGAGAAGCCTTGAGCGTTCCGTACGAGACGGCAGCGTACGAGCCAGCCGAGTCGCCCGAGTCTCCGGAGGAGCATCTCGCGCGACTCCTCGGCCGTGCCCTGAACTCCTTCGAGCTGCCGGACGAGACGATACGGCGACTGGACCGGGCGCTGGCCCACGACAGTTCGCTGCACTCCGCGCACCACAGCGCGGGGCTGCACCGCGAGACGTACCGGCACACCTGGCTGCTGGCCGATGGGAGCGCGCTCACGCTCTGGGAGCTCGTCCACAACACCGCACCGAGCCGCGAGACGCAGCACGAGGTGTACGAGGACGAGGAGGAGCTGCGTACGGCGACGGGGCGGCTGCCGCTTCCGGCGGACGCACCGGACTTCGAACTGCCGGTGCTGGTGCGGGTGTCGCACGTCCCCGAGCCTCTGCACGCGTACGTTCCCGACGACTCCGCGGATCACGGGCGGCGGCTGCTGCGGCGCGCGGAGAACTCGGACCGGCCGGGCGAGGACATGGCCGGTCTGCTGCGGACTGCGTTCGCGCACCAGATCACCCAGGCCTTCGGGCGGCCGTGCCGGGCCGGTGAGCGGGGGATGTGTTTCTCGCTCTACGAGCACGCGTTTCTGCTCCACGACGGGCGGGAGCTGTCTCTGTGGGAGGTCGAGCACACGGCTACGCCCGATGGGCGGCACATGTGTGAGGTGTATCCGTCCGAGGAGGATGCGCGGGATGCGATGGAGCGGCGCGCGTCTGCCTCCGGCGGTTAGACGGGATTCGGCCTGTGGGTGATCTGCGGGTTCGTTGTGGCTTGTCGCGCAGTTCCCCGCGCCCCTAAAAGGGGCACGACGGTGGGCCGGGACTTCACAAGTCCCGGCCCACCGTCGTTTTCGTTCCTCAGCGGAGCGTTCAGGCTGCTATCGGTTCCTTCTTCTGGGTGGGCGTCGGGGCCTCGGGGGTCTTGTCCTCGCTGCCGTCCAGGGGTGTCTTGCGCATGCCCTTCAGGACGATGACCAGGCCTGCCGTTACTGCTGTGCCGATGGCGATGGCGAGCAGGTAGAGGAAGGGCTTGCCGATCAGGAAGGTGACCCAGATGCCGCCGTGCGGGGCGCGCAGGGTCGAGCCGAAGGCCATGGTCAGAGCGCCGGTGACCGCGCCGCCCGCCATCGAGGCCGGGATGACCCGCAGGGGGTCGGCCGCCGCGAACGGGATCGCGCCCTCGGAGATGAAGGAGGCGCCCAGGACCCAGGCCGCCTTGCCGTTCTCCCGCTCCGCCGTGGTGAACAGCTTCTTGCGGATCGTGGTCGCCAGGGCCATGCCCAGCGGCGGGACCATGCCGGCCGCCATGACGGTCGCCATGATCTTCATCGCGGACCCGCTCGGGTCCTGGACGGCGATACCGCCCGTGGCGAAGGCGTACGCGACCTTGTTGACCGGGCCGCCGAGGTCGAAGCACATCATCAGGCCCAGCAGCACACCGAGCAGGACGGCGTTGGTGCCGGAGAGGCCGGAGAGCCAGTCCGTCATGGCCTTCTGCGCCTCGGCGATGGGCTTGCCGATGACGATGAACATCAGGAAGCCGACGATGATCGAGGAGACCAGCGGGATCACGACCACCGGCATGATGCCGCGCAGCACCGGTGGGATCTTGATCCGCTGGATGGCGAGGACGACACCACCGGCCAGCAGACCCGCGGCCAGACCGCCGAGGAAGCCCGCGGCGATGTTGGCGGAGATCATGCCGCCGACGAAGCCGGGCACGAGACCTGGCCGGTCCGCCATGCCGTACGCGATGTAACCGGCGAGGACGGGGATCAGGAAGCCGAAGGCGACGCCGCCGATCTGGAAGAGCAGCGCTGCCCAGCTGTCGACCTGGCCCCAGTTGAAGACCTCGGTGACCGGCTTGGCCTCGTTGATCTGGTAGCCGCCGATCGCGAACCCGAGCGCGATCAGCAGACCGCCCGCGGCCACGAACGGGACCATGTAACTCACGCCGGACATCAGCCACTTGCGGAGCTTGGTGCCGTAGCCCTCACCGGGCTCGCCGGCCCGCTGCACCGGCGTACCGCCGCGGGGCCCGGCGGCCGCGGTGACCTCGCCGCGCTCCGCCTTGCCGCGCACCTGGGCGATCAGCTCGGCGGGCTTGTTGATGCCCGCCTTCACGCCGACGTCCACGGTGGGCTTCCCGGCGAACCGGTCCTTCTCCCGTACGGGCATGTCGTGCGCGAAGATCACGCCGTCCGCGGCGGCGATGACGGCCGGGTCGAGCCGGCTGAAACCGGCTGAGCCCTGCGTCTCGACGACGATCTCGACGTCACCGGCGTCGCGCCCCGCGTTCTCCAGCGACTCGGCCGCCATGTAGGTGTGCGCGATTCCGGTGGGGCAGGAGGTGACGGCGACGATACGGAACGGTCGCCCGCCCTTGCCTTCGGCGGCACCCTCGTCGCCGGTACCGGCGGAGGCGGGGGCCGGGGCAGGCTCAGAGGCGGGTTCGGAGACAGGGGCAGGGGCAGTCCTGGACGCCGTTCCGGAGTCGGCCGAGGGGGCACCGGAACCCTCAGAGTCCTCGACACCCGGCTCGGCAGCCGCAGTTGCGGCCGCGGTGGCGGGTGCGTCTGCGGCGGCGGGCTCGTCGCCGCGGATCAGGGCGGCTGCCCCCGCCGCGTCGCCCACCGACCGCAGCGCCGAGGTGAACTCGGCGTTCATCAGCTGGCGGGCCAGTGACGACAGGATCGTGAGGTGGGCGTCGTCCGCGCCGGCCGGGGCGGCGATCAGGAAGATCAGGTCGGCGGGGCCGTCCGGCGCGCCGAAGTCGATCCCGGCAGCGCTGCGCCCGAAGGCCAGCGTCGGCTCGGTGACGTGCTCGCTGCGGCAGTGCGGGATGCCGATGCCGCCGTCGAGGCCGGTCGGCATCTGGGCCTCGCGGGCGGCCACGTCGGCAAGGAAGCCGTCCAGGTCGGTCACCCGGCCAAGGGACACCATGCGCTCGGCGAGGGCGCGCGCCGCCGCTTCCTTCGTATCGGCGGACAGGTCGAGATCGACCAGGTCCGCGGTGATCATCTCGCTCATCGCGGGCTCCTTCGCACGCGTATCGCCCGGGGAACGTTGTGGGCGAGGGTGGGGACGGGGGTGCCACGGTCGAGAACCGCGACGTTTACGGGGACTTCGGGAACTTCGGGAACTGCGGGAACTACGGGGTGTGCCGGGACGGGGCCGGGACTTCGGCCGGGGCCGGGGAGGCGCCGCCTCCGTGCGGCGGCGGCTGCGGCGGGTAAGGGGAGTCCCCGCCGCATCAGGGCCGGTTCATGGGTTGCGCGGAAGTCCGCGCGCGGGAGTGGACAGCCCGTACGCGGACGTGAAGAGCCCGTACGCGGGAGTCGGCGGCCGGTCATGACGCCGGCTCCGTCAGTACGCGGTCCACGGGGATCTCGGAGGTGACGGTCACCGCGGACGGGTCGAGGTCCGCCGGGCTCGGCATCACGCTGCCCGGAAGCTGGACGGCGGCCGCGCCATGGGCCACCGCGGAGGCGAGCGCGCCGGGACCGCTGCCGCCGGCGATGAGGAAACCGGCGAGGGAGGAGTCGCCCGCGCCCACATTGCTGCGTACGACGTCGACGCGCGCCCCCGCGAACCACGCGCCCTCCTCGCTGACGAGCAGTTGCCCGTCGGCGCCGAGGGAGGCGAGCACGGCACGGGCGCCCAGCTCGCGCAGTTCCTCGGCGGCCTTGACCGCGTCGCCGACCGTGGTGAGGGGGCGGCCGACGGCCCCGGCGAGTTCCTCGGCGTTGGGCTTGACGACGTCGGGCCGCTCCCGGAGGGCCGCGAGGAGCGCCGGGCCGGAGGTGTCGAGCGCAATACGGGCGCCCGCCCGGTGGGCGCGGGCGACGATCTCGGCGTACCAGGAGGGGGCGAGGCCGCGCGGCAGGCTGCCGCAGCAGGCGATCCAGTCGGCGTCGCCGGACTGCTCGCGCACGGTCTCCAGGAGCAACTCCTCCTCGGCGGAGGTGAGTTCGGGCCCGGGCGCGTTGATCTTCGTCAGTACGCCGTCGGCCTCGGCGAGCGCGATGTTCGAGCGGGTCGCTCCGGCGACCGGGACCGGTGCGACCTCGATGCCCTGGGCGTCGAGGAGGTCGGCGACGAGCGCGCCGGGCGCTCCGCCGAGCGGCAGCACGGCGACGGTGCGCCGGCCGGCCGCGGCGACGGCCCGCGAGACGTTGACGCCCTTGCCGCCCGGGTCCATGCGCTCGCCGGTGGCCCGTATGACCTCGCCGCGGTCGAGCGAGGGGACCTCGTACGTACGGTCCAGGGACGGGTTCGGGGTGACGGTGAGGATCATGCGCGCACTACTTCCGTGCCGCCGCGCTCGATGGCGGTCGCGTCTTCGGGGCTCAGCCCGCTGTCGGTGATCAACAGGTCCACTTCGCCGAGGTCGCCGAAGCGCGCGAAGTGTTCCTGGCCGTGCTTGGCCGAGTCGGCGAGCAGCACCACGCGGCGCGCGGCGGCGAGGGCTGCCCGCTTCACGGCGGCCTCGGCGAGGTCCGGGGTGGTCAGGCCGTGCTCGGCGGAGAAGCCGTTCGCCGCGAGGAAGACGACGTCCGCACGGATCTCTCCGTACGCCCGCAGCGCCCAGGCGTCGACCGCGGCGCGCGTACGGTGCCGGACGCGGCCTCCGATGAGATGGAGCTGCATGCCGGGGTGGTCGGCGAGGCGGGCCGCGATGGGGAGGCTGTGCGTCACGACGGTGAGCGTCGCCTCCAGGGGGAGGGCCCCGGCGAGGCGGGCGACGGTCGTGCCCGCGTCGAGGATCATCGTGCCCTTGTCCGGCAGTTCGGCCAGGGCCGCCTTGGCGATGCGGTCCTTCTCGTCGGCCGCGGTGGTCTCGCGCTCGGCGAGGTCGGGCTCGAAGTCGAGCCGCCCGGCCGGGATGGCACCGCCGTGGACCCGGCGCAGCAGACCCGCCCGGTCGAGGGCCTTGAGGTCCCGCCGGATCGTCTCCGCCGTGACCTGGAACTCCTCGGCCAGCGAGACGACATCCACACGGCCGCCGTCACGTGCGAGTCGGAGGATCTCCTGCTGTCGCTCCGGTGCGTACATGTCCGTTCGCCTCCGCTCTGTGCCCGAACCTGTGGTTTCAGCGTGAGGCTACGCCCAGATTTCCGCAAAGTAAACAGGTTCGGGCATGGATGTGGGCATGAACGGACATCGGACCGGGCATGGCCGGGCATGCGGCGAGGCCCGACCCCCTGAGGGGCCGGGCCTCGCGATGCCGGATCCGGTCGGCCGCTGTCGTCAGCCGCTGCCGTGAACGGTGTCGTCGGCCACCGTCGTCAGCCGACGAGTTCGGGTGCCTTGTCGAGCGGTGTGATCCCCGGAGTCTCGGCGGTCTCCGTTCCCTCCACGTGCTGGGCGGGCCGCTTCGGAAGGGCGAACATCAGCAGGAAGATGGCCGTCATCACCACGGCGACCCAGATCAGCGCGTTCTGGAAGGCGTCGACGAAGGCGGGACCCACCTCGGGTCGAGGCAGGTGGTCGGACATCGAGCCGAAGAAAACGACGGAGACCAGGCCGAGGCCGAGGGCGTTGCCCATCTGCTGGACCGTGTTGATCAGGCCGGACGCCGAACCGGAGTGCTCACGCGGCACCTCGGAGAGGATCGCGTCCGTCAGCGGGGCCACGATCAGGCCCATGCCGGCTCCCATGACGACCAGCGGAAGCGCCATCTGCCAGGAGGCGATGGACATGCCGTACCGCTCGGCCTCCCAGATGTAGATCACGACACCGGCCGCCATGGTCAGCGCGCCCGCCTGGAGCACCTTCCGCCCGAACCTCGGCACCAGCATCTGCACCGACATGCCCGCCGCCACCGAGACCGCGATCGAGAAGGGAACACCGGTCAGACCGGCCCGCAGCACGCTCCAGCCGAGGCCCACCTGCATGTAGAGCGTCCAGACCAGGAAGAAGATGCCGAGGCTGACCCCGAAGACTGTCTGCACGGCGATGCCCGCGGCGAAGCTCTTCACCTTGAAGAGGGAGAGCTCGACGAGCGGGGATCCGTCACGCGCCGCCTTCCTCTTCTCGTACGCCACCAGCGCCGCGAAGACCACGAGGGAGCCGGCCATCACGACGTACCCCCACGTCGGCCAGCCCAGCTCACGGCCGCGGGTCAGCGGGTAGAGGAGCATCAGCAGACCGAGGGTGACGAGCACGACGCCGACGAGGTCGAGCTTGAGGGCGTGCGGGGCCTTGGACTCGGTGATGAACTTCCGGCCGAGGATGAGGCCCGCGATGCCGACCGGCAGGTTGATGAGGAAGATCGGCCGCCACTCCAGGCCGAACAGGTTCCACTCGGTGAGCAGCGCGCCCAGGATCGGGCCCGAGACCGCGCCGAGTCCCACGATCGCGCCGAACATCCCGAAGACCTTGCCCCGCTCGTGCGCCGGGAACGTGGCGTGCACGATCGACAGGACCTGCGGCACCATCAGCGCGGCCATGGCTCCCTGGAGGATGCGGGAGGCGACGAGCATGTCCGGATTCACCGCGAAGCCGCAGAGCGCGGAGGCGAGCGTGAATCCGCCGATGCCGATGAGGAACAGCCGCTTGCGGCCGTGGATGTCACCGAGCCTGCCGCCGGTGATCAGGCCGGCCGCGAAGGCCAGCGCGTAGCCGGCCGTTATCCACTGGATGTGGCTGAAGGACGCGCCCTCGTCCCGCTGGATCGACGGGATCGCGACGTTGACGATCGTGACGTCGACCAGGTCCATGAAGGCCGCGGTCATCACGATGGCGAGCGCGAACCAGCGCCGGCGGTCGGCCTCCGGCCGGGGGGACGGGAGAGTGCTGCTGGAAGAGGTCATGTTTTGAAGGTAGGGGGGATGTAGGTCAGGTCATGTCCTAGTGCTGAGGCATTCTCGGAGTAACGAGAAACCACTAGAGGGAGACCCCATGAGTACCGACACCCCTGCTCGGCTCCTTCAGTTGCTGTCTCTTCTTCAGACTCCGCGGGAGTGGCCCGGCGTAGAGCTTTCCGAACGGCTGGGTGTCTCGCGGCGGACCGTGCGGCGGGATGTGGACCGGCTGCGGGAGCTGGGATATCCGGTGCAGGCGACGATGGGCGCGGAAGGCGGGTATCGGCTGGTGGCCGGGAAGGCCATGCCGCCGCTGGTCCTCGACGACGAGGAGGCGGTGGCGATCGCGGTCGGGCTGCGGGCCGGTGCGGGGCACGCCGTGGAGGGCGTGGACGAGGCCTCCGTACGGGCGTTGGCCAAGCTCGAACAGGTCCTGCCGAGCCGTCTCCGCCATCGAGTCTCCACCCTCCAGGCCGCGACCACTCCCCTGACCAGCGGCGACGGTGCGAGCATCGCGCCCGAGACGCTGACCGTGATGGCCTCGACGATCGCGGGGCGGGAGTTGCTGCGGTTCGCGTACCAGGCGAAGGACGGGGCGGAGAGCCGGCGCCGGACCGAGCCGTACCGGCTCGTGTCGACCGGCCGCCGCTGGTACCTCGTCGCGTACGACCTCGACCGCGAGGACTGGCGTACGTTCCGGGTCGACCGGGTGGCCGACCCGTTCGCGACCGGGGCCCGTTTCACGCCGCGCGAGATGCCGACGGGGAGTGCGGCCGAGTATCTGCGGCAGTCGATGCACCGGCGGCAGGAGACGTACGAGTTCGCGGTGACGTTCGCCGCCCCCGCCGAGTTCATCGCCGCGCGGCTGCCGGGGTGGCTCGGGGTGCCCGAGCCGGTCGACGACCGGAGCTGTCGGCTGCGGAGTTCCTCCGGGGATGCCGTGGAGTGGCTTGCGGTGCGGCTCGCGATGGTGGACTGCGAGTTCACTGTGCATGAGCCAGTCGAACTCGTGGAGTATGTACGGCAGTTGGGCGGCCGCCTGAGCCGGGCGACTGCGTCGGGCTGAGCGGGTTCGTGTTCGGGGTGCGTGTTCGGGGTGCGGGTGCGTTGTGGCTGGTCGCGCAGTTCCCCGCGCCCCTAAAAGCCAAAAGATTGCGCAGTTCCCCGCGCCCCTTTTAAGGGGCGCGGGGAACTGCGCAATCTTTTGCGGGGGTTCGGGGGCGGAGCCCCTGAGTAGGGATGGGAATGGGTAGGGGCGGCGGGGGCGAAAGAAGCCCCTGTCGGCACCCGTGAGGGCAAGGTTTGCCCGGGTGGCACAATGTGCCACCCGGGTCACCCCGGGGTTCAGGTCCGGGGTGGCCCGGGCAACCATGCCCACGCACCCCCAAAGATGGAGCCGAGCCCCGGCGCCAGGGGGGGGGAGGCGCCGGAGCTCGGCTCTGGGAGAGTCCCGGCGCCGGGGGGGTGTGCGTCGGGACTCGGCTCTGTGGGCCCTGGAGTCTTGTGCCCCGGGGCCGATGTGTTGAAGCGGCGGTAAACGGACTTCTGTACGACTGCGTTCGAGACGTGCCCCGACCGCCCGGCGAGGCACGATCGCCCCGGTCCGTCCGAGGACACATGGCCGGGCAGGGCCCGCCTGCCCCGGCCGAGCGAGGCCAATCCTCCCGACGGCAGTGAGTTTCACCGCCTGACACTGCCAGGTACCGCCCCGGCACTGCCCGGTACCGCCCGTCCGGAACGGGTCCCGCTGCCGTCGCGGGAGGCGTCCCGCCCGCTTCCGGCAGACAGTACACACCCGCCCCCGCGAAACCGGTCACAACCGCCCGGCGCGCGATACGCGCCCCCGGCCGGAGGCCCACCCACCACGGGCAGGCCGCCGGCGGCCGGAGCACCCGGCCGCCAGGGGCGGCCTACGCGGCGGCGTCGAAGCCCGTGTCGCGGGCCAGCTTCTTCAGTTCCAGCAGGGCGTGCTTCTCGATCTGGCGGATGCGCTCGCGCGTGAGGCCGTGCTCCTTGCCGACCTCGGTGAGCGTGCGCTCCCGACCGTCCTCGATGCCGTACCGCATCTTGATGATCGAGGCCGTGCGCTGGTCGAGGCGGCCGATGAGGTCGTCCAGCTCCTCGCTGCGCAGCAGCGTGAGCACGGACTGCTCGGGCGAGACGGCCGAGGTGTCCTCCAGCAGGTCACCGAACTGCGTGTCGCCGTCGTCGTCCACCGACATGTTCAGCGAGACCGGATCACGGGCCCAGTCCAGCACGTCCACGACGCGCTCCGGCTTCGTGTCCAGCTCCGCGGCGATCTCCGAGGGCTCCGGCTCACGGCCGTGCTCGCGGTTGAACTCGCGCTGCACACGGCGGATCCGACCCAGCTCCTCCACCAGGTGGACGGGGAGGCGGATGGTGCGCGACTGGTCGGCGATGGAACGGGTGATGGCCTGACGGATCCACCAGGTCGCGTACGTCGAGAACTTGAAGCCCTTGCGGTAGTCGAACTTCTCGACGGCTCGGACCAGGCCCGCGTTCCCCTCCTGGATCAGGTCAAGGAGCGGCAGGCCGCTGCGCGGGTAGCGGCGGGCGACCGCCACGACCAGGCGGAGGTTCGACCGGATGAAGATGTCCTTGGCCCGCTCGGCGTCGGCGATCAGCGCTTCCAGCTCCTCGCGGGAGGCCTTCACCTTTGTGTCGGTGACCTCGCCGTCGAGGATCTGCTGGGCGTACACGCCCGCCTCGATGGTCTGGGAGAGGTCCACTTCCTTGGCGGCGTCGAGCAGCGGTGTGCGCGCGATCTCGTCGAGATACATGCCGACCAGGTCGCGGTCGGCGATCTCGCCGCCTACGACGCGAACACTGCGTGCCGCGTCGGTCCCGCCCGAGGCGGACTTACGACGGGCGACGGCACGGGTTGCCATGCGTGCTCCCTTGCGATGGTGGGCTTGCGGGTCCTAGTGGTTCTGGTGGTGGCTCGGACACCCTCCCGGGTGCCCTGCATCCGATGGAAACAACGACTGGAATCCGGACAGAATTCCCAACGCGCTACTCGATTTTTCTGATCTTGCAGTACCCTGTGCGGCCACCGAGGGAGGGCAGATGCCGTCGGAACGTACAGAGGTGCAGGTCAGACCGGGAGTCGAGAGCGACCTCGACGCCCTCACGGACATCTACAACCACTACGTGCGTGAGACGCCGATCACGTTCGACACAGCGACCTTCACCCCGGTGGAGCGCCGCCCTTGGCTGCTCTCCCACCCTGAAGACGGCCCGCATCGGCTGATGGTTGCCACGGCCGGGGACTCACAGCGGATTCTGGGCTACGCCACATCCAGCGCTTTCCGGCCCAAGCCCGCGTACGAGACGTCCGTGGAGGTGACGATCTACCTCGCCCCGGACGCCGGCGGCCGGGGTGTCGGCACGCTGCTCTACAAGGCCCTTTTCGCGGCTCTCGCGGACGAGGACCTGCACCGGGCCTACGCGGGGATCGCCCAGCCCAACGAGGCGTCCGTGCGGCTGCACGAGCGGTTCGGCTTCCGGTACGTCGGTACGTACCGGGAGGTGGGCCGGAAGTTCGGGCGGTACTGGGATGTGGCCTGGTACGAGAAGGAGCTCTGAGGGCTCCGCGCCATGGCCCGGGGGCCTGGGGTCCGAGGGCCCCGTGATCGCCCCCGGAGCCCGCCGGGCTCAGCCGAACTGCACCGACCGCTTCGCCAGGCCCAGCCAGAAGCCGTCGATCACCGAGCGCTGGGCGTCAAGTTCGCCGGAGGCGTCCGCGGCGCCCATCGTCACGAAGAGCGGGGCGAAGTGCTCGGTGCGTGGGTGGGCCAGCTGTCCCGCCGGGGACTTGTGGAGGAAGTCGAGGAGGCCGTCCACGTCACCGGAGTCCAGGGCCCGGTGGCCCCACTCGTCGAACTCCGCCGACCAGCCGGGGATCCCGCCCTGCCGTAGGGCCGCCAGGTTGTGGGTGAAGAACCCGGACCCGACGATGAGGACGCCCTCGTCGCGCAGCGGTGCCAGCTTGCGGCCGATCTCCATGAGGCGGACCGGGTCGAGCGTGGGCATCGAGACCTGGAGGACCGGGATGTCGGCCGCCGGGAACATCTCCACCAGCGGGACATACGCGCCGTGGTCCAGGCCGCGGTCCGGGATGTCCTGGACGGGCATGCCGGGGGCGCGCAGCAACTTGCGTACGGACTCGGCGAGTTCGGGTGCGCCGGGGGCCTCGTACCGCACCCTGTAGTAGTGCTCGGGGAAGCCCCAGAAGTCGTAGACGAGGGGGACGGTCTCGGTGGCGCCGAGGGCGAGCGGGGCCTCCTCCCAGTGGGCGGAGATCATGAGGATCGCCTTGGGGCGCGGCAGGTCCTTGGACCAGGCGGCGAGCTGGCCGGGCCAGACCGGGTCGTCCGCCAGCGGCGGGGCGCCGTGGGAGAGGTAGAGGGCGGGCATGCGCTCCACGACGGCACGTTCCTCGGTGGCGGCGGACATGGCGGCGGCTCCCTTGGGGACTCGTTCGGCCCGTTCGACCGATTGTGTTCGACCCCGGCCGAAGGCACTTGCTTGAAGTGTCAACCTCTACAAAGTGAGGATACTCCCCATTTGTTTAACGTTCAAGGAGGGGTCTCGTACAGTAGATGCATGAACATGGCATCCGCTGACGAGCCGCGCTGGCTCAGTGACGAGGAACAGCGCACGTGGCGTGCGTACATTCATGCCACCACCCTTCTTGACGACCATCTCGACCGCCAGTTGCAGCGTGACGCGGGCATGCCTCACATCTATTACGGCCTGCTCGTCGGTCTCGCCGAGGCGCCGCGTCGGCGGCTGCGGATGACCGAGCTGGCGATGAAGGCGAAGATCACCCGGTCCCGGCTCTCGCATGCGATCGCGCGGCTGGAGAAGAACGGGTGGGTGCGGCGGGAGGACTGTCCTTCGGACAAGCGGGGGCAGTTCGCGGTGCTGACGGATGAGGGGTACGAGGTTCTGATGCGGAGTGCGCCCGGGCATGTGGCGGCGGTTCGGCAGGCGTTCTTCGACCGGCTCACGGTTGATCAGCAGAAGGCGCTCGGGGAGGCGTTGCTGATCATCGCGGAGGGGTTGCAGCCGGAGGGGGCCGGTGCGGACCTGCCCTGGCTTCGGTAGGGATTCGCGGGGTTCGTTTTCGGGTGCGGGTGCGTTGTGGCTGGTCGCGCAGTTCCCCGCGCCCCTAAAAGATTGCGCCGTTCCCCGCGCCCCTGAAAGCTGCGCCGTTCCCCGCGCCCCTGAAAGCTGCGCTGCTCCCCGCGCCCCAAAGGACTGCGCAGGTCCCCGCGCCCCTAAAGGTCCCCCCGCACCCTTGAAGGCTGGGCAGGTCCCCGCGCCCCCGAAAGACTGTGCCGTTCCCCGCGCCCCTTGCGGGGCGCTCATGCGGCCCCGGGCATGGATCTGCCCCGGCTCCACCGCTCTCGGAGCCGGGGCAGATCCCGGTTCGTACGTATGAAGGCGTCCCCACCCCTGCATACGTACGAGGTCAGTGGGTGACCCCATGCGGGTCCGGTCTCGCGCCACGCGATTCGCTGGGGGCGCGCCCCTTAGGGGCGCGGGGAACTGCGCGACCAGCCACAGCGGACCCGCAGTCTCATGACCGCGCCCCCAGCGGAGCGCCTGGGCGGAGCGCCTAGTGGGCGATGACCGGGACCTTCACGTCGTCCTCCGCGCCTTCGAGGGCGTCGGAGGCGCTCATGTCGGGGCGGCCGACGTTGATGAAGGTGAAGGCGATCACCGCGGCCAGGACGAGGATGCCGACGGCGAACCAGATCGCGTTGGTGTAGCCGTGCACCTGGGCCTGCAGCTGGACGAGCTGCTGCTGGGGCTGGGTGGTGGCACCGGCGATGTGGTCCTTGATGTACGCGGTGGTGGCCGACGCGGCGATCGTGTTCAGCAGGGCTGTACCGATCGCGCCGCCCACCTGCTGCGAGGTATTGACCATCGCGGAGGCGACACCGGCGTCACGCGGCTCGACACCCGTGGTGGCCAGCGACATGGCCGGCATGAAGGCCGTACCCATACCGAGGCCGAGCAGCACCATCGACGGCAGGATCGTGCTGGCGTACGAGGAGCCGATCTCCAGCTGGGTGAGGAGCAGCATTCCGAGTCCGGCGACCAGGAAGCCGGGAGCCATCAGCAGACGCGGCGCGACCCGGGTCATCAGGCGCGTGCCGATCTGCGTGGAGCCCACGATCATGCCCGCGATCATCGGCAGGAAGGCGAAGCCGGTCTTGACCGGCGAGTAGCCCTTGACGAGCTGCAGGTAGTAGGTGAGGAAGAGGAACAGGCCGAACATCGCGATGATCGCGAGACCGAGGGAGAGGTAGACACCGCCGCGGTTGCGCTCCGTGATGACGCGCAGCGGCAGGAGCGGGGCCTTGACCTTGGACTCGGTGACGACGAACGCGGCGAGCAGCACCGCCGAGGCGACGAACAGGCCGACCGTCACGGAGTCGCCCCAGCCCTCGGACTCGGCACGGGTGAAGGCGTAGACGAGAGTGACCAGACCGAGGGTGGACAGGACGACGCCCGGGATGTCGAGCGGCGAGCGGTTGCGGCCCTCGGCCGGCTCACGGATGACGAAGTACGCACCGGCGGCGGCGACGATCGCGAACGGGATGTTCACGAAGAACGTCCAGCGCCAGTCCATGTACTCGGTGAGAACACCGCCGAGGATGAAGCCCACGGCGCCGCCACCACCGGCGATCGCGCCGTAGATGCCGAACGCCTTGGCGCGTTCCTTGGCGTCGGTGAACATCACCGCGAGCAGGGAGAGAGCGGCGGGCGCGAGGAGGGCGCCGAAAGCACCCTGCAGGGCGCGGGCGCCGAGCATCATCGCCTCGTTGGTGGCCGCGCCGCCCAGGGCGGAGGCACCGGCGAAACCGATGAGACCGGCGACGAAGGCGCGCTTGCGGCCCCAGAGGTCGGCTATCCGGCCGCCGAAGAGGAGGAGTCCGCCGAAGGCGAGGGCATAGGCCGTGATGACCCACTGCCGGTTGCCGTCGGAGATGCCCAGGTCCTGCTGGGCCGAGGGCAGCGCGATGTTCACGATGGTCGCGTCGAGCACGACCATGAGCTGGGCGAGCGCGATGAAGGTCAGCGCTTTCCAGCGGTTGGAATCGGGGGCCTGCGCCGTACCGGCGGTGGCCTGGGCTGTTTCAGACATGGAGATACCCACTTCGGGACTTCGAATCGAAAAAGGCAGTGAGAGGGCGCGGCACGTCGTCGGTGACGGCCGGGAGGTTCGGTGAGTTCGGTGCGTAAGTGGGGTTACGCGAGTTCTGGTCGGGTCATCGCTGGTAGGGACCGCCGCGAGGGGCGGAAGTCATCGGTCAGCCTTTGCGCAGGTCCTCCATGGTCGCGGTCATGCCCGGCAGTTCGGATCGGGCCGGAGCCCGCAGACCGTCGAGGAACAGCTGCAGGTGGCGGTGGACGAACCGGTCGAAGCACAGGGCCGCGGTGCCGGCCGGGGGCCTGCTGAGCTGGGCCACGGCGATCATGAGGTCGCCGACGCCCACGTCGGGCCGGAGCTGTCCGGCCTCGCGGGCGCGCGCCATCAGCCGCTCGGTCAGTTCCTCGATCCGCTCACGCGCCGCTTCCATGTCCGGGTGGTGCTGGTCGAAGGTGCTGGACATCATCGGGCAGAGGGCCGAGAGCCGCTCGTCGGCACAGGCGTGCACGAAGCGCGAGAGCGCCTCGAACGCGTCGCCCGTCTCGGCGAGCGCCAGTTCCGCCGCCTCCGACGTACGGTTCATGACCGAGCAGACGACCTCCCGCACCAGCGCGTCCCGGTCCGGGAAGTTTCGGTACACCGTGGCATTGCCGACGCCGGCCCGGCGAGCGACCTCGTCGAGCGGCACGTCGGGGCCGAACTCCACGAACATCTCGCGGGCGGCGGTGACGATCCGCTCCCGGTTGCGCAGGGCGTCGGCGCGCGGCCGGGTCACCTTGTGCTGTACGCGGACTGCGGTCTCCACGGCGTACTCCTTGAGCCGGTGGCTTGCGATCCGGGGATCCACTCCCCGTTTCGCTCGGACACATGGCTAAACGGGGAAACGATCCCCGGTTATTTCCCAACCTCGAAGAGATTCCATGTGACCCGCGTCACACCTGCTCAGGGGTCCCGCGAGCGAGAAACCCACGATCGGGCTCCTCCAGCGCGCGCCCGCGCATCCGGCGGCACAGGGTGATCGAACAGGGTGCAGCCACACCGGCCGGCTGCCTGGAGCGAAGGGCGCCCGTATGCAGCCGACCAGCCGTCGGATATCCCCGCGCCGCCGCGCCGCAGCCCTCGCCTCGGTCACCGCCCTCACCCTGGCGGTCAGCACCTCGGCCGGGACCGGACATCTGACGACCGGTTCCACCACGGCTGCGGGACCCATCGCGCTGGCGCGCTCCTCCCCCCTCGGTCCCTGCATGATCAGCGGCTCGATGGGCGTGCAGATGTCCGAGGGCATCCCCACCCCGGCCGGCTACTCGCGCTCCACCGGCACCGTCCGCGCCCTGAACCTGATGGTCGACTTCTCCGACGCGACCGGCGAGGGCAGCGCGCTCGACCGCTTCGGCGAGTTCTTCCCGCAGACCACCGACTGGTTCCGCACCAGTTCGTACGGCCGCCTCGACTACCGCCCCGAGGCCCCGATACCCGGCTGGCTGCGGATGCCCAAGTCCTTCGAGGAGTACGGAATAGAACGCGGGGCCCCCTTCGACCCCGGCTACCGCGAGCTGGTCCAGGACCTCGTGGCCGCGGCCGATCCGAAGGTGGACTTCAGGGAGTACGACCTGCTGAACGTCCTGATGACCCCGAACGCCGGCCCCTCCGCCCTGGACACGGTCCTGTCGGTGACCTTCGCGGGCAACACGGAGGCGCCGATCGCGGACGGGGTGCCCGTCGCGAACGCGTCCTTCGTCTACAGCCGCCAGGACGACGGCTCCGGCTCGTACGAGGAGACCGGCTACCGCGTACTCCCCCACGAGAACGGCCATGTCTTCGGGCTGCCCGACCTCTACACCCAGGACGGGGGCGCCGCGGTCGGGCACTGGGACATCATGAGCGAGGACTGGGGGGCCGACAACGACCTGCTGGGCTGGCACAAGTGGAAGCTCGGCTGGCTCGACGACGCCCAGGTCGGCTGCGCGGCCGCGGCCGGCACCACCGAGCACGTCCTGACCCCGCTGGCCGAGCCCGGCACCGGCGGCAAGCTGGTCTTCGTCCCGGTCGACTCGAAGACGGGGTACGCGGTCGAGCTGCGCACCCAGGCCGGCAACGACGACGCGGTCTGCAAGACGGGCGTGCTCATCTACAAGGTCGACGCGAACGTCGACACCGGCCGGGGCCCGATCACGGTGATCGACTCCACCAAGGACAGCGGCGGCTGCACCCGCAGCCCGAACGTCCACGCCGAACTCTCCGACGCGACCTTCTCCCCCGGCCAGTACTTCAAGGACCTCAGAACCGGCATCCGCATCACCGTCGCGGGCACCGACACCACGGGCAACCACCAGGTGTACGTGACCCGAGACCGCCAGGCGCCCCTTTAGGGGCGCGGGGCTGTGACATGTGCGGCTCCGCCGCGTGGGCGCGACCAGCCACAGCGGGCCCGCAGCTTCGACACGACCGTCCGCCCCCATTCACTACCGTGGTCCGCACACCGTAATGGGGAGCCATGCCACCGACCCACCTCACTCCGACCCACCTCACCCCCGCCAAGCCCGACGCAGTCGTACCCGTCGAGGCAGTGGCCCCACTGATGCGAGGCATCACCGTGCTGCAACGGCTCACCGACGCAGGCGGCACATCGAGCCTCAGCGCCCTGGAGAGGGCCACCGGCCTCGCCAGATCCACGGTGGACCGCATCGCGGCAACACTGACCCGCATGGGATACGTACGTCTCGACGGCCGGGACGCCGTGCTCACGCCGCGCCTGATGGAGCTGGGCAACGCCTACCTGGCCGCCCTGCGGCTCCCCCGGCTGCTGGACGGGCGGGCCGACGCGCTCGCCGACGAGCTGGACGAGTCGGTGTCGCTGGCGGTCGGCGACCGGGACGGCATCCGCTTCATCCACCAGGCGACCCGGCGCCGCGCGATGTCGCTGAGCTTCCGCATCGGCGATCTGCTCCCGGCCGAACGGACCGCGCCGGGCCCGCTGTTCGCCACGGAGTGGACCGAGGAGGACTGGACGAGCTGGCGCGAACGGCGGGCCGATGATCCCGAGGACCACGGCTTTCCCGCCGTGCCGCCCCGCGAACACCCCACCGGGGACGAGGAGTTCGAGGAGCGGACGCGTGAGGCGGCAGCGCGCGGCTGGGCGCTCGACGACCAGTTGATCGAGCCGGGCCTGGTCGCGGTCTCCGTGCCCGTACGGGATCGCGGTGGGCGTATCGCCTGTGTGGTGAGCGTGGTGAGCCACACCAGCAGGCACACCGCCGGCTCACTGCGGGACACCCTGCTGCCCCGGCTGCGGGCGACCGTGCGCGCGATGGAACGGGATCTGCGGGACGCCCCCGCCCAGCAGCCCGCCCCGCGCGCCACGCCCGCCGGACTCGCCACCTGGACCGGAGCCTCGAAGAATGAACTGGGCCGGGAGTTCATCGAGTCGCTGGCCCGCGGGCTGACCGTGATCACGGCGTTCGGCGAGGGCCGGGCCGAGCTGACGCTCACCGAGGTCGCGCAGGCCACCGGGCTCCCGCGGGCGACGGCCCGGCGTGCGCTGATCACGCTGGAGCACCTGGGCCAAGTGACCGCCCACGGACGGACGTTCAGGCTGACGCCGCGCGTTCTCGCCCTCGGCTTCCCGCCCCTCTCCCGTACGGCGCTTCCGCAGATCGCGGCCCCGCACCTCGCCGAACTCGCCGACCGGCTGCACGACTCGGCGTCCCTCGCGGTCCTCGCGGGCGACGAGATCCAGTACACGGCACGCGTCGCCACCAGCCGCATCATGAGCGTCAACATCACTGTCGGCACGCGCTTCCCCGCCTACGCGACCTCGCTGGGCCGGGTGATGCTCGCCGACCTCACCGAGGCCGAGCGGGGCCCGCTCCTGACCGGCCTGCACGCGCTGACCCCGCACACGGTCACCGACCCGGGTGCTCTCGCGACCACCCTCGACCGCGTCCGGGAGGCCGGATACGCCCTCGTGGACGGGGAGTTGGAGGAGGGGCTGCGGTCGATCGCGGTCCCGGTGCGGGATCGTACGGGGCGGGTCGTGGCGGCCGTGAACGTGGCGATGCACAGTTCCCGGCGGACCGTTGAGCAGTGTGTGGGTGAGGTGTTGCCCGACTTGACCGCGACGGCCGGGCGGATCGAGGGGGATCTTCGGGTGGCGGGGCGGTTCGCTCGGGTTCCGGTCGCCTAGCCTGCGGGGCGGTTCGCTCGGGTTCCGGTCGCCTAGCCTGCGGGGCGATGACGGCGGCGGAGCCGCACATGTTGCTGCCCCGCGCCCCTGAAGGGCGCCGGCTCTGCCTTCGCCGACGCCGTCACGCCCCCGAGCGGGCCGTGACGCGGAACGGCGGGGGTACGCCGTCGACCCCCGCCGTTCCCTCCCGCCGCCCAGAGGCCACCAGCCCCTTGAGCGCCGCCTCCGTGGCGAGCCGCGGCAGCAGCAGCGCCCAGAAGCGGGTCAGCATGGACTGCGACAGCCACTGCGCGTTCCTGCTGCCCAGGGCCCCGAAGCCCACGGTGGCGGCGACCACGGCATGGGCCGCGTCCTGCGGCGACACGTCACGGGCCAGCGCGCCCTCCCGGGCCGCCTCGGTCAGTACGCCCTCCACCCACGTCTGCCACCGCCGCCGCAGGTCCGCCCCGGCCGCCACCGGCGCCGGGCTCTCGCTCAGGTCGAACCCGGCCCGCAGGATCACGTCGTGCCGCAGGCCCCGGAGCAGCGCGTGCGTGGTGTCGACCAGCACCTGCAAGGACCCGCCGGAACCGATGACCCCACTGCCCCCGGCGGTCGCGGCGGCCTCGCTCCTCGCCCGGCCCTCCAGCGTGATGCGCCGCAGCCGCTGGGCCGCCGCCTCCCACACGGCCGAGGCCAGTGCCGCCTTGCTGGCGAAGTGGAAGTGCAGCGCGCCGTTGCTGACCCCGGCCCGCGTGCTGATCGTGGACAGGGACACGACGTCGAAGCCGTCCTTGCTGAAGAGCTCGGCCGCCGACTCGATCAACGCGTTGCGCGTACGTACCGCGCGTTCCTGCTGGGCCATCAGAGCGCTCCGTTGCTGCGGTGGGCGTGCCAGAGAGGCGTCTTCACGATAACAAACCGCACGTGCGGTTTCTATTGTCGTGCCATTGCTTTTGCTATTGCCACGACTCCTGCCACCGTCACGGCCGCAACTCCCGCTACCGCTCCTGCTGGGCGCGGAGCACGGGCAGCGAGCCGTAGCCGTTGACGATGAAGGACTCCACCGGCTCGATGCCGTCCACCGGGGCCGCCAGGGACAGCCCGGGGAAGCGGTCGAACAGCCCCGCCAGCGCCACGCTCGCCTCGATCCGCGCGAGCGGCGCCCCCAGGCACCGGTGCACCCCGAACCCGAAGGCCAGGTCCTCGCGGCGGCCGGGGCGCAGCAGGTCGAAGACGGCGACGTCGTCCCCGTACGCCTCCGGATCCCCGGACGCGGCGGCGAAGGAGACCAGGATCGGGTCGCCCTTGCGAATCAGCACGCCGTCGGACTTGGCGTCGGACTCGGTGTCGGGCGCGCCGTCGGCCGGTGCGGGGTTTCCCAGCGCGATGTCGTCCACCGCGAACCGCATCGGGGAGTACGCCGCCGGGCTGTGCACGCGCAGCGTCTCGTCCACCACGTCCATCCAGGTGGCCCGGCCGGCGCGGACGTGCGCGAGCTGTTCCGGGTGGGCGAGCAGGGCCCCGACGGCGTTGGTGATGAGCGTGCAGGTCGTCTCCTGGCCCGCTGCGATCATGAGGTAGAGGGTGCCGAGGAGTTCTTCCTCGGTGAGGCCGCCGTCCTCGTCCTGGTCACGGGCCTCGATCAGCGCGGACGTCAGATCGCCGCCCGGTTCGGCGCGCTTCTCGGCGACCAGCCGGGCGAGCATCCCGAAGACCTCGATCTGCGCGGCGGCCATCCGCTCGGCGGACACGGCCGTGCCGAACACCAACTCCAGTGCGGCGCACAGGGGTTCGCGGGCGTCCTCCGCCACCCCGAAGAGTTCGCAGATGACGCGCATCGGCAGCGGCTTGGCGAACTCCGCCCGCAGATCGATCCGTTCACCGGCGGGGACGGCGGCCAGGTCGTCCAGCAGCCCGGCCGTGATCTCCTCGATCCGCGGCCGCAGGGCCTCGCTCCGGCGCGTGGTGAACGCGCCCGCGACCAGCCGCCGCAGCCGGGAGTGGTGATCCCCGTAGGCGAACAGCATGTTCTCATTGGCGACCCACGGGTACAGCGGCCACTCGGGGCCTATCCGCCCCTCGACGAAGGCGGGCCAGTGCTGCCGGGCATCCTTCGACACCCTTGGATCCAGCAGGAGTTGCTTGACGTACTTCTGCCGTACGGCCGCCCAGGCGACCACCCCGCCCGGCAGTTCCACCTCGGCCACCGGTCCTCGCGAGCGCAGCTTCTCGGCCTCCGAGGCGAGATCGCGCCCCGTCACGTCCAGCGCGTACGGGCAAGCAGGCATGTCCATCCGTGCACTCCGTTCGGTCGGTCGTCGACGCGCCCCCGACGGGAGGGCGCTTCACTGAGCGGCGGTCGCGACCCCCGCGGGCGCCCCGGCCTCGGCACCGGCACCGGCCCGCGGGCTGGCCGCGATGTCCGCCTCCGGCCCGCCCTCCAGGTCGCCCTCGGCCTCGCCCTCGGCCGCCTCCGCCTCGCGCAGTTCCATGGCCTCGCGGTGGATCCGCGCCGCCCGCTCCGGTGTGAAGTCCAGCCGGACGAGCACGCCGGGCACCGCGATCGACGGCATCAGATGCCGGTAGAGGTCGGCCACCCGCTCCGCCAGGTCCGCGCGGCCGGTCATGATCCGTGACAGCACCTGTACGCCGGTGAAGGCGCCGACGAACAGCTTCGCGAGCGAGTCCACATCGGCGTGCGGCAGGACCTCGCCCTTGGCCTTGGCCTCCTGGAAGAGGGCCTGGGTGTGGTCCTGCCAGGCCCGCATCGGCACGCGCCGGTTCAAGTGGTCCTTGGGCGACCCCTGGTCGACGGTCAGCCGCACGCTGCCCTGGACGATCGGATCACCCGTGTCCCGCTTGAGCAGATACGCGAGCAGCAGCGCCTCGTCCAGCGACTGCTGGAGCTTCAGCTCCTGCTCGGGCACGCGCGGCAGGGCCTCGACCTGCGCCGCGAGGACCGCCTGGGCGAGCTCCTCCTTGGACGTGAAGTGGAAGTAGAGGGCGCCCTTGGTCATGCCCGACTTCTTGAGGACGTCCGAGATGGTCGCCGCCTCGTATCCGACCTCGTCGAACACCTCGGCCGCCGCGACGAGAAGCGCCCGCCGCGTCCGAATGGCCCGCTCTTGCCGCGCCACGAACAACCTCCGTACCATCCCGCACATCGGGAAAAGAGACCATGAGGTCTGTACCGGGCAGCTGCGACCTCGCGGCCCAGAATAAAACCAGCCGAACGGTTTCTCAAGGATTCACCCACATGGAAGTCGCGGCCCCCGCGATGAGCTGCACCAACGTGTCGGCCGCGCCGTGAGCGCCCCCTCGGGCTTCCCCAGTGAGCGCCTCCGCCTCCCTGAGCACCCTTGAAAACAAAACCGGTTGGTACGTATCTTCGGTGCGCAGTGGTTCGTACCTGACCGGTTCCCACACCCAGGGGAGTTCGATGGCCGTGCCCGCACACACCAAGACCCACCCCGTCGCCGACGAGCTGGCCCAGCTGCTCTTCGAGGGCGCCGATCGCGAACGCGTGCACGGGGCCTGGCGTCGGCTCGTCTCCGGCAAGGAGTTCGCGTACCGCCCGGGGCTGCCGCCCGAGGAGCGGACGGCCCTCTCGTACGAGCGGCTGCGACTTCTCAACGACGCGGCCGGTGATCCGGTGGAGCTGGCGGCCGATCCGTACCGCCTCGCCGGGCTGCACGAGTGGACGGGACCGGTGGACGGCGGGCTGACCACGCTCGCGAGCATCCACTACAACCTGTTCCTCGGCAGCGTCCTCGACCACGACGGCGGCCGGAACAGGGACCTGTCCGCGTTCACCTCGCTCCGGCGTACAGGAACGTTTCTCTGCACGGAGCTTGAGCACGGGAACGATGTCGCGTCGATGGAGACGGTCGCGGTGTTCGACCGCACGACGGGCGGCTTCCACCTCACCACCCCCACGCCGGGCGCGCGGAAGTTCATGCCCAACACCAGCCTGACCGGCGGCCCCAAGACGGCGGTGGTCGCCGCCCGCCTCGTCGTCGACGACGAGGACCAGGGCACCTTCCTCTTCCTGACCCCGCTCAGCGACGAGAACGGCCACCTTCCCGGCGTACGGGTCCGGCCGCTCCCCCGGCGCACGGGCACCCCGGTCGACCACTGCCTCACCTCGTTCGACCGGGTGTGGCTGCCGCGCGAGGCGCTCCTTGAGGCCGAGCACGGGCGGCTCGGCGCCGACGGAACGCTGGCCAGCACCCTCGGCAACAGGCGCAAGCGGCTGCTGCGTTCCATCAACCGCGTCACCATGGGCAAGCTGTGCATGAGCGCCGGCACGCTGGGCATGTCACGGGCCGCGCTGACCATCGCGGTGCGGTACGCCCACAGCCGCTTCCTGGCCGGGCCGAAGGCGGGCGAGCGCATTCCGCTGGCCGCCCACCGCAGCCACCACGGCCGGCTGCTGCACGCGCTGGCGACGGCGTACGCGATGACGTTCCTGCACCGCTCGCTGGTGAGCCGTTTCGCCGTGCACGCGGGCACGGGAGAGCGGGACTCGCGTCCATCGGCCGGCGAGGACCGGGCCGAGGTGGAGCGCGAGGTGGCCGTGGCCAAGGGCTGGATCACCTGGCAGGCCCGCGCGATCACCACCGAGTGCCGCGAACGCTGCGGCGCCCAGGGCCTGTTCCCCGCCAACGGCCTGGCCGACCTGCCCCTCAACATCGAGGGCGGCATCACCGCCGAGGGCGACAACCTGGTGATCTGGGTGAAGGCCGCCTCCGAGATGGTCTTCGGCCACCAGGGCGTACAGGCGGGTGAGTCCGGCGATCCCGAGGGCCGGGAGCTGACGGAACTCCCCTTCCTGCGCGGCCTGTTGGCCGAGGCCGAGCGCATCTGGCAGGACCGTGCGCGCACCGCCCTGCGCGAGGGCCCCTCGGGCGACCCGGTCGGCCGCTGGAACGTCACCTCCGACGCCGCCCTCGAGATGGTCTCCGCACACGCCCGCCTCCAGGCCGCCGACGCGTTCCTCGCCGCGGCCGCCCGGGCGGAGGACCCCCGGGCAGGCTTCCTGATGCGGAGCCTGTGCCGGCTGTTCCTGCTGCGCCAACTCGGCGAGCACACGGGGGATCTGCTCGCCGAGGGGCGGCTGACACCGGATCACGTACGGGCCCTGCCGAAGGCCGTCGACACGGTTGTCGGGGAGCTTGCTCCCCATCTCATGACTCTGGTGGACGCGTTCGATCTGCCTGCGGAGGTGTTGTCGGGGATTCCGATAGCGAGTGGGGGGTCTGTGGGCGGGAGCGGGGACGGGGGCGAGGTCGACTGGGTGGAGGTGGCGGAGGTGGGGGCCGGGGTTTCGGTACGGGTGTGAGTCTGCGGGTGATGTGAGGCTGCGGGTGAGTGGGGGCTGATCGCGCAGTTCCCCGCGCCCCTGAAAGACGGGGCTGCGCCCCTGTCTTTGGGGGCGTCCCAAGCTGCGCGATCAGCCACAACGTTTTTAGGGGCGCGGGGAACTGCGCGACCAGCCACAGCGGGCCCGCACACATACGACGAGCCCGCCCTTGGCACTACCGGACCAGGCAAGGTCGCTTGGGATCGAACTGCCAGTTGGGGATGAGGTATCGCATGCCGGAGGCATCGTCCCTCGCACCGAGGGCCTTCTCCTTGTAGAGGGCGTGCGCGGCGAGGAGGCGGTCCATGTCCAGGTCGAGGCCCAGGCCGGGAGCGTCGGGGACGGAGATCTCGCCGCCGGTGATGCGGGGCGGGGCGACCGTGAGGCGTTCCAGGCCCTCCTGCCAGATCCAGTGGGTGTCGAGGGCGTTGTAGTCGCCGGGCGCCGCGGCCCCGCAGTGGGTGACCATGGCGAGCGAGATGTCGAAGTGGTTGTTGGAGTGGCAGCCCCAGGTCAGCCCCATGGCGTTGCACAGCTGGGCCACCCGCACCGACCCCTGCATCGTCCAGAAGTGCGGGTCGGCCAAGGGGATGGAGACCGACTGGAGGGCGAGGGCGTGGGTCATCTGACGCCAGTCCGTGGCGATCATGTTCGTCGCGGTCGGCAGGCCGGTGGCGCGGCGGAACTCGGCCAGGATCTCGCGCCCCGAGTAGCCGCCCTCCGCCCCGCAGGGGTCCTCGGCGTAGGCGAGGGTTCCCAGCAGCGGCGTACACAGCTCGATCGCCTCGCGCAGCGACCACGCACCGTTGGGGTCGAGGGTGATGCGGGCCTCGGGGAAGCGGGCCTTGAGCGCGCGTACGGCGTCGACCTCCTCCGGGCCCGCCAGAACCCCGCCCTTGAGCTTGAAGTCCCGGAAGCCGTAGAGGTCGTAGGCGGCCTCGGCCTGCCGGACGATCGCCTCCGGCGTCAGGGCCTCCTCGTGCCGGACGCGGTACCAGTCGACGTCCGAGTCGGGCTCGCGGACGTACTCCAGGTCGGTGCGGTCGGGGTCGCCGACGTAGAAGAGATAGCCCAACACCCGTACGGAGTCACGCTGTTGGCCGTCGCCGAGGAGGGCCGCGACCGGTACGTCGAGGTGCTGCCCGAGGAGGTCGAGGAGCGCCGACTCGACGGCCGTGACCGCGTGGACGGTGGTGCGCAGGTCGAAGGTCTGGGCGCCGCGGCCGCCCGAGTCGCGGTCGGAGAAGCGGTCGCCGATCTCGCGCAGGACGCGTTTGTAGTCGCCCACCTTCGCACCGAGGACGAGGGCTTCGGCGTCACGGAGGGTCTGGGTGATCTTCTCGCCGCCGGGGACCTCACCGAGTCCCGTACGGCCCTCGGAGTCCTTGAGGACGACCACGTTGCGGGTGAAGTAGGGGCCGTGGGCACCGGAGAGGTTCAGCTCCATGCAGTCACGGCCGGCGACGGGATAGACGGCGAACTGGGTGACGGTCGGCTGGCTCTGGAAACTCATGCGGGTCGAAGTCCCTTGTGTGTGAGGGCGGTTGAGGCGCCAGTGGTCGAAGACTTCACAGGCTGAGGACGTCCAGGGCCCACTCCAGCGCCAGGACGCCGCCCAGGCCGATGATCGCGAGCACAGTCGTATAGGTCGTACGGACCTTGATCGCCTCGATGACCGAGAGGTTGAAGTACTCCTTGAACAGCCAGAATCCCGGGTCGTTGACGTGGGAGAAGGCGATCGACCCGCACGACACGGCGAGCACCATGATCTCGGGGTGGACGCCGCTGCCCGCGAGGAGCGGGAGGACCACGCCGGAGGCCGTGACGACCGCGACCGTCGCCGAGCCGAGGGCCACTCGGAGGATGACCGCGATCAGCCACGCCAGGATGATCGGCGATATGGACCAGCCGTCGGTGGCGTCCTTGATGTAGTCCGAGATGCCGCCCTCGACGAGGACATTCTTGAAGGCGCCGCCCGCCCCGATGACCAGCAGGATCATCGCCATCGCCTTGGCGGCGGAGGTGCAGGAGGCGCTGACCTCCTCCATGCTGCGGCCGATCCGCGGTCCGAACGCCCAGATCGCCAGCAGCAGGGTCAGCATGAGCGCGATCGGTGCCGATCCGATGAACGCGACGAAGTTCAGGAACGGGCTCTCGCCGGACGTGGCCATGTCGGTCACGGCGGCGCCCGCGATGAGCACCACGGGGAAGAGGGCCACGAACAGCGACCAGCCCATACCGGGCATCTCCTCGTCGGCGAACTCCCGCTCGCTGACCAGGCCGTGGGGGATGGACGGGTTCATCCGCTTGATGAACGGCAGCCGCGGCCAGGCGAGTGCGATGAGCGCACCGGCCGGTACGGCGATGAAGAGGCCGTAGAAGAGGGTGTGGCCGACGGACGCGTGGAAGGTCGCGGCCACGGCGGTGGGGCCGGGGTGCGGCGGCAGGAAGCTGTGCATCGTGGACAGCGCGATCGACATCGGCAGGCCGACCCAGAGGAGGTTCGCGCCGGTGACCCTGACCAGGGTGAACGCGATCGGCACGATGATGATGAACGCGACCTCGTAGAACATGGTCACGCCGATGAGCATCGACGTGACCACCATGGCGACCTGGACCCAGCGGGGGCCGAAGGCGTCCAGCAGCTTGCCCGCGATGCGTTGGGCGGCGCCCGAGTCGCCCATGACCCGGCCGACCATCGCGCCGAGGCCGATGGTGAGCATCGTGTCGCCGATCTGGTCGCCGATGCCGGTGGAGAGGACGTCCGGGATGTCGGCGACCGGTATCCCGCGGACCACGGCTACGCCTATCGCCACGAGGAGGAGTGCGGCGAAGCCGTTGAGTTTCAGGCGGGTCATCAGGAGCAGCAGGATCAGGACGCTGATCCCTACTACGAGGAGAGGCATGGCAGTTCCCCTTTGAACTGTTGGCTCTTGTTGCGGGGTGGCTCCGCCGGTTCGGGGTCGGGTGCGGGTGCCGAGTGGGCAGGCTTGGGTGGATTGCTGGTGCGGGTGGGTGGGGGCTGAGTGCGCGGTTCCTCGCGCCCCTGAAAGAGCCTGGTCAGCGGGCGTCTGCCAGGGTCAGGCCCGTCGTGAGGATCTTCTCCAGGGCTGCCAGATCCGTCCGATCCGGGTCCGTCAAGGGGGCTCGGGCCGGGCCCACCGGGAGGTTGCGTAGGCGGGCGGCTGCCTTGATGAGGGTGACGGCGTAGCCGGGGACGCGGTCTCGGAGGTCTACGAGGGGGACGTAGAAGTCGCGCAGGAGCTTGGTCGTTGTCGCGTGGTCGTCGGTGTGCAGGGCCGTGAAGAAGGCGTTCGCGATCTCGGGGGCGAAGGCGTGGACGGCCGACGAGTAGGCGGGGACGCCGACGGTGGCGTACGCGCGGGCCTGGATCTCGGCGGTCGAGGCGCCGTTGAAGAAGAGGAAGCCGTCGGGCGCGGCGAGGGTGAGGCGTTGGAGCCGGTCCAGGTCGCTGTGGCCGTCCTTGAGGCCGATGACGGTCGGGATCTCGGCGATCCGGCGCAGGCCCTCGGCGGTGAAGGCGACCTGGCCGCGCTGGTACGCGATGAGCGGGAGCGCGGTGCCGTCGGCGATCCGGCGCAGCTGCTCGACCAGTCCGTCCTGCGGGGCGGCGACCAGATAGTGCGGGAGCACGAGGAGGGCGTCGGCGCCCGCTTCCTCGGCGATCCGGGCGAACCGGCGGGCCTGCGCCCACCCGTAGCCGATACCCGCGACCACCGGCAGCCGGCCGGCGGCGACCTCGACCGTGGCCCGGACGACCTCGCGGTACTCGTCCTCGTCGAGCGAGAAGAACTCACCGGTGCCGCAGGCGGGGAAGACCGCGCCCGGGGCAATCGTGTCCTCCTCGGCGGCCAACTGGCCGGTCAGGTACGTCCGGTACGAGTCGAGGTCGAGGCCGCCGTCGCTGTGGAAGCTCGTGAGCGGGAAGGACAGCACCCCGCCCGCCATTCCGTCACGTAGCCGCCGGACAGTGCCTTCGGCCTCCGCGCTGATCCCTGTCATGAACTCTGTCTCCATATGCAGATGCCGTCTACGTATGGAGATGGAGGCTAAGTTGGTGAACGCGCGGGGTCAATGGGTGCGACACCGCGGATTTACGATGAGCCCCATGCCGGAGAGCGAAGAGGTGCGGGGCGGAGGCCCCCAGGACGCAGGCCCTCTTGCGCGGACCCGGGTCCGTACAGGGGGCTCGGGTGTCCGTGAGGTGAAGTCCGCGGCCCGTACCGTCGCGCTGCTCGAACTGCTCGCCGCGCGCGGCGACCGGCCCGCCCGCCTGGACGAGCTCGCCGAGGAGCTGGGCGTACCGCGCAGCAGCATGTACCAGCTGCTGCAGACCCTCGTCGACCGCGGCTGGGTGCGCTCCGACACCACCGGATCCCTGTACGGCATCGGGATCAGCGCGCTGCACACCGGTACGAGCTACCTCGACAGTGATCCGCACGTACGCACGGTCCGTCCCTATCTCGACGAGGCCTCGGACGCGCTCGGCGAGACGATCCACCTGGCGCGGCTGGACGGCCCGAACGTCGTCTACCTCGCGACCCGCGAGTCCCACGAGTACCTGCGCACCATCAGCCGGGTCGGCCGCCGGATCCCGGCCCACGCGGGCGCCCTCGGCAAGGCGCTCCTCGCCGAGCGCCCCGACGACGAACTCCCGCTCCCCGAGGGACCGTTGGCCGCCCTCACGGAGAACACCCACACCGACCGCGCCACCCTGCTCGCCGACCTCGCGGAGGTGCGGGAGCGCGGCCACTCCATCGACCGCGAGGAGACGGTGACCGGTATCGCGGGTTTCGGCTTCGCCCTGCGGTACGACTCACCGGCCACGGACGCCATCAGCTGCTCGGTACCGGTGGCCCGGCTCGACGCGGAGCACGAGGCCCGGGTCGTCGCGGTCATGCGGGAGATCCGGACGAAGATCGAGGGTGTTCTGTCGCCGGCGCCGGGCGCGCCCGACTGGCGCTGAGCGATCGTCGGCGCCGATCGCCGATCGCCGACGCCGACCGCTGGCGCCGTTCCCCGGCGATCGAGTTCGGTGCCGGATACGTACGGGCCGAGGGCCGCCCCCTGCGTAACGGGCGGCCCTCGGTGGGTGGTGATAGGTCAGACGGAGGTGAACTCCGGCCTTGTGTCCTCCCCGGCGGGTCCCTCGGTGGGAGCCTGCGTGTGTGTCGCATCCTTCGTGACCTGCGGGGCCTGCGGGGCCGACGGGGTCGCGGCCCGGTGGCTGAGGGCCGCGCCCTCCACGTCCACGCGGGGCAGGATTCGGTCCAGCCGGCGGGGCATCCACCAGGCGGCCTTGCCGAGGAGGGCGAGGACGGCCGGGACGAGGGCCATGCGGACGACGAAGGCGTCGAAGAGGACGGCGATGGCGAGCCCGAAGCCGATCATCTTGATCATCGATTCACCGGCCCCGATGAACCCGGAGAACACCGCCATCATGATCAGCGCGGCGGCCACCACGACCCGGGCGCTGTAGCGGAACCCGGTCCGGATCGCCTGGCTCGGGCTGTCCCCGTGGACGTACGCCTCCCGCATCCGGGCGACCAGGAACACCTCGTAGTCCATGGCCAGTCCGAAGACGATGCCCACCAGGAAGATCGGCATCATGCTCATGATCGGGCCGGTCGTCTCGACCCCGAGGAGTCCGGCGCCCCAGCCCCACTGGAAGACCGCGACGACGGAACCGAGGGCCGCGAGCACGGAGAGGAGGAAGCCGACGGCCGCCTTGACCGGGACGAGGACGGACCGGAAGACGATCATCAGCAGCAGGATGGCCAGGCCCACGACCAGGATCAGGTACGGGATCAGCGCGTCCTGGGTCTTCTGGGCGACGTCGATGTTCAGTGCGGTGGTGCCGGTGACCTCGAACTCCGCACCGGTGGCGGCCTCGGTCGCGGGGCGGTCGGCCCTGATGCTCTTGACCAGGTCCACGGTCCGCTCGCTGGTGGGTGCCGTGGACGGGATCGCGGAGAACACGGCCGTGTCCCCGGCGGAGTTGAACCGGGCCGGCGAGACGGACACGATCCCGTCGGTGGCACCGATCCGCTCCTCGATCGTACGGACGGCGGTCTTCGGGTTCTCGGCGTTCCTGGCGTCCACGACGACGGTGAGGGGCCCGTTGAAGCCGGGGCCGAAACCTTGGGCGAGGTCGTCGTAGGCACGGCGTTCGGTGGTGGAGGTGGGCTTGGCCTCGGCTCCCGGCATGCCCAGTTGGAGGTCCATGACGGGTATCGCGAGGGCGCCGAGTCCGACGACGGAGGCGATCAGGACGGGGACGGGTCGGCGCAGCACGAAGCGGGCCCAGCGGCTGCCGCCGTTGTTCTCACCGCCCTCCTCGATACGTCCGATACATCCGATACATCCGCTCCGGCGGGCCCTGCGCGAGAGAACGGCTTTGGGCCAGAAACCGAGGACGGCCGGGACGAGGGTCAGCGCGATGAGCACCCCGACGACGACCGCGCCCGCGGCGGCAAGACCCATCTTGGTGAGCATCGGGATGCCGACCACCGAGAGCCCGGCCAGCGCGATGACGACGGTGAGCCCGGCGAAGACGACGGCGGATCCGGCGGTACCGGTGGCGAGCCCCGCCGCTTCCTGCGGGGAGTGGCCCTTGGCGCGCTCCTCGCGGTAGCGGGAGACGATGAACACGGCGTAGTCGATGCCGCAGGCGAGGCCCAGCATGGTGGCGAGGGTGCCGGTCGTGGACGACAGACCGAACGCACTGGCCAGCGCCATGATCGACGCCATGCTGACACCGACGCCGAGGATCGCGGTGAGCAGCGGAAGCCCGGCGGCGGCGAGCGACCCGAAGGTGATCAGCAGTACGAAGGCGGCGATGGCGACACCGATCGCCTCCGCCGAACCGCCGGCCGAGGGCTGGGTCTCCAGGGCGGTCCCGCCGACCTCGACGGTGAGGCCCGTGTCCCGGGCCTGCTCGATGGCACTCTCCAGCCGGTGCTTGGCGGCGTCGGTGAGATCGTCGGCGTCGGCCTTGTAGATCACGGTGGCGTACGCGGTCGTAGCGTCCTTGCTGACGGCCTTGGCCTCGGCCTGGAAGGGGTTGACGGCGCTGGCGACCTGCGGTCCGTCGGCCGCGCGCTCGACCAGCGTGTCGACGGCCTTCCGGTGGTCGGCGGCGGTGATCTTCTGCCCGTCGGGCGCGACGAACACGATGCGGGCGGTCGCGCCGTCGGCGTCGGTCCCGGGGAAACGCTGTTCCATCAGGTCGAAGGCCTTCTGGGACTCGATCCCCGGCATGCTGTTCGTCGCCTCGGGGGCGGCGGGCGCTTTGGCGGCCCCAAATCCGACGGCGGCGAGGACCGCGA
This sequence comes from Streptomyces sp. NPDC050988, assembly GCF_044456225.1. NCBI lineage: Bacteria > Bacillati > Actinomycetota > Actinomycetes > Kitasatosporales > Streptomycetaceae > Streptomyces > Streptomyces sp. NPDC050988. The sequence continues at coordinate 223,652 of NZ_JBITFQ010000013.1, read as the reverse complement.
CCCACAGGAGGGTCACGTACCAGCGCCTTCGAAAGGCCAGCCGGCCGAGTCGGTAGAGGAAAGTGGCCACGGGGTCTCCAAGAGTCGCGTACGTCGAGGGGTGTGGGCGGCGTGCGGGGGTACGGCGGCGGTGCGAGGTGTGGGGGCGAGCGAGGTAGGGGTGCTTCGAGCGATGGGCCACGGGCGGTGGGGCGGTGCTTGAAGGGGTGGGGCGGTGCTTGAAGGGGTGGGCCGGGGTTGGCCCGTGGCCCGGCTCCCGCCGGGGCCGTCAACGCCCTCCGGGGGCCGTCGACTTCCGAGATCAACGATCCCGGCGGCGGCCCGCCGCCACGAGAGAGCGGGCTCCCGAACCGTGGTGTAGCGGGCTACACCATGAGGACGGGGCCCCCGCTCCCGCGCGGCACACCCCGCGGCTCCGAACCCGAACGACACGAGGAAGACGACGAGGCGGCAGACGGCCAGGGCAACGATCCAACCGGCCAGGGCCGCGGTCCTGACCTTCGGCACGGTGCTCGTCCTCACGGCCCTGCTGATCACGACCACAGTCACGGCCACCCTCGCGGTGGTGGACGCGGGGCTGCTCCCCGAGACGGTGACGCTGGTACTCCGGATCGCCGGATCGCCGGGGCCAAGCGCCGCCGGGTGACCGAGTGGACGGGCGAGCGAGCGGATCCCGGAGGCCCACCTCCCCCCTGGACGACGGCCCGCTCCGCGCCCGCCTGCGCACCGCGGTCCACGCCCCCGGCACGCTCATGGACCTGCGCTGGATGTTCGCCCAGTACGGCTACGGCAGCGTGCTGCCGATCCTGATGCTCCCGCTGTGGCTGGCGGCACTGCTGGTGGACGGAGTGCGCTGTGCTGGTGGACGGAGTGCGCTGGGGACTCCTGAACCGCGCCCCGCTCGTCCTCCCCCTGATCACCCGCCTGGCGAACCTTGAGGCCAGGTGGTCCGCCGCCTGCTGAAGCCCTCCCCCAGGGCACGTCTGAGCGAGCGGGTCGAGGAACTGACCGCGACGAGGGCGGGTGTGGTCACCGCCCACGAGGCCGAACTGCGCCGCATGAAACAGGACTTGCAGGACGGCACCCAGGCCCGCCCGGTTTCCCTCTCCATGCGCCTCGGCCTGGCGAACCGCGCGTACGAACACGACGCCGCCTCCGCCCGCGAACTCCTGGACGACGCCCAGGACCAGGCGGAGGAGGCCCTGACGGAACTCCGCCACGTCGTCCGCGGGATCCACCCACCGATCCTCACCGACCGCGGGCCGGCGGGCGCCGTACGGGCACCACACAGACAGCACACCGACACCGCACCGACACCGAGCCCGACCACAGGCCACCCCCGGACCACTGCCCACCCGGCCCCCACGCTCGTCCGCTACGCTGTTCCCGGTACCTCTCCCTGCCACCAGGCGGAGGGCTGGGGACATGCACGACACCCCACCCCCACCTAAGCCCAGGAACAGGCACCACGCCTCGCCTTCGTAGCTCAGGGGATAGAGCACCGCTCTCCTAAAGCGGGTGTCGCAGGTTCGAATCCTGCCGGGGGCACCACCTGCACCGCAGGTAAGAGAGATCGCGGCCCCTCGTTCCATTCGAACGGGGGGCCTTCCTCACGTCTGGAGTCCACAAGAGTCCACATCCCCATGCGAGCCCCAGACGCGCTTCTCGCAGACCTGCGCGGTATCCGTCGGGAGGGGTGGTATCCGTCGGGAGGGCGGCGCGGGCAGGTGAGGACCCCGAGGAGGCCAGGCCGCACCGGACGAGACCTGGCATACTTGAAGTATGGCAACTAGGAAGATCACCATCACCGTGCCGGAAGAGCTGGTGGAATCAATCAAGGAACGCGTCGACGCGCGCGGGGTGTCCGGCTACATCGCGGCCGCCGCCGCTCATCAGGACGCCATGGATCGACTGCGCGAGTTGGCCGAACGTCTCGAAGAAGAGCACGGCGTCGTGACGGAAGACGAGCAGCAAGCAGCGCTGGACCGCATCGCCGCGATTGACGGCTGGCATGACGAGCAGCGATCACACTCGGACGAGGCCGCGTGAGCGGCACCGCCCGAGCGAAGCTGCACCGGCCGCGACAGCGCGTCTTCGTCTTCGACTCCGAGGCTCTCTCCAAAGCGGTTCAGGGCGATCGGGAGATGGCTGCGCTGATCAAGACGGCTCCGCGGCTGGACATCCCGATCGTCACCTCGGCGCTCACGACCTTGGAGGCATGGGACCCTCGCGAAACGTCGAGGCAGGCACTGTGGAACTGGACGCTGTCCCGGATCCGCATCGTGCACACGGACGACCAGGTGATCGCCATGGCGCGCGACATGTTGAAGGCAGCCGGCCTGCATGGGCACAAGTACGCCATCGACGCCATTCTGGCGGCCGTAGCCGGGCGGGAAGCCGTGCAGGGAGCTGAGGCAACCGTCTTCACCTCCGACACCGACGACATGAATCAACTCCTCGCGGGGCACGCCGTGCGAGTAGAGAAGGTCTGACGATGACGAGACGCCGCCTGCACCTCACTCCGGCCACTCGCCGGCTCCCCTGAGCAACCCGTGCCCTCGCCGGACAGCATGCACCGGCACGTATGCAGCACACGGGGGAACGGGAAACGCCGCGAAGACGTGAGAACTGCGGAGGAGTGTTTCCCCAGTACAGACACGCTGTAGTCCATATTTTCGCAGGTCAAAGCCCTGCCCAAGGAAAACTCCTAAAGCGGGTGTCGCAGGTTCGAATCCTGCCGGGGCACCACACGGCTCACACTCCAACAACCGGGCTCATGGTCGGCGAAGGTCGGCAACTGGATGACGTCGGTTGGATGCTGCTGTGCGACGCGCGGGCGATGGGTTATCGGCCGTGCGGGCGCTGCGGTTCTCCCGAGAGGTAGAAGGAACAGAAGGCTTCCGGCATCCACGGCTGACATCAACGGCGCCGGACGGGGACAACAGCGGTAGACGACGGTGGCTGGCAGGCACGTACACCCCCAGCACACCTGCCAAGGAAGCGGCAGGTCACCGGCTGGTAGCCCAGCCTCTCTCCTGAAGCGTGCGTTGGTGATCCGGATCGAGACCCGTCAGTCGAAAAGCGTCGACAGCGGACGACCATTCGAGAGCTGCCGGATTGCGCCCACCTGGGCCGAGACAGGCGAGGCGGGCGGGGCGGCCGGGTTGGTCAAGGGTGGGGTCGTGGTTCGTCGAACAGGGCCAGTTCGTCGCTGGTCGGGGTTTCGAAGAGTTCTGCGTACTCCTCGAGCATCTCGCGAGTGATCCGGGCCGTGCCCGACGCGCCCTCCCCGTTGCGGGCGTCGAGGCGGCGGCACAATTCGTCGATCGGCGCCGTTAGATAGTGCAGTTCGACGTGAGCGCCGAGGGCGCGGGCGCCGAGGCGTTTCTCGTTCCGCTCGGAGTGCGACCAGAAGCCGAACTCCAGGATGACGCTCTGGCCGAGCCTCAACAGCTCCTGGGCATGTCGGGAGAACCGCCCCTCGAGCCGGATGCGCGTCTGCGCGTCGAACAGGTCGACGCCGAGGTCCGCCATCCATTCGTCCGGGCACAGACGTACGGCCGGAATCGCATCCGCCAGGCGCTTGGCCAGCGTCGTCTTCCCGGAACCCGGAAGTCCGCACAGCAGAATCAGGCTCGGCTCGTGTCTCGCGTCCACCAGGTTCCTCCACAGCGCCTCAGGATCGTCAACGCCGCACATGCTGACGCAGCCGAGCCGAACCATGGAACCGGATTTCAGCGACACGGACGCTCAGTCCTTCAGCCTGGTGTCTGGTGTTTGGTGTCTGGTGTCTGGTGTCTGGTGTCTGGTGAGGTCGGCGCCTCTCGCCGTTCAGCGCGTTGCTGATCTCCAGAAGACGCCCCCCGGGCATGGCGAAGGTGTTGTGGGGGTTCCGGTAGGAATGACCGCCGTCGTTGATCCGGACGCCGTCTGCCAACCTCCAGTGCGCAGGCGCCCATTGCCCCTGCTTCTCAAGAAGCATCCTCGCCACTTCGGCGGGCTCCTCGATCAAGGTGAGAGCGGCAAGAGCGGCTGTCAGGGCAACGGCCGCGTCGTCAGGGAGCCGCGCATCCCCGAGGGTCGGGAAGAGCAGCAGGAGACGGGCGTCCGAATCGTCGACGCCCTCTGTGCCCGACTGTCGAGCCGCGGACAGCAGTTCCGGCCACGCCGTTCCGGGCCCCATGAAGTGACCGTCGTCCACGGCGAGGTGTTCCGCCGCGGACCAGGCCGGGTGGTGAATGAGGTAGTCCACCCCTTGGTCGCCCTCGAAGTTGCGGTAGACGACGTGGATGGTGTGGCCGGAGCACAGGGGCAGGCTGAACACCGGCCACTCACGCGCGGCGGAGAGCCTGCGGGAGAGTTCCGTGGCCGCGTCCCAGTCGGCGCCGAACGCTGCTCGCTGTGCGTCCTCTCCACGCAGACAGGAACCGAGGTGCACGGGCCAGAACAACGGATCGTCCAGGTAGGCGCTGCCATCGACCAGATGGCCATGTTCGTATCCGGGGATCTTCAGCACGCGAGGATGATGGCACGAGGCACAGACACCGCCTCCGGGTTCGGGAGTCGGCCCCGCCCCAGCTCAGTTTCGGTCTCCGCCGCGGAGTGCTCGACCGCTGCTTACGCGTGGCCGTGGCCGTGGAGCCTCCCCTCCCGTACGTACTGGCCGACGGCCGTGCCCCGCGGCGCCCACCGTCATCGCCCGCCTCCGCCCTCCGCCCTCAGCCCTCAGCCCTCAGCCCTCAGCCCTCAACCAGGTGCGGCACGGCTCAGACCAGTTCAGGTTGCCGTTCCGGCTGTCGCGCCGGGGCAGCCCTCGGCTCCCACAGTGCCGCGGTCCTCACGTAGCCATAGATCACCGACGTCATCGCCAGGATGAGGAGAGGTCCGTACAGCCACGGATGCCGGGCCATCTCCAGCGGCAGGTAGCGGTACGACACCAGGAGTGCGGCGAAGACAGTCGTACCGTAAGCGACCAGTCGGAGCCCCGATCGGTCCCAGCCGCGGTCGAACGTGCGCAGAGCCGCCTCGACCGTGAGGGTGAACACCACGCCGGCGATGAGGTCCACGCCGTAGTGGTAGCCGAATCCCAGCGTTGCGCCGAGTGTGGCCACCAGCCAGAACGTTCCTGCGAGGCGCAGAACCCGCGGACCCTTCCGGGAGTGGATGAAGATCGCGGTGGCCCACGCCGTGTGCAGGCTGGGCATGCAGTTGCGTGGGGTGATCTCGTCGAACGGCATGGGGTGCGGGGTACTGATCGGCGGCAGCGTCCGCGGCCACAGGTCGGCGACCGCCCACTGCCCGCTGGGCGGCGCTTCCGGCCACAGGCCGACCGACGACCAGTGCTCGACGCCGGTGCCGTAGGCGAAGACCGGTCCGACCACCGGGAAGATCATGTAGATGGTGGGCCCGAGGAGGCCGATCACCAGGAACGTACGCACCAGATGGTGGCGCGGGAAGCGGCGCTCGGCCGCCACGTGGCGCAGTTGGTACAGCGCGACGACGACCGCGGCCACCGCGAGCTGGCCGTAGACGATGTTGAGGAGATTGGAGCCGATCTGGCCGGTGGCCGCGACCATCCGGCCCAGCAGCCACGACGGGTTGCCCAGTGCGTGATCGGCGGTTGCCACGTACTGGTCGAGCACCCCGGGGCGGGTCTTGGAGGTGATGAGCAGCCAGGTGTCGCCGGTCTTGCGGCCGGCCACCAGCAGCAGGCCCATCCCGACACCCTTCAGCAGCAGGACGCGTTCCCGGCCGGTACGGCGGGTGACGGCGACGACCGCGCCGCCCAGGATCACCCACAACGCGCCGTTTCCGAAGGGGTGGCCGTCGGTCACCCTGGCGTCGACCGCCCATCGGACCGCCGAGAAGGCGATGTCGATACCGATCGCGGCGCCGGCGGCCATGAACCGTTGCCGCCAGGTGAGTACCACCATCATCAACGCCATACCGGCGTACAACAGAAAGCCGGATTTGGGGGCGAATATCGCCTCTCGCGCCTGGTTGGTGATCGGCCCCGGCTCGCCGTAGTGACGTGCGGCGAGCTCCAGCGCGACAAGGAATGCGAGGCCTACGACACCCGCCGTGACCCAGAGTCCCGCCCGAGGCCCACGCCGCTCGGAGAGCGTGATTCTGCTTCTTGTCCGCGCAGAATCACGCCAAGTTATGTATCTCAATTTTCAGCCGATTTAATAGATTCCGGTCAACGGGCAGAGTGAGTTCCGTCCACCGCCTTCCCGTCGTGGCCGCGTCCTCCCTCATGAAGAACAACCCGCCCGACGAGGGAAGACGGAAAGATCACGGTCCGGGTTCCGCAGAACCGCGCTGAAGATCGAGCCTCAGCGGCTCACCACGTCGTGCCCAGCCACGCGGCCCCCGGCCACCCCGGCGAGCGCGACGAGAGTGACGTTGAGGCCCGTCTCCTGCACCTCTCCGCGGGACAGGTGCAGGGCGGTCGCCAGGATCTGGAGTACGAGGAAGCCGAGTGCGGCGAGTATCGCGAGGGCGGGGGCCGTCCCGGTGAGGGGCGGCAGTACGAGGGCGGCGGCGCCGAGGATCTCGATGGTCCCGATGGCCCGGACCGCCCCCATCGGAACCGTGTCCACCCAGCCCATCATGGGCGCCGGTTGCTCCTTGCTCTGCGCGACCTTCCTGCCACCCGCGTACAGGTAGAAGGCGGCGAGCAGCCCGGCGATGATCCAGCTGCAGCCGCGCGTCCCAGGCATCGCGCAGCGCATGCTCACCCGCACGGTCCGGCACCTGGAGCGCGACGGCCTCGTGTCCCGCACGGCGTACGCCGAGGTCCCGCACGGCGTACGCCGAGGTCCCGCCCCGCGTCGCGTACGAACTCACCGCGATGGGGCGGACCTTGATCGAGCCCGCCGTGGCCCTGGCCGAACGGGCCGTCGACAACAACGCCGACATCGAGCGGAACCAGACGGCGTACGACACGGAGCGTCCCTGAGCAGGGCCCGGCGTACGGTCAGCGGGCCCTTCGGCCGTTCACTGGCCCAGCGGTGCCGGTGGTGTGGCGTCCGGGACGTGGGCGGTCGGGGTCGGTGGGTGCGCGGTTTTCGTCCGTTCCTTTGTGAGGGCGGCGGTGAGGGTGCGGGCCAGGAGGGGGTCGGCCGGGAGGACGTGGGAGGCGAACCAGCGGGCGGACGACGGGTCCGGGGACGGTTCGACGAACTCCGCGCCCGCGTAGTCGTCGAGCGGCGGATCATAGATGTAGCCCGCGACCACTCCGTGTCTCACCAGGCGCCGCACGAGGGCGTCGCGGTTGTGGACCAGGAGCGGGACCCGGAAGAGCGGGAGCGGGCCGCCCCGTGCCGCGCGGTCGCGGAGTGCCGGTGAGGCCCAGGCCGTGCCGGAGAGGACGCTGACGCCTGCTCGGCGGCGGGTGAGGTTCTCGTCGAGCAGCGCCATGCGGAGCCTCAACTGCCCGCGCACCAGGGTTCCGTGGCGCGTCCGGAAGTCGTGGAGGTCGACGCGTATCCATGGCTCGTACGCGGTGACGCTCGGCGCCCGGAGTGCGCTGGCGGCGAGCCGGGGCGCGTGCAGGGCCATGCGGAAGTCGTCGCGTTCGAGGAGGCCGAGGCGTTGCATCGTCCGCCAGGCCGGGCGCACCAGGTGCAGGGTGCGGACGGCCGAACGCGCCAGTGGGCGCAGGGCGGTGGCCAGGTCGCCGGCCAGGCGGCCCGGGACCAGGAGGTCGTCCCGCAGCAGCTCCAGCTCCCGGCGGGTGCGCGCGTCCTCCACGGCCAGGAAGCCGCCCGCCATCGCGGCCACGTGCTTGGAGAGGCTGAAGGCCGCCGCCGTTCCGAACGTGCCGATCGGCTGCCCGTCGAGGTGCGTGCCGATCGCGTGCGCGGCGTCCTCGATCAGGGGTATCCCCAACTCCTCGCAGCGCAGGCGCAGTTCGACGACCCGGTCCGGCATGCCGTACAGGTTCGTGGTGAGGACGGCGTCCACGCCGCGCCAGGTGGACTCCGGTACGGCGGCCGGGTCGATGTTGCCGTCCCAGACCGACACGGGGGCCAGCACCGGGCGCAGTCCGGCCGCGAGGACGACGAAGAGGATCACGTCGTCGTTCACCGGTGACATCAGTACCCGTGCGCCCGGCCGGCACCAGCGCCGCAGTGCCAGGTACAGGGCCAGGCGTGCCGAGGGGGTGTAGACGCACTCGCGTCCGAGTCGGCGTGCCATCGTCGCGGCGAGCCGCGATCCGTACGGCATCGTCACCTCTTCCGCCGCGGGGCCGCGGGGCCCGGCGCGTTCGTGTTCGTGTTCGCGTTCCACTGTTGGGCGGCAGTGCCCTGCGGGTTTGCGTTGCGCTGCGGGTTCGCGTCGCCCTGCGGGTTCGCCGTGCCCCGCCGGTCCGCGTTCCGTCGCGGCGCGGTGCCGGAACCTGTGCCCATGCCCGCGCCCATGCCCACGCCCATGCGGCCCGTCGTACGCAGCGTGCCTGCCGTCTTCAGCAGCCGGTCGGCCGGTTCCCGCAGGCGCGGATGGGCCAGGACCGTGTTCCGCAGCCCGCGCACCGGTCTGCGCCACAGCCGGTGGGCGGTGGCCACCGGGTGGGGGCGGACCGCGAAGCCCTCGCCGACGCGCAGTTCGCGGGTCTTGAGCCAGTCCTTCCACTCCTTGTCGCCGCGCCCCAGATCCATGAGGCGCACGCCGTCCCGGCCGGCGGCCTCGGCCATGCGGAGGTGCATGATCAGGCCGGGCGAGTAGTAGTGGAGGTCGGGGTCGTACGCGGTGAACCACGGCGCGAACACCGTGCGCGACCTCGGCCCGAAGTGCGCGGCCACCGGCCGGTCCCCCGCGTACACCACGGACAGCACACCGGTGAAGTGCTCCTCGCGGACCTGGAAAAGCTGGTCCACCAGCTCCACGATCCACGGCCGCGCGAACCGGTCCATCCGTCCCGTTCTGCGGTACTGGGCGGACTTCCACCGCATGAGCGTGCGCAGCGCCGCCGGATCGCGCTCGTCGAAGACGAACCGCATCTCGCCCAGGTCGCGCGCCAGTCGGCGTTCCTTCTTCAGCGTCGTCTTGGCCAGCCCCGGGTACGCGCCGCGCAGCCACTCCGCGTAGCCCGCGTCGTCGCCGTCCTTCAGGTCGATGGCCGGTGAGGCGAACGTCCCCGTGACGTAGGGCCCGAAAGGTTTCTGCTCCTCGACGAGGTGGTCGAACTCGAAGACCGAGAGACCGCAGGCCCGCAGCAGTTCCCGGGTGTCCCAGGTGACGCCGGGCCGGTGCACCAGGGCCTGGGCGTCGGAGAGACCGAGCCCGATGGCCCGGCCCACCCCTAAGGCGTTGCGCTCGTACGGGAGGAAGCCGACGGCCTCTTCGCCCTCGTGCAGGACCGCCACCCGCGCCCCGCCGCGGTGCCGGCCGATCCCCGCCGCGAACTCCGGTGCCAGGAAGGGGTTCGCGTAGTCCGGTGACTCGTCCATCGCGCGGTGCCAGGCCCGGCGCAGCGGGATGCTCAGTTCCTCGGGTCTGTGGATCGTGATGGTGCTCATGGACCGCACGGGCGCCCCCCATTCCCCCATGACGCGCTCTCCGCGTCCTGCCCCCGCCTCGAACTGTTCCGCGGGGCTCAAACGTCGCGAAACAGTACGCACGCTGTCAAGGGTGGTGTGAGTAATGGAAGCGTCACGGATCGGACTGCCCCGCCCGTACTCAGTCCGGACCCCGTCCACACCTGGGACGAGCCGCCGCCGGCCGCCACCCGCCTCAGGTGAATCGGTGCCCCGATTGCCCTACAGTGAGAGGATCTTGTGACATCACAAGCCGGTCCGCGCACCCGGTTCAGAAGACCGGATTCGCACATCCGGTTCAGCAGACCGGATGCGCACATCCGGTTCCACACATCCAACGGGGGCACATCATGGCGCTGTTCGGAAACGCGCACACCGTCGATCCGGCGAAGGCCCAGCACGACTACGCGCGGCTGCTCGGGCAGGACGAGCAGGTGTACGCGGCGTACCTGCTGATACGCGACACCATCCTCTTCACCGACCGCCGTCTCATCCTGGTCGACAAGCAGGGCATCACCGGCAAGAAGACGGAGTACCACTCCGTCCCCTACCGCAGCATCACCCACTTCTCCGTCGAGACCGCGGGCCACTTCGACCTCGACGCCGAGCTGAAGATCTGGATCTCCGGCACCCCGGCGCCGATCGAGAAGACCTTCACCAAGGGCGTGGACATCTACGAAGTGCAGGCGATCCTCACGCAGTTCGTGGCGCGCTAGCCGCGCGGGGTGCGGGGCGCAGTCCCGGTACGAGGCTCACCGTCACGGCGATCGACGCCAGCGCCATCACCGTCATCGCCGTGCCCGGTGACGTCAGTTGGGCCGTAGCGCCCGCCAGGGCCGCTCCCACCCCCTGCATCGTCAGCATGCCGGACGAGTGCAACCCCAGCGCGTGGCCGGACAGTTCGGGCGGGGTCGCGGCCATGAGGCGCTCCTGCTGCAGAAGGCTCGCCGCGAACCCGGCCGAGGCCAGGGCGGCGAGGCCCGCCGCCAGGAACGGCCCCGGGCGCAGGACGAACAGCACGTACGGGGCCGCCAGCAGCAGAAGCAGCGGTACGCCGAGTCGCGGGCGCAGGCGCGGCGGCGCGAAGCGGGCCACCGCCACATCGCCGGCCAGCATGCCCAGAGCCGCGCAGGCGAAGAGCAGGCCCGCGTGGTCGGGGGCGTACGAGACATAGAGGGACTCGCAGCCGACGATCAGGCCGTTGGGGATCCACAGGGCCAGGAACAGGTGGCGGCGGGGGCGGGAGGCGAGCAGGGCCGCGTTCGTGCGCCGGGTCTCGCGCACCGACGGGCGGCCCGTGGCTCTCGGCGGGCGGGGTGTCAGGGCGAGGCGGGACACCGCGGCGGCCGTCACGTACAGGGCGGCCGCCGTGAGCAGCGTGCCGCGCGGGGACAGGAACGTGATGAGGACGCCTCCCGTCGCGAACCCCGCGACCTGGGTGACGCCGTTCGCCATGTTGAACACCGAGCGGCCGAGGATGTAGCCGTGCTTGATGTAGCCGTCCTCGCGCAGGATCTCGTTCAGCAGGCCCCAGCGGACCCCGCCGCCCAGGGACGCCACCAGGCCCAGTACGAGGATCAGGGCGAAGATCCCCCACAGGGGCGGCGGGGCCGCGAGTGCCGCCGTACCCGCCGCGAACGCCAGCGCGGTGCCCGTCAGCGTGGCTCGGGGCGGCAGGCGGTCGGCCGCCGACAGGAGCGTGGTCGCGCCCAGCACCTGGGCCAGTGACGGGCCGAACATGCTCAGCGCCGACAGCAGCGGCGAGTCCGTGGCCCGGTAGACCAGCGTGCCGAGTGCGAGGCCGCTCATCGTCTGGGCGGCCACCTGTGCCGAGGAGGCCAGGAAGAGGGGGGTGAACTCGGGGGTACGGAAGAGGGACCGGTACGACGTCATGGGCATGACCGGAGTCTCGGACCGGCGTCGAAGCGGCCGGTAGAGTTTCGCGCCTGCGCGAAACAGACAGCGCACCGGACAATCGGACAGCTGCCGGGGAGGCCGCCGACATGGGCTGGTGGCAGGTCAACGCCGACACCCTCGCGGGCAGCCGGTTCGTGCTCTCGCCGCTCGCCGAGACGTTCGCCTGTCTGAAGGCGCTGCGGGCGGGGACGGCCACGCACCCGGGCGAGCGGACCTGGCTGGAGGCCCACCTGCCGGACTACGACGAACAACTGGCGGCCGATCCCGTCACCGCCGCCCTCGTCCGGGCCGGTCTCGGGCCCGAGTGGATCGCCGACTTCCTGACGCCGACCCCACGCGGCGAGGAGGACTTCGACACCGAGGTCGCCCGAGTGCGCGAGACCTCTCCGGAGGCCGCCCGCGCCCACCTCGCCGTCGCCCTGCGCGGCCCGCTCCCCCGCATCCTCCAGGACCGCGACGACCTCCCCGGCCGCGCCGCCGACCTGCTCACCCACGTGTGGACCGAGGCCGTACGCCCCTACTGGCCCCGTCGCCGTCGCGTGCTCGAAGCCGATGTGGTCGCCCGCACCGCCCAGTTGAGCCAGGGCGGCTGGGCCGCGGCCCTCGACGCGATGCGGCCCGGCATGCGCTGGCTCGGCGAGAACCGGCTGCAGATCAACCTCCACGAGTACCCGCCCCGCGAGATCTCCGGCGCCCAGCTCATCTTCGTACCCGTGACACCGCAGCGGCAGGGGTGGGTGTCGTGGGAGGAGCCCGACCGGTACGCGGTCGTGTACCCGTGCTCGGGCGCGCTCGCGGACACCGGACCGACGGCGGCGGGCGCCCCCGAGAGCCTCAGCCGGTTGCTCGGGGCGGCACGGGCGGGCGTTCTCGTCCTGCTCGACTCCCCCATGAGCACGAGCCAGGTGGTCGCCGTCACCGGCCAGGGGCTCGGCTCGGTCGGCCGCCACCTCAAGGTCCTGCTCGATGCCCGGCTCGTCGAGCGGCGGCGCTCCGGGCGGTCGGTCCTCTACTACCGCACCCCCGCGGGCGAGGTTCTCGTCGGGGTCCAGGGCGACCGGGGCGCCGCCCGTGCCCCTTCGGACCGGAGTTAGCATCCGTTTATGACTACTGACTCAGTTCTCGACGTCGACATCGATGCCCTGCAGGGCGGTTCCGCGGACCTCGGCCAGTACAAGGGCCGGGCCGTGCTCATCGTCAACGTGGCCTCCAAGTGCGGGCTCACTCCCCAGTACGGGGGCCTGGAGCGGCTGCAGGAGCGGTACGCGGCCCAGGGCTTCACCGTGCTCGGCGTGCCCTGCAACCAGTTCATGGGCCAGGAGCCCGGCACGTCCGAGGAGATCGCGGAGTTCTGCTCGGCGACGTACGGCGTGACCTTCCCGATGACCGAGAAGGTCGACGTGAACGGGGACGGACGGCACGCCCTGTACGAGCGGCTCACCGGTTTCGCGGACGGCGAGGGGCACAGCGGCGACATCCGCTGGAACTTCGAGAAGTTCCTGATCGGCCGCGACGGCACCGTGGTCGCCCGCTTCTCCCCGCAGACCGAGCCGGACTCGCCCGAGGTCGTGGCGGCCGTGGAGGCACTGGTCGCCTGACGCGGCGACTCCCACCGGTTTCACCGGTTCACCGGTTCACCGGTTCACCAGTTCACCGGTTGACCTTGCCCCTGGGGCAAGGAGCACCGTCCTCCCCGCCGGGCGGCAGTCGCCCGGTGACGGAGGATGGGCCCGTGGAACCCGTGACCGACACGACCGACGCGTTGCCCCCGGCCGAGGGCCTGCTCACGATCGGCGCGTTCGCCGCCCGTGCGCGGCTCTCGCCGAAGGCGCTGCGGCTGTACGACCGGCTGGGCCTGCTGCGCCCCGCGCACGTCGACGACACGACCGGCTACCGCTACTACCGCGCCGCCCAGGTCGAACCGGCCCGCCTGGTCTCCCTGCTGCGCGGCCTCGACATGCCGCTCGCCCGGATCGCCGAGGTCGTGGAGCGGCAGGAGACCGACGGGCAGGCGGCCGCGGACCTCGTGACCGCCTACTGGGCGGAAGTCGAGGAGCGCCTGGCCGGGCAGCGGACACTCGCGCACTACCTCCGTGGACGGCTTTCCGGAAGGAGTTCCGAGTTGTACGCGACATTCGAGGTCCACACCGTGGACGTACCGGAGCAGTGGGTCATCACCGAGAAGCGGCACACCCTCGTGGAGGAGCTGCCCGTCTGGATCCCGGCGTCACTGGGCCGGCTGGAGGCGGCCGCGAAGGAGTACGGCGGCACGACGGGCGCGCCCTTCGTCGTCTACCACTCCGAGGTCTCCCAGGAGAGCGACGGCCCCGTCGAGTCCTGCGTCCCCGTGGCCGACCCGGAGGCCGCCCGCACCTGGGCCGCCCGGCACGCCCGCACCTGGAACACCACAGCCCGCCTCGAACCCGCCCGCCGCCTCGCCTACACCCGCATCACCAAGGCCCAGGTCGCCAACCCCCAGATCCACGCCGCCTACGAGGCGGTGGAGACCTGGCTGACCAAAAAAGGCCTCCCCTACGCCGGCCCCTGCCGAGAGATCTACTTCACCGACTGGGACGACTCGGGCCCGGAGGACCAGGTCTGCGACGTGGCGTTCCCTTTCTAGGGGCGCGGGGAACGGCGCAGTCTTTTGTCTTTCAGGGGCGCGGGCAACGACGTGGCCTTCCGGCTTCAGGGGCGCGGGGAACGGCGCAATCTTTTCGCTTTTAGGGGCGCGGGGAACTGCGCGACCAGCCCAATCGAACCCGCACCCGACAACGAAACCCGCGGAAGCGCTACCCGGTCCCCCGGACAGCCTCCCTCATCTCCTCAGGACACCCCGTCCCCCGCGGCAACTGATAAGGCGCAGCCAACCGATACGTGCCGGCCCGCGGAGCGAGAAGCTCCGTCCACTTGTCCCCGTTGACATCCTCCTCCGTCTCCATCAGACACCCGTTGACGTTCTCGTACGCCTTCGGCATCTCGTCGTCGTCCTCCCGCAGCCGCTTCGACTCCTCGGTCTCCTGGGGCGGCTTGACGCTCTTCCCCTCCGCGTCGACGAGCCCGAGCCACGGTGAGTACGGGATCCGGATGAGCACCCGCCCCGCCCGCTTCACCTCGATGGTCAGCTCACCCTGCTCGGCCCGGTCGACGACGGCGGGCGGGTCGGCCATCGGGGTGGGGTCGGTGACCTGGAAGAGCTGCCAGTTGGCGTCGCCCCAGACCTGCTTCAGATACGGCATCCCGCGCTGCACAAGCTCCCGCTCGCGCTCACCGCCGTCGCCGTCGGGCTCGCCCTTGGGGACGACGACGAAGTGGACGGCCCAGCGCCGCAGCCACTCGTGGTAGTTCGCGGAGTTGAGGGTGTCGTCGTAGAAGAGGGGGTTGCGCTCCATGTCCGCCTGCCGGTTCCAGCCGCGGGCGAGGTTGACGTACGGGGCGAGGGCGGACGCCTCCCGGTGGGAGCGGGCCGGTACGACCTCGACGCGGCCCTTCTCGGCGCCGGCGACCTGGAGCTGGTTGACGAGCGGGGCCAATTCGCGGGCCCAGGAGGCCGCGGGCGTCGTATGCACTATGTCGTCGACGGCCTTGAAGCCGATCCAGGCGTTCATGCCCACGAAGGTCACGAGGACCGCGTACCACTTGCGCGAGCGCGGCACGGTGAAGGGCAGCGCGGCGATCAGCACGACGCCCGCCAGGAGCATGGGCAGGCGGCTGATGTTGGAGCCGATCTGCGAGCTGATCAGCCAGACGAGGAGGACGGAGAGGCCGTACACCGCCGCCGTTATCCGGACCGTCTTCCACTCCTTGGGGACGAGGAGGAAGACGAACACCGAGTACGAGAAGGGCAGCAGGACCGAGGCGAACAGCATCGGCTGCGTGCCGGAGAAGGGGAACAGCCAGGCGGAGACGCCCACGACGGCGGCGGGCGCGAGGCCCAGCGCGTACGCGCCCGGGCGGCGCTTCTGCAGGAAGAGCGCCACCGCGACGAAGCCCACGAAGAGCCCGGCCACGGGTGAGGCGGCGGTCGCGAGCGCGGCGAGCGGGGCGGCGCACAGGGCCTTGGCCCAGCGTTTGTAGCGCCAGCGGTACGGCCAGCAGAACACGACGGCGGTCGCACCGAGCGCGAAGACCATGCCGAGGCCGAAGGTCACGCGCCCCGAGGCCGCGTTGCACAGCAGCGCGAACACTCCGGCGAGCGACGGCCACACCGGGTTCCGTACGGCCCTGGTGCGCATCAGGATCAGCGTGAGCAGCCCGGCGGAGATCGTCCCCGCGATCATCAGGGTCGTACGCACGCCGAGCACGGCCATCAGATACGGCGACACCACGCTGTACGACACCGGGTGCATCCCGCCGTACCAGGCCAGGTTGTACGCCGAACCCGGGTTCCGCCCGACGAACTCGGCCCACGCGTCCTGCGCCGCGAGGTCGCCCCCACTGTTCGCGAACGTGAAGAACCAGATGACGTGCAGGATGCCGGAGAGCGCGGTGGCGAGGGTCGCGGGGTGCCGCAGGAAGCGGTGGAGACGAGTGGTCTCGTGAACGCCGTCGGGGTCCCGGTCCGCGCGATGCTCGCCGTCCTCGCCGTCCTCGGAGTCGGAGGCGTCGGGGAGTTCGACGGACCCGGAGTTCTCCGGAGCCTCGGCCGACTCGGTGGATTCGGAGGCCTCAGAGACGTCAGAAGCGTCGGAGGCGCCAGAAGCGTCAGAGGCGTCTCGGGCTTCGTCCGATCCGGGGCGTTCAACGTTCCGCGTACGCAGGCGTATTCGCTGGCCGGCTTCTTGGCCCGGCTCGGCGTCGTCGGCGTGCGTCGGCTCCGCTGTCGCCACGTGAAGGCACTCCCGTGTCCCGTTGTCTCACTGCTCGGCCGGGCCCCGCGGCGGGCGACCTTGCCCTTCTCGCGACGCTAGCACGCACCCCGGCCCAGAGCGCCGGGGCGGTACTCCGTCGGCGGGGTGCGACCGTTTCGGCACGGCTTGGGAGCATCACGCCCCCAAGCCGCCACGGCTCCGTATGCCCGTACGCCCGTACGCCCGTACGTCCGTCAGCTCACGCGGGTGAGCTTGGACCCGTAGCCCGGTTCGACGAGGTCCGACTGGAGGGCGACCGGCACCTCGACCGCGTTGCCGCTCGTGCCGTCACCGACGCTCAGGGAGCCGACCTTGGTTCCCGCCTTGGCCTCGTGCGGGATGACCGTGCCGTCCTCGCCCAGCTTCAGCTTGACGGTCTGTCCGGCCCAGCCCACCGCGGAGACGTCCTTCGTGGCGACGACCGACGTGCGACCGCCGAGCCCGTCGTCCACGTACCCCACGACGTCACCCTTCTTGAGGATCTTCCGCGAGGTCAGCGCCTCCTGGGCGGCGATCATCGCCTCCTTGCTGACCGCGTTGACCGTGTCGATGATCGGCGGCTGGTGCTGGCCGAGGATCGCGCCGACGACGATGACGTTCTCGCCGCCGACCTCCTGGGTGGCGGCGAACAGCAGGTTGCCGCCGGCCTTGGTGGTGGAGCCGGTCTTGATGCCGATGGCGTTGTTGTAGGGCACGAGGCGGTTGTAGTTGTCCCACTTCTTGCCCGAGGGGTCCACCCAGGTCGGCAGCTTGGTGATGTCCACCAGCGCCTGCATCCGCACCAGTTCGTTGCCGAGCTTCACCTGGTCCTCGGCGGTGGAGACGGTGGTCTCCTTCAGGCCCGAGGGGTCGGTGTACGTCGTGTTGGTCATCCCGAGGTCCTTGGCGGCGTCGTTCATCTTCTTGACGAACGCCTCCTCGGAACCGTTCGAGTCCCAACGGGCCAGCAGCCGGGCGATGTTGTTCGCGGAGGGGATCATGATGGCCGCGATGGCGTCCTTCTCGGTGAGGGTGTCGCCCTCCTTGACGGTGTTGAGCGTCGACTCGCCCTGCGCGTCGTAGCCGCCCTCCGTCTCCGCCTTCGCGTCGACGGGGATCTTCGCGCCGTCCTCGCCGCGCTTCAGCGGGTGCTCCTTGAGGATCACGTACGCCGTCATGGCCTTGGCGACCGAGCCGATGGCGACGGGCTTCTGCTCGCCGAACGTGTCGACCGTGCCGATGCCGTTCACGTCCATCCAGCCCTGACCCTCGCCGGGCCACGGGAGGGAGACCTTGTTCCCCTCGAAGGCGTACGACTCGTCGGCGGTCAGCGCGAGCGTGGGGGTGGGCAGCGGGCGTACGGCCTGTACGACTGCAAACACCACGGCCAGCAGCAGCACCAGTGGGGTCCAGATCTTGACCCGCCGTACGACGGTCCGCACCGGGGTCTGCCGGGGCGGCGGCGTGTTCGTCAGCTCCGCCAGCAGGTCCAACGGGGGCTTCGGCGGCAGGGGTTGCTGGGTCGTCCGCTCGGGGCCGACCTGCGGGATGGCGGTCGTCTCGGCGGCCGGCGGAACCGGCGGCGGCGCGAGGGGCCGCACCTTCGGCGGCGCGGGCTCGTCGAGCGGCTTGAGGGCTACGAATTTGCTGGTGCGCTCTGCCTCCGGCTCGGCGGGCGAAGCCGAGGGCGCGGAGGGCTTGGCGGCCCAGGCCGGAGCGGGCTTGCCCTCGGCGGCGCGCTCGGCACCCTTGCCGGGCTCGGCACCCTTGTCCCGGTCGGCATCCTTGCCGGGGTCGGTCGCCGTGCCCTTGTCCGTCCCGGAATCGGCTCCGGATTCCGCTCCGGTCCTGGGCTTGTCATCGGTCCCGGCACCCGGCTTGGCGCCGCCCAGCTTGAGCATGGTGGTGGGCTGGTCCACGGCACGCTTCGGCATCTTGAAGATGGCGGTGGGCTGGTCTACGGGGGGCTTGCGATCGTCGTCGGAGCCCGCATCCGATCCGGCGTCACCGTCACCGTCACCGTCACCGACGGCTACCGCGTCGGACTGGTCCGCGCCGGAGCCGGAGGCAAGCTTCGCGTCAGCATCGGCGCCGCCCTCACCGGAGGCTTCGTCGGCGGGTTCACCCGCATCGGCGACAGCACCGACCGCAGGCACCGCATCGCCCTTCGCAGCGTCGACCTTGCCCGCACCGGGGACCTCGTCGGCGGGTTCGTCCACGCCGGAGGCAGCGTCGGCCTCCGGCACCGCGTCGCCCTTCGCAGCGTCAGCCTTGGCATCAGCGGAAGCTTCGTCAGCGGGTTCGTCCCCATCGGGAGCAGCACCGGTCCGAGACGCGTCCTCGCCCTTGGCAGCGTCAGCCTTGGCCTCAGCGGGGACCTCGTCCGCGGGCTCGCCCGCACCGGAGGCAGCGCCGGCCTCAGGCACCGCATCGCCCTTCGCGTCCGCGTCGCCGTCACCGTCTCCGGAGCCTTCGCCCTCGGACTCGGACTCGGACTCGTCGGACGTGTCGGACCCGACCGTCTCGGGCGCCGCGTCCGCCTTCGCGTCGGCGTCGGCTTCCGGCCGATCCTTCGCCTCGTGGGTCGTCTCGCTCCGCGACTCGCTCCCGGTGTCGGCGTCGGCGTCACCAGCAGACTCCGCGTCGTCACCGTCGGTCCCGGTGGCAGAGTCGGTCCTGGCGGGCGCGTCTTCCGCAGCCCGGGCCTCCGCGGCAGCGGCACCCTCCGGCTCGGCGTCCTCATCGGCGTCACCGTCACCGGCACCGGGCTCGGACTCGGCCCCAGCCGTCCCGCCCTCCGCCCCGGACTCACCCTCGCCATCCGAGTCACCGCCACCGGTGGCACCCTCGGCGTCGCCCCCGGCCGAAACAACCGAACCGGCCGAACCCGACGTGTCCGATTCCGGACCGTCGGCCCCCTCGGCGGCACCGGAAACTTCAGCGTCATCGGAGCCATCGGAGCCGTCGGCGTCAGAGGCGCCCTCAGGCGCCTCGTCGTCCGCGGTCGCGACCCACGCGGCCACCACGTCCCGCAGACGCGCGTCACCGCCCTCGGTGCCCTTGGCGGGGCCCTTCCCGGCGGACTCCCGGTCCGCAGAACCGTCACTCCCCTGGGAACTCCCGGCGGCGGACCCCTCCGAGCCGTCCAGTCCCGCCGAACCCGCAGAACCCGCGGAGCGCTTCGTCGAGAACACCGCCGTGGCCGTGTCCACCCGGGCAGCCGCCGTCACGGCCTCCCTGGCGACGGCCAGCCGCGGATCCGGAACCGGAGCCTTGCTCCCCGACGTCGGTTCTGCCGACGACTCGTGCTGCTTCGACCTGTCGGGGGACTCGCCCGCCACCGATGCCTCCTCCATGCGCCACACTCCGTGCGGCCAACCGAACCATGAACCCGCCAAGTCGTGCACACACGCCCGGACATCCCGTGTCCGAACCATGTACCAGTGTCCTGTGTGCGGGCTTAACCCCCGTGGTAGACGAGAACGACATACCTATCGGTTCCACTACATTCCGGTCACGCACTCTCGACAGACCAATGTGAGAGGGGTCACCCTGTCATTCATCCACGCGGGGAGGCATGGATGGGCAGGAGCCGCAGAACACTTCCGGAGGAGCTTCTGCTGCTGGCGCTGGACCCGACCACGGGTACCACCGCACAGCCGCAGTCGCTCGACCTAGGTCTGGCCGGAGCGCAGCTAGTGGAGCTGGCGCTGGCCGGACGGATAGCCCCAGACGGGGATCGTATCGCCGTGGTGGCACCACGGCCGACCGGAGATCCGACCTTGGACTGTGCGCTGGAACTACTCCGCAGGCGGGGTGCTCCAGTACGCGCTGTGAACTGGATCGGCGGACCCCGACTGGGGCTGCGCCAGACCTATCTCTCGCATCTGGAGCGGTGCGGCATGGTGCATGCCGTGGCGGGACAGATGTGCGGGGTGCTTCCGACGACTCGCTATCAGGCGACGGACACGGAGATCAGCCGGGAGATCAGGGCCCGGCTGGACAGCGCGATCCGCACCGGCGTACCGCCGGACCCGCGGACCGCCGCGCTGGCCGCGCTGGCGCACGCCGTCGGCCTGGGCAAGCACCTCTACCCGGGGAACGAAGGGCGTTCGTCGCGCTCCCGCCTCCGGGATCTGATCAGGCACGACCCCATGGGCGGTCTCGTGGCACACGCCGTGATGGACGTCCAGAACGGTGTGGCCGCTCAGCCACGCCGCAGCCCGGCACCGGCCGGCCGTCAGGCCGCCCCCGGAGCCAGGCCCGCACCGGAGCCCGCCAGGGGCGTCCCGATGCAACCGCGCCGCGGTTCGATGGCGCGTGCCGTGGCTCACTGAGCCGCAGTCCCACGGCACCCGTCGGCACGACCGCGACACGGCAGTACCCGTAGGACCAGCAGGACAGCAGGACCCGACAACCGCAGCACCGTGCGGCACGCCTCGCGTGTCACGCACGTCAGCGCCGCACCGACGTCCCCAAGACCCGGTCCGGGAGCCGCTGGGCCGCGCGGGGCGGTGGGCCGTACGTCCGGACGACGACACGGCCCGCCGCCCCGCGCGTCCGCATGTGGTCCCTATGTCTCGTCCCTGTGTCTCGTCCGCATGTCATCCCTTGTGCCGCCAAGTCGCACGTATCGCAACGTCCCGTATCTCCACGCACAACCGCGCGTCTCATCACACTTCTCACCACTCTTCCACGCAAGGTGGCGCGAGGTGGCGACAAGTGGCGTGTACGCACGGCATATCCGCTGTTTCCCAGCGGTAGCAAGCACCTTGGTGGCAATCTGCTCAACAGCAGATACGCAAAGTACAGACAGTACGCAGCCGGAGGTGCACGTCCCGTGGCGTCCAATGTCAATCCCACCGTCAGGCGGCGCCGGTTGGGCCAGGAGCTGCGCCGGCTCCGCGAGCTCAAGGGCATGACGGCAGAAGAGGTGGCCGAGCGGCTGCTTGTCTCGCAGTCGAAGATCAGCCGCCTGGAGAACGGGCGGCGCAGCATCAGCCAGCGCGACGTCCGCGATCTGTGCGGGGTGTACGAGGTCGAGGACGTGCGGATCGTCGATTCGCTGATGCAGATGGCCAAGGACTCGCGCCAGCAGGGCTGGTGGCACTCCTTCGGCGACATCCCGTACAGCGTCTACATCGGGCTGGAGACGGACGCGGCGAGCCTGCGCGTGTACGACCCGCTGGTCGTCCCGGGCCTGCTGCAGACCCGTCCGTACGCCGAGTCCCTGATCCAGGGCGCGCTCCCGGAGGCGGCTCCCGGCGACATCGAGAAGCGCGTACAGGTACGGCTGCGACGACAGGAACGTATCTCCGACCTGGAGAACCCGCTGCGGCTGTGGGCCGTGCTCGACGAGGCCGCGCTGCGCCGGACCGTGGGCAACAAGCAGGTGATGATCGAGCAGTTGGAGCATCTCGTCGAGATGTCCCACGTGCCGCATGTGACGGTGCAGGTCATCCCGTTCACCATGGGCGCCCATCCCGGGGTCAGCGGGCAGTACGCGATCCTGGAGTTCCCGGACGCGGCCGACTCCAGCGTGGTCTACATCGAGGGCGTCACAAGCGACCTGTATCTGGAGAAGGCGAACGACGTCCAGAAGTACAGCGTCATGTACGAGCATCTGCGGGCGCAGGCCCTGAACGCGGACCAGTCCCGGGAGTTCATCGCGGACGTCGCCAAGGACTACGCCACCGAAGCGGTGTCCTGAGTCAGGGCCTGAGACAGGGGGGCACTGGTGGGACGGGACGTCAACGGGCGGCACACGAGGCGGTGTTGGTCCGTTTTCCACCGCCCCCGGCGAGAGGGTGCCGGACAATACACCCTCGCGGTATCTCGACGGAAGACTCCGCTGGTATATGCCACCCGGTCGAGTGAATAGTCGCTTCGTACGCCGATGTTGGCGAGTAGCGTCGATCACGCCAAGGAGCAACAACCTTGGCGCAATCCGAACCGTGGGTTCCGGAACGAACCCGCAGTGCGGTGACAGCGACTCAGCAACTGGCTACCGGAGCGAACATGGCAATCAAGCAAGGCGCCACGGATACGTGGACGAAGTCCTCGTACTCCCAGGGCAACGGCGCGTGCGTCGAGGTCAAGTCCCCCGTCACGACGGCGCTGGCCGTCCGCGACTCCAAGGTCCACGAGGGCCCGACGCTGGCCTTCGCGGCCGGCTCGTGGAACGCCTTCGTCTCAGAGGTGAGCCGGGGCACCGTCTGACCTCACCACAACCGCATCAACAACTGAACAAGCACCACGAAAGAGCCCTCTCGACCGGCCCGCCGTCCTGGCCGAGGGGGCTCGGCCTTTTTCCGGACTTCCCATCCTTCAAGGCCTTCACATTCTTTCAATGCCTGCAAATGTGATCAGTTCTCCCACTGTTCGCAAACCGCTCCGACCTTCAACCGACCGTTCCCGTTCGATTACAGTGCTGGACTGTCGGCCGTACCGACGGAATCGGCACGGGATCGGATCGGGATCTGTAGGAGGCCTCGGTGGGTGCGACAGCCGGTGCCGTCTGGGGCCGTGCCGAACAGCAGGACTTCCGCAGCCGGGTGCGTGGCACGCTCCTCGGCGCGGCCGTCGGGGACGTGCTGGGCTCGCCCGTCGCGGAACTCTCGATGGAGGGGATCCGCGAGGCGCACGGGGCTCAGGGGCTCACCGATCTGGCCTTCGGCCATGGCAGACGCGGGGCGGTCTCCCACCTCACCCAGCTGACGCTGTTCTCCATGGACGGGCTGATACGGGCCCAGGTGCGCCGGGACACGGGAGCCTGGCATCCGCCGACGGACCTGCACCAGGCATATCTGCGGTGGGCCGCCACACAGCGCGACTGGGGTCCCGACGAGCGGCGCAAGGAGGACGGCTGGCTGGCCCGCGAGGAGTGGCTGTACGCCCGGCGCGAGCCCGCGCGTGCCTGTCTGGTGGGGCTGGGCGACGCGATGATGGGGACGCTGGACGCCCCGAAGAACCCCGAGGAGCGGGGCCCCGAGGCAGCGGTACGCTCCGCGCCCTTCGGCCTGCTCGTCGGGTGGGAGCCACAGCTCGTGATGCAGCTCGCGGTGGAGTGCGCGGCGCAGACCCACGGGCATCCGACGGCCTATCTGTCGGCGGGGGCGTACGCCGTCGTGGTGCACGGTCTGGCGCGCGGTGAGAGCCTCGACGCGGCCGTCCAGCGGGCCCTGCAGCTGCTGGCCGCGCGCCCCGGGCACCAGCCCGTCTCGGACGCGCTGCAACAGGCGCTGGGGGCCGTACGGCAGGGCATGCCCACGCCCGCCCGTGTCGAGGACCTGGCCGGGGGCGGTACGGCGGAGGGGCTGCTCTCGGTCGCCGTCTACTGTGCCCTGGTGGGCGAGGACACCCGCCACGGTCTCTGTCTGTCGGTGAACCACGGCGGCGACTCGGCGGCCGCCGGCGCGCTCACGGGCGCCCTGCTCGGCTCGCTCCACGGCGAGACGGCCCTGCCGCCGGCCTGGCTGGCCGAGCTGGAGGGCCGCCCGACCATGCTGGTCCTCGCCGACGACTTCGCGATGGAGATGACCCAGGGCCCGGCCCTGCACGGCCCGGCAGGCTCCTCACCGGGCTGGCTGGCCCGCTACCCACGCGGCTACGCGGCACTGGCGGGCGCCACCCCGGTACCGGCGGGCTGACCACCGGACTCCTGCCCTCTCCCACCTGTTGCCCGGCGCAAAACGTCCCTCAACGCGAAGGGTGGCCGCTCGTCAGGAAGCGGCCACCCTCGCGGTCCCACGGGCGGGCAGGGTCGTACCGGCGGGCCGGTCAGTCCTTGACCGGTGTGCCCACCACTCCGTCCGCCGCCCCCGCGGGAGCCGGCACCGCCGCGGCGGCCGAGCCCCGGCCGTCGTCGTCGTTGTTGATCTTCGCGATGATGGCGTCGCGTTCCGGGGTGTCCTCCGGCTTCACGTAGCCGATGAGGATGTAGAGGACGAGCGACACCGCGAGCGGGATCGACACCTGGTACTGCAGGGGTACGCCGCCGTCGACGTTCCAGCTGATCGGGTAGTTGACCAGCCAGAAGGTGAACAGGCCGAGCCCCCAGCTGATCAGCGCGGCCGTCGGACCGCTCTTGCGGAACCAGGGCAGCAGGCCCAGCATCAGCGGGATCGCGATCGGGCCCATGAGCCCCGCGACCCACTTGATGACGACGGTGATGATGTCGTCGAAGAAGCCGGAGTTGACCTGCGTCGCGATGGCCATCGAAAGTCCGAGGAAGAGCAGCGTGGCCCAGCGCGCGGCCAGCAGCCCCATCCGGGTGTCCCACTCGCGCACCTTGCGCGACACGGCGGGCATGATGTCGCGGGTCACGACGGCCGCGATCGCGTTGGCGTCGGACGAGCACATCGCCATCGTGTGGGAGAAGAACCCGACGATGACGAGGCCCAACAGCCCGTGCGGCAGCAGCTGTTCGGCCATCAGCGCGTACGAGTCGGCCGGCACGTCCGTCTTGATGATCAGCGGCGCGACCCACATGGGGAAGAACAGCACGAGCGGCCAGACCAGCCACAGCACGGCGGACAGGGTGGCCGACCGTGTGGCGGACCTCGCGGAGTCCGTGGCCATGTAGCGCTGGGCCTGGTTCCACATGCCGCCGTTGTACTCGAAGGTCTTGATGAAGAGATAGGCGATCAGGAAGACCATCATGTACGGGCCGGCCAGCGGCTTGGTGTGACCGTCGAGCGCGGGTTCGTCCCAGACGCTCCACAGCGTGCTGAAGCCGTTCAGCTCGGCCATGACCGCGACGAGCATTGCGATACCGGCGATGAACTGGATGATGAACTGGCCCAGTTCGGTGAGCGCGTCGGCCCAGAGCCCGCCGACCGTGCAGTAGACGGCCGTCACGGCGCCGGTGATCAGGATGCCCATGTTGAGCGAGACACCGGTGAAGACGGACAACAGGGTCGCGATGGCGGCCCACTTGGCGCCCACGTCCACGATCTTCAGCAGCACGCCGGACCAGGCGAGCGCCTGCTGGGTGGGCAGGTTGTAGCGGTTCTTCAGGTACTCCAGCGGCGAGGCCACGTGCAGCCGTGAGCGCACTCGGTTGAGCCGGGGCGCGAACAGCTTCGCGCCGATCGCGATGCCGATGGCGATGGGGAAGGACCAGGTGACATAGGACGTGACGCCGTACGTGTAGGCGATGGCGGCGTAGCCGGTGAACATCACCGCGCTGTAGCCGGACATGTGGTGGGAGATGCCCGACAGCCACCACGGCATCTTGCCGCCGGCCGTGAAGAAGTCGCTGACGTTGTCGACCCGTTTGTGGGACCAGACACCGATCGCGACCATCACACCGAAGTAGCCGATGAGCACGGCCCAGTCGAGACCGTTCATATGCCCCCTCCCAGGGTCGTGTGACGCCCGCTCATCCTGGGTTCGATGGCATGACTCCGACAACAGCCCGTACTGTCAAGAGGAGGTAAAATAGTTCTGCTCACTGACCTCGATTCATGTCCATGAACGAGGCTGGATGGGACTACCGCATCAGCTCACCCGCATTGACCAGCAACGACTGCCCGGTGATCGCGCGCGCCCGGTCCGACACCAGGAAGGCCGCCGCGTCCGCCACGTCCGAGTCCGTGGCCAGCTCCGGCAGCGCCATCCGGGAGGTGAGCCGCTCCAGCACCTCGGCCTCCGGCACGCCCTCGGTGTGCGCGGTGAAGTGCACGTACGCCTCCACGGGCGGCCCCCACATCCAGCCCGGCAGCACGGTGTTCACCCGGATCCGGTGCGGGCCCAGCTCCCGGGCCATGGAGTACATCGCGCTGGTCAGCGCGCCCTTCGAGGCCGCGTACGCCGCCTGCCGCACCTGGGACGGGGCGGCGACGGACGACTGCGTGCCGATGACGACGACGGATCCGCCGCGCTCCTTCAGCGCGGGCAGACAGGCGCGGGTCATCCGCAGGGTGCCGAGCAGGTTCACGTCGAGGACGGACTGCCAGGTGGTGAAGTCGGCGTCCTCCAGACCGCCGAAGTAGCTGTCCCAGGCGGCCACATGGACGACGGCGTCGACCCGCCCGAACCGCTCCTTCGCGAGCGCGGCGAGCGCCTCGCACTGCCCCTCTTCGGTGATGTCGGTGGCCCGGTACGCCGTGTGCGCGCCGTCCGGGTCGAGTTCGGCGGCGGACTTGGCGAGATTGGCCTCGGTGCGGGCGCCGAGCACGGCGTTCCCGCCGTCCCGCACGACGGCCGCCGCGACCTGGTGACCGAGCCCGGCCCCGACCCCCGAGACGACGACGGTCTTGCCCTGGAGCAGTGACATTGCAGGCCTCCCGGCTCTGGCGGTTGATCTGACGGTCCGTCAGAGTAGGTCCGTCCGGAGGAGGAAGGAAGCCCGGACGAGGAAGGAAGGCCGGAGGAAGGAAGGGGAGTGCCATGCTCGATGACACGCCGAACGACACCCGTAGCGAGGTGTACGCGGAACTGGCCGCCGTCGGCCCGTACGGCGTTCACCCCGGCCATGCCCTGATCACGATGGTGGAGCCGCATCCGGGCCACGAGTACGCGTACAACCGCTGGTACGAGGACGACCACTACTACGCGGGCGCGATGGCGATGCCCTGGATGTTCACGGGCCGCCGCTGGGTCGCGACCCGTGACCTCCAACTCCTGCGCTACCCCGAGAAGTCGGCGGTCGCCCAGCCGGTCACCGTCGGCTGCTACATCTCGACGTACTGGGTCACCGACGGCCGCTACGACGACCACATGAAGTGGACCGTCGGCATCAACAAACGGCTGAATCGGGACGGCCGGGTCTACCAGGACCGCACGCACGTCTTCACCGCGTTCCAGGACCACGAGGCGACGGTCTACCGGGACGGGGCGGCCGGACCGCGCGACTTTCATGCGCTGGACCACCCGTACGCGGGCCTGGTGGTGGAGGTCATCGACGCCGAATCCCCCGCCCGGCGAGCCGAGTTGCTGGAGTGGCTGCGCTCCCGCCACCTGCCCAAACGCCTCGCCGGCTCCCCCGCCGCCATGGTCACGGTCTTCCGCCCGACCCCGCTCCCCGGCGACCGCATGACGTACGTGAAGCAGGTCGAGGGCGTCGATACGCGACTGACGCTGCTGTGGTTCCTGGAGGCGGATCCGCGCGAGTGCTGGGACCCGTACTTCACGGGGCTCGACGGTCCGGTGGCCGAAACCGGCCTGGGGCGCGTCGAGTTGGTGGCACCTTTCATCCCGACGGTTCCGGGTACGGACCGGTACGTCGACCGCTTGCGGTGACCCGTCGAGCGGCATACCCGCAGGTCCCTCGCGGTTGACCAACACACCTACGCGAAAGGGGACTTGAAGAATGGCCGCAGCACGCGCGCTTCCGCTCACCGCGACCCTGCTCACCGGCACGGTCGCGCTCTACATCACGCTCGTGGCGTTCGGGAACATCACCGACTTCGGCACCAACCAGCAGTTCGTCCAGCACGTCCTGTCCATGGACACCACCTTCAAGGACGACGACCTGATGTGGCGGGCCGTCGAGTCCAAGGGGCTCCAGGACGCCGCGTACGTCGCGATCATCGTGTGGGAGACGATCGCCGCGCTCGTCCTGATCCTGGGCACGGTGCAGTGGCTTCGCCACGACCATCTCCGGGCGCGGCGGACGTCCACGCTCGGGCTGTTGATGCTGATGCTGCTCTTCGGGGCCGGGTTTCTCGCCATCGGTGGCGAGTGGTTCGCGATGTGGCAGTCGGAGGACTGGAACGGGCTTGATGCGGCGATGCGGGTGTTTTTGTTGAGTGGGGTTGTGCTGGTGGTGATTCATCTGCCGGTGGAGCGGGCCGGGGAGTCGTCCGGCTCGGGGGCCGAGGGCTAGGTCCGCTCCGCGGAGGGGGTGGGGGCGGGGGTTGTTCTGTGGGTGCGGGCCGGCCGTGGCTGGTCGCGCAGTTCCCCGCGCCCCTGAGAAAGCGGGGCCGCGCCCCAAAGGCGGGACGCGGCCCCGTTGTTCGTCATCAGGCGTAACGCGCCCGGATCGCATCGCGGGCCGTTGTGACCTCCGTCAGGCGGGCGGTGAGGCGGTCTCGGTCCGAGCCGGGGCTCTCCAGTACGTCGGTGAGGAGGGCGGCCAGGTCCGCCAGGTCGTCCCAGTCGGGGGTCATGGCCAGGAACTCGGCCAGGCCCCGGTCCGCGGCGGGCCAGTCGGCGAGGGCGCAGCTGACGAAGCAGCGTCCCTGCGCTCGCTCGGTGTCGTCCAGTCCGCTGCCCTCCTGGATCATCCGGGCCAGCTCTCGCCAGAGGGGTTCCCCGGTCGGCAGTCCCTCGGATCTGCTGACGGTCACGGCCAGTTGGAAGGTGCCGGAGATCGGTTCCGTCTCGCGTATCCGCTCGGCCAGTCGGCGGGCTTCCGTCCACCGCCCCGCGCGCCGGTGTGCCTCGACGCGGAGGTCGTCCAGGTCGTCGTCGGGTGTCGGCGCCCGGTCGGCGTCGGCCAGGCGGGCCAACGCCTCGTCCCAGCGGTCGCACAGCATCAGCAACTCGATGGCCGTACGGCGGGCCCAGTCCTCCTCCGTCGCCAACTCGACGCACCGGTCCAGGTCGGCCAGCGCCCGCTCGGTCCGGCCGGTGGCCAGGCCTGCCCGGGCGCGTGAGGCGTAGGCCCATCCGTAGTCCGGGCTCAGCTCCAGGGCGCGGTCCAGATGGCGGAGGGCTTGCTGGTAGTCCTGCATGGCGCGGTAGGTCGCGCCGAGACTGGCCAGTGTGGCGTGGTCGTCCGGGCTGCGTTCCAGGATGCGGCGGAAGACGGTGACCGCCTCCTCGTACAGGCCCGCGTCGCGGTACGCCTCGCCAAGTTCGTGACTGGTCCAGTCGACGTGGGGATCCGTGTCCACGGCTCGCCGCAGGTCCTCGAACTTGCCTGCCCGGTCGCCCAGTTCGTGCTTCGCGTGGGCCCGCATCACCAGCGCCCAGGAGTAGTCGGGCTCCAGCTCGACCGCACGGTCCAGGTCGGCCAACGCCTCCTCGTACCTGCCCAGTTCGTGGAGGGACTGACCGCGGCTCGCCAGGGCCGAGGCGTAGTCCGGTTCGAGGGAGACGGCCCGGCCCAGCTCGGCGACGGCTTCCTCGTAGCGGTGGACGCGGCGGTAGGAGTCACCCCGCTCCGACGCGACCCAGGCCTCGTCGGGCGCGAGCGCGACCGCGCGGTCGAAGTCGGCGAACGCCTCGTCCGGCTCCCCTCTGTCGCGGCGCAGCCGGGCCCTGCGCACCAGCGCCCACACGTACTCCCCGTCGATGCTCAGCGCACGGTCGAAGTCGGCGAGCGCCTCGTCGTAGCGCCCGAGAGCCTGTCGGCAGACGGCACGCCCGGTCAGGGTCTCGTCATTGGTCGGGTCGAGGGCGACGGCCCGGTCGAAATCGGCGATGGCCTCCTCGAAGCGGGCCGCGAGCCGATAGGTCTCGGCGCGTTCGGAGATGATCCACCCGGTGTCGGGGGCCAGTTCGTCCGCCCGGTCGAAGGCGGCCAGCGCGGCCGGGAGATCGTTCATCAGCCGGTGGGTGTAGCCGCGGCCGTAGTGGGCCCAGGCCAGCTCCGGATCGAGTTCGAGCGCCCGGGCGTACTCCTCCAGTGCCCGCCCGTGCTCCCCGCCGTTGCGCAGCTCCCTGCCCCGCATGGTGTGCGCCATCGCTCGGCCGCCGGTGTCCAGTCCCTGCCGGGTCAGGAGCAGGGTCATCGCTCCCGCCACCCCGGTCCCACCGTCCGCGAGCGCCTCGCTCAGCTCCCGGCCCATGTCCCTGAGGGCCGCGTTGTCCGTCGCGTCGCCCGCCTCCGCCAGCATCCGCGCCCAGCGGCGGCCGGCGACCGCGTCCTCACGGCAGGTCTTCACCAGCGACCGCAGTGCCTCGCCGAGCGCCGCGGGCGGCCGGGCGCAGAGCAGGTGGTACGTCTCCTCCAGGCGCAGCCCGCGCCACTCCTCGTCCTCCCACAGGTCCTCGGGCTCCCGGCCGGCCCCGACGTCGTCGCCCCACCGGGCGAACGCCTCCGCCAGCCGCCGGTGCCGCCCGGCCCACTCGCGCGGGGACCTGCGTCGCTCCATGCGCAGCATCGGCGCCCGTACGACGTCGTGGTACTGCACCCGCTCGCCCCGTTCCCCGACGAACGGCAGCCCGGTCAACCAGTCGTACAGCGCGTCCAGTTCGTCGTCCGGGCGGTCGACGACCAGGACCCGGAAGACGTCGGCGTCGAGCCACCGGGGCAGGGCGCAGATGCGGGCGACCTTGCGGCGGACGACCGGTTCCGACTTCAGGAACAGTTCCACGGCGCCGGCGGTCGGGTCGCTCACGGCGTCCGGGTCGCCGGGGCGCTTGTTCGCGAGCGTCGACACGAGGACGGGCAGGCCGCCGGTGAGGCGCAGCACCTCCTCGACGACCGGCTCGGCGACGACGCCCTTCCCCGCGAGCAGCCTGCGCGACTCGGTCTCGGTGAACGGCGCGAGCGGCACGTCCGCGACCGGGTCCAGGCCTCGCCAGCGGGCGAGGTCCAGTGGGCGTTGCCCGGCGGTGACCACGACAACGGTGGCGGGCAGCCCGCCGTCCACCGTGCCGCGGGTGATCATCTCGTGCAGCCACGGGTCGAGATACAGGCCTGTCCGCTCGTACGTGTCGAAGAACAGGACGATCCACTCGGAGGCGGAGGAGGAGGCGGAGGAGGAAGCGGAGGAGGAAGCGGAGGAGGAAGCGGCGGCGGCAGCGCGCAGTTCGCGGAGCAGGATCGGCGTGAGCACCTTCTCGGGCGACGTCACGAGTTCGATGTCGTCGGGGTTGCGGAAGCGGGCCCCGAGGCCTGCCCGCAGACGGTCGGCGCCCAGCGCGAGCCGGTCGGCCGGGAGGGCGCCCGTGAGGAGGCCCCCGCCCGGCAGGGTGGCCTCCACGGCGGCGAGGCCGAACCCGACCGCGGCCCTGCTGCCGGCCGACGCCACCTCCGGCTCCGGCGCGGGGCCGCCGGCGAGCGCGGCCAGGGCCGCCGCCTCCGCCTCGTGCCGCCGCTCCTGGTAGGCGGTCAGCCGCCGCTCCAGGTCCTTCAACCGCCGTCCCTGGTACGCGAATTGGTCGCAGATCTCCGACAGCGCCTCCGGGATGCTGCCGACGTGCTCGTCGACGTACGCGGTGAGCGCCCCGCGTTCGCGTGCCAGGTGCCGCAACTCCTGTACCAGGAAGGTCTTTCCGACGCCCGCGGTGCCGTGCACATGGAAGCGGAAGCGCTGTCCGGGGTCGCCGGGCCGGAGGTCGAAGTTCCGCAGGAACGCGGCCCGTTCGGTGTCCCGGCCGACGAATCCGGCGCGGTTGCCCTGCTGGATCAGCTCCTGCCTCGACGGCCCTGCCTGCGCCACCCGTCCGCCTCCTTGCCGCTTCTGGTCCTGCTTCTGGTCCGGCTCCCGGTCCGGTCCGGGTCCCGTTTCTGGTCCTGCTTCTGGTCCCGCTCCCGGTCCGGTCCGGGTCCCAGTCTGGCTCAGGCTGCCGGAGTTGACCTAGGAGTTGGCAGGCGGGGTCGCCCTTCCGTCGTCCGCCGCCCGCCGTCCGGTCATCCGTCGTCCGATGGAGGAGGGCCCGCGCGCCGGTCCGTCCCGAGTACCGCCGGCCGGGACCGAGTGGTACGCGCGATGGACTTTTCCCCCGGGACGCAACTGTCCGCCTGACCACTCACGTCCCTGAGGAGGTACCAACTTCCGTCTCTGCAAAGCGAGTTCGCGGGGAACTGCTGTCATCTCCAGGGGGAGACTTGAACAGACAGATGAAGAGGGCGTACGTCACCACGGTCGCCGCGGCGGCCGCGGTGGCGCTGACGGCGGGCATGACCGGCCCGGCGTCGGCGGACGGATCCACGGCGGCCGGGGAGGCCGGGAGGGTCGGGAAGGCGGGGAAGGCCACGACGGTCGGGGCGAGCCCGGCCGCCAAGGGACCGGCCGCGAAGGGACCGGTCGCGCATCGCGTCACGCTCATCACCGGTGACCGGGTCGCCGTCGACGCGAAGGGCCGCGTACTCGGCGTCGAGCGCGCGGAAGGCCGTGAGCACATCGCGATCCGTACGCTCACGGATTCTCAGTCCGGCCACTCGCTGGTCGTACCGGCCGACGCACAGCGGCTGATCGCCTCGGGCAGGCTCGACCGGCGGCTCTTCGACATCACCGAGCTGAGCCGGAAGGCGGTCCGGGCCTCCCACGGGCGGGGCCTGAAGGTGATCGTCGGCTACCAGGGCGCGGCGAGGACCGCTAAGGCGGACGTACGCGCGGCGGACGACACCGAGGTGCGCCGCACGCTCAAGTCGCTGAACGCCGAGGCCGTCAGCACGCGGGACCCGGCCGAACTGTGGGCGGCGGTCACCGACGCACCCGCGCGGGGCGGCAATACGCGGACCGCGTCCGGCATCGCCCACATCTGGCTGGACGGTGTGCGCAGGGCGAGCCTCGACAAGTCCGTCCCCCAGATCGGCGCGGACAAGGCCTGGGCGTCCGGGTACGACGGCGAGGGCGTCCGGATCGCCGTCCTCGACACGGGTGTCGACGCGACCCACCCAGACCTGAAGGACCGGGTGGTGGCAGCCAGGAACTTCACCCAGTCCCCCGACCCGACCGACCGCTACGGCCACGGCACGCACGTCGCGTCCACCGCCGCCGGTACGGGCACTGCGTCTCCCGCGGGGTCCGCCGGGGCCTTCAAGGGCGTCGCGCCCGGCGCCGAGCTGCTGAACGGCAAAGTGCTCGACGACGAGGGTTCCGGTGACGACTCGGGCATCCTCGCGGGCATCGAGTGGGCCGCCGAACAGGGCGCCGACGTGGTGAACCTCAGCCTGGGCGGCGGCGACAGCCCCGGGCTCGACCCCCTGGAAACGGCGATCAACGCACTCTCCGCCGACAAGGGCATCCTCTTCGCCGTGTCGGCGGGCAACGACGGCGAGTCCGGTGAGCAGACCATCGGCTCCCCCGGCAGCGCGGAGGCCGCGCTCACGGTGGGCGCGGTGGACAGCGACGACAGGCTCGCCGAGTTCTCCAGCCGGGGCCCGCGCGTCGGCGACGGCGGCATCAAGCCGGATGTCACAGCGCCCGGCGTCGACATCACGGCCGCGGCGGCACCGGGCAGCGTCATCGAGCAGGAGGTCGGCCAGAATCCGGAGGGCTACCTGACGATCTCCGGTACGTCGATGGCAGCCCCGCATGTGGCGGGCGCCGCCGCGATCCTGAAGCAGCGGCACCCGGACTGGACGTACGCCGAACTCAAGGGCGCACTGACCGCCTCGACGCTCGGCGGCGCCAACTACCGTCCGTACCAACAGGGTTCGGGGCGGGTGACGGTCGACCGGGCCCTCGCGCAGACGGTGGTCGCCGAGCCGGTGTCCGTGAACTTCGGCGAGCAGCAGTGGCCGCACACCGACGACACCCCGGTCGCGAAGAAGATCACGTACAGGAATCTCGGTACGACGGACATCACGCTCGATCTCGCGGTGACGGCGACCGACCCGAAGGGCGACCCGGCCCCGGCGGGCTTCTTCACGCTCGGGGCGAGGACGCTGACCGTCCCGGCGGGCAGCAGGGCTTCGGTGAGCCTGACGACGGACACGAGGCTGGGCGGGACGCTGGACGGCACGTATTCGGCGTACGTAGTGGCGACGGACGGCGGCCAATCCGTACGCACGGCAGCCGTGGTGAAGCGAGAGGCCGAGGCGTACGACGTGACGCTGAAGTTCGTGGGCCGGGACGGGCGGCCGACGCCCGACTACTGGTCGCACCTCTCCGGCATCACCGGTGACGGGCGGGGCAGCTACCGCGAACCGCACGACGCGTCCGGCACCGTCAAGGTCCGCCTCCCGAAGGGCACTTACCTCTTCGACACCACGATCTCCGAGGTCCCGGAGGACTCCCGCGCGGGCACGGACTGGCTGGTCCAGCCGCGGCTGGACGTCGCCGGCGACATGACGGTGACGGTGGACGCGCGCGTGGCGAAGCCGGTCGACATCACCGTGCCGGACAGCGCGGCGAAGCCGACGTGGTTGGCGCCGAGGTACTGGTACGCGGGTGAGGGCTACAACATCGAGACGGGCGTGGACGTCGACACGTTCGACAGCCTCCGTACGGCGCACCTGGGTCCGGAGGTCACCACGGGCTCGCTGAACCAGCAGTGGATCGGCGTCTGGGCGACGGGCTCGGACACCGAGTACGACGTAATGCTCGGCGGCAACACCCGGAAGCTCGCGACCGGTTACCGCAAGCACCTCCGCCCGGCCGACCTCGCCACGGTCAAGGTCGGCATGGGCGCATCGGCGCCGGGCAAGCAGGGCCGCCTCTACGTGGCCGGCTACTTCCCTGAACTCGGCGGCATCTCCCCGATCACCGACCCGCTGGACCTCCCCCGCACCCGCACGGTCCACCTCTCCACACCGGACAACACCAAGTGGGACATCGCCTTCGAGCAGTCCGGCACCCCTGACGAGGAGGGCACCGCCCCTACCGAGTCGTACTACGCCTTCGACCAGCCCCGAGCCTTCAAGGGCGGAGCCACGTACGAGACGCGCTTCAACGCGGGCGTACTGGGCCCGCGCCTCAGCTCAACCGAGGGCATCTCCAGGGACGGCGACACGATCACCGGCGAACTTCCCCTGCACGCGGACGGCGACGGGCATGCAGGCTGGACGAGATACTCCGCCGTCACGACGACCCTCTACCGCAACGGCGTCAAACTCACGGAGAACTCCGACGCGCTGGACGGCAACGGGGAGGGCTTCACGGTCCCGTCCGACGCGGCCGACTACCGCCTGACGACGTCGGTCCGCAGGGACCCGGCCCTCGCCACGACGTCCACCCGCGTCGACGCGAGCTGGACGTTCCGCTCCTCGAAAACCACAACCCGATCCCAACTGCCCATCTCCACGGCCCGCTTCACAGCCAAGACGGACCTGACGAGCCGGGCCCCCGCCGACAGGCGGTCGGTCGTACCGGTGACGATCCAGGGCGCTGCGGCGGGCGACAACCTCAAGTCGCTTGCGGTGTACGTGTCCTACGACCGGGGCGCCACTTGGAAGAAGACCCCGGTGAAGAACAACCGCATCACGATCACGAACCCGGCCAAGGGCAAGTCCATCTCCCTCCGGGCCAACATCACCGACAAGCAGGGCGACAGATCGTCTGTGACGGTGTACGACGCATACTTCGGCCAGTAGCAAGAACGCGGCGTGCCATGAATGGTCCGCCGGTGCTCAACGCTCCGGCGGACCATTGATGTCCGTTCGCACTTTCGTTGCCCTTTGACTGAAGGCACAGCGCCAGGCCTAGAGATCGACACGCCCCGGACGGGCATCCTCGCGTCCGTACGCCAGCACCTGCACAAGCGCCTCCCGCAGCCGCTCGATGTCCTTTTCCGAAGCGTCGAGCAATGCCTCGATCTCCGCGTTCTCCAACTCCAGGTCATCCAGCGAAGCAGGGTCCAGCGACACAGTGAGCACGTTGTCCGACAGGGCCACCTCGCGGACACAGCCGTAGGCCGTGCCCTGGTCTCGAGTCACCAGGCAGTAGGTGTCGAGGCCGAGCAACGCGTTCTGACGAGACGCTTCGCCGATGTTGCTCATGAACAGGAGAAAGAAGCCCTCGCCGCTGTCGTCCTCGGCGACACCAGCCTGCATGACGTCGTTGGCGTGGTCGACTTCTGCGGCTATCGCGCGAGCCTTGAATCTATGAGCCATGCCTGGGTTCTAGCAGGGGCCCCGAACTCGGCCGGATCCGGGAGGGCCACCAACAGAAGCGGCATCTCACTTGTTGTTGTCCAGGTCCAGGGAGGGCGGGTGCGGCATGCCGTTGTCCATCGTCGTGGTCTCCGACTCCGACGTGGGCTCACTGGGCATGTGGTTGTCGAGCGTGGTGATGGTCTCGTCCGTCGGGGACGGCATGTGGTTGTCGAGCACACGGACCTCATCGCGTCGCGGCTCAGACCTGAGGGCGTCCAGGCCGTCGGCCTGGGCTGCCGGGGCTTGGGCGCGGAGCCTGCTCTCGGGTGCCGAATCTCCCGGTCCCTCTGCGTGCCGCCGTTCCGTGGGCCTGGTTTGGGCAGTGGTACTCCGAATCGGCGTCACCGTCGAGTTGGGACGGGCACCGGTGATGGCTGCCAGACCAACGGCCGTATCGAGTGCGCCCTTGACGCTCTCCAGAATCCGGTCATCTGCCGAGTGCAGTAAGGCGTCCAGTTCGCGATCGCTGTCGAAGTGAGTCACTGCTTGCCTCCTTCCGCTATTCCAAGACTCTGCTTGAGCTGTTTCCGTGCGCGCTCCAGGTTTTTCCTCACGGCTTCCTGGGTTATGCCCAACTCTTCAGCAATCTCCTTGGTTTTGTATTTGTCCAGGTGCCAAGCCATCACCCGCCTTTGGGTCGGGGACAGTTCGGAGAGTGCAGCAAGAACGCGCTCCTCTTCCTGGCGTATCTCTACATTCCGTACTGGACAGTGGGGTGACGCCATATCCGGGAGCTCTCCGGACAACACTTCGCGTATGGGCTGGCGTAAGAGGAGACGGAAGGCAACACGTCGCAGCCATGGACCGGGACGCTCGATCTTTCTCCACGTCGCGTAGGCCTCCACGAATGCCGCCTGCGCCGCCTCCGCAGCCTCATGCGGTTCTGCTCCTTGCCGCATGAGGTGACGGATCAATTTGCCCATGTGCGCTGCGTAGTACATGGAGAAGTCCTGTTGCTTCTCCACATCCGGCTCTTCCGGCTTCGCATCCGGCACGTGGGGTGGTGCTAACCCCTGCGCGGCTGTCGTGCGCGTCTGCTGCAACTCATCCACGTCCACCTCCACCGATCTCGATACGCACTTCTTCGCCTTCGCGCAGTTCGTTGAGGACGCTTCCCGGAGGGAGCACACGCACCCGGTCACTGGTTCCCTCCTGCCGGGCGCGCACCAACTGGATGCGACTCCGCTCGATCAGCCATCGATGCAGCAATCGCAACAGCCCCGCGGCCACCATGCCCGCAGCCACGATGAGTGCCTCTTGCATCGCATCCCCTTGTCGACTCCTCCGTGGTGCTCATGCACCGCAGCACTAGATAGGTGCGTCGAGCCCTTCAAAGCGTGACATCGGGGTGGGACGCCGTGCTCGCTGCGGCGGCCGCCTCGGCCTCGGCCGCCGCCCTGATCGCGCAGATCTCGGCGACGGCCTCGGCCGGCTCCTGGTCCCCCGCGTCCACGATCCGCTCCAGTTCGTCGAGGCGGGCGGCGCGCTGCGGGTGCCGTTCGACCGCGACGAAGACGGCCCACGAGTGCACGAAGGCATGGAGTGGGGCGAGGCTCTGGGTCTGCTGTGCGTTCGTCGTGGCCTCGAAGAGGTGTTGGGTGAGCGCCGGAAGCCGACTGGGGGCGATTCGGGCGACGGCGGCCCGTAGCGCGTCGGGGGTGGGCTCGGGCATCGGGGTCAGGGGCCCGTCACGGTCGTTCACTTCCTACGCCGCTACCGCTAGGGCCTGGTGGGCCGTGTTGCAGCCCCGGCAGCGGCCCGGTGCGGAGGCTCGGAAGGCTCGGTCGCAGTCGTCGCAGTTCTGGAGGGGGGCCGGGCGGGGTGGCCCTGGGCGGGCGGCCGGGAGGGGTGGGGGAAGGAGGGCCGTGAGGCGGTGGGCGAGGAAGCCTGCTGGGTGGCGTACGCCTTCCTTTGGCATCCCTGCGGCGAGCGTTCGCTGTACGTCGTCCGGGGCTACGCCTCGTTCCAGCCAGGTGGCCACCGCGGGGGCGAGGCGGCGTACGTCCTGCTCGCTGAGGTGGAGTCGGGGGTCGTGGGTGCGGAGGCCTGCGAGGACGTCGCGTGCAGGGGCGGGGGGCTGCTCTGGCTGCGGGGGTGTCGTCGGCACCGCCGGGGTGGAGGGCGGGGGCGGAGTCGTGGGCCGGCTCGGGGCGCTGTGCGGCTTCGGTGGTTGCGGGGCGGCCGTGTGCGTTCTCGGCTTGTTGTACGAGATCGTGCGCGTCACGATGCGGCCCGATGGAAGGCGTTCCTTGATGCGGGCCAGGTAGCCGTGGGTCTCCAGCTCCCGCAGGGCCGAGGCGATCCTCGTCTCTCCCTCGGGAAACCTCGCCGCCAGCGCCTTGATGCCGACGAGCGTGCCGCTGCGGAGCGAGTGGATGTGGACCGCCAGACCGATGGCCGTCAGGGACAGCTCGGAGTGCTGGGCGAGGTGGTTTCCGACCACGGTGAACCGCTCGTCGTGGTGCTCGTCGACGTGCCCCACTCCTTGGTGGGAACTGCCGGTCCGGGCGCGTGCGTGCGCGCTAAAGTGCTGCTCAGTCATCGGGAAGGCTGCTACTTCCTAGGTGGTGAGGCCCTCGTTCGGGATGCCAGTCCCGGCGGGGGCCGTTTCACGTTCGCGGTTGTGTGTCCGCGCTGACGCTGCCCGACCAATCCGCCTTTCCGCCAGCCGAATTGGCCGCGATCACCCGACCGAGTGATCAGCAGTCAGAAATGCGGGATTGCTAGCGGTGCGGTGGATGACGGGCTCGGTTGGGTGGGTTGGGTTCTATCCCCGGTTCTTTCTCTTTGGCGTCGGGCCCTACCGGGTCCCGTCGGTTCACGATCCGGCGTCACGCCGGTCCGTGATCCAGCGTCACCTCCGCCCAGACCGTCTTGCAGCCCGGCCCTGGGCCGTCCACCACGCCCCACCCGTCCGCGTACGCCTCCACCAGCAACAGGCCGCGCCCCGACTCCTCGCCGTCACCGACCGGATCCTTGATACGCGGGTGCCGGTCGCCCCGGGCGTCGGTCATCTCGACACGCAGAGTGTCCGGAGGCTCGGCGCCCAGGACGAGCGTCAGTCGAAAGTCCCGGCCGGGGACGCGTCCATGGAGTACGGCGTTCGCGGCCAGTTCGGCCACCACGTGCAGCGCGGGCTCGGACTCGACCCCCCACTCCACGAGTTGGCGCTCCGCGAGCAGGCGGGCGAGGCGGGCGCCTCGGCGGGTCGCGGACAGCAGGAGCGTGAAGTGCAGGGCGGCGGCGACCTGTTGAGCGGGGGCATCGATTGCGTTGTTCACGTCACTCAGCGTGGCCGCCTGCATCTACCCTGAACAGCGGCGAAGCCGGTACGCAGCGTGACTGTCCGGGTGCGGTACGGATGCGGTCCGCGGTTGTCCGGCCTGTTGTCGGCCGGTCCGTGCGCGGGAGAGGTGAGCTTGTGGAGGACGAGGAGGCTACGGCCGTACTCAAGGCTGTCGGGCGTCAGATCAAGGCCTGGCGGGAGGCCGCCGGGATGCGGCAGTCGGAGTTCGGGGCGGCCATCGGGTACGGCGAGGAGATGGTCTCGTCGGTGGAGCGGGGGCGGCGGGTGCCCCAGCCCGAGTTCCTCGACAAGGCGGATGAGGTCCTCGACGCGGGCGGCAAGCTCTCGGCGATGAAGAAGGACGTGACCGAGGCCAGGTACCCGAAGAAGGTCCGGGATCTGACGAAACTGGAGGACGAGGCGGTCGAACTCGGAGCGTACGCCAACCACAACATGCACGGTCTGCTGCAGACGGAGACCTACGCGCGGTCGCTGTTCGCGATGAGGCGGCCGGCGTACACCGAGGACGAGATCGACCGCCAGGTCGCCGCGCGTATGGCCCGCCAGTCCGTCTTCGAACGCGTACCCGCGCCACTGCTCACCTTTGTCCAGGAAGAGGTGACGCTACAGCGGCCTGTCGGAGGCACAATGGTGCTGCGGAAACAGCTCGAACATCTGTTGGAGATCGGCAAGTTGCGACACGTCGAGATCCAGGTGATGCCGACCGATCGAGATGACCACGCAGGCATGAGCGGGCCTTTCCGCCTGCTGAAACTCCGTGACGGAAAATCGTTGGGGCACTCGGAGGCGCAGCTCCACAGTCGCCTGATCAGCGATCCCAAGGAAGTTCAGATCCTTGAGATGCGCTATGGAATGATCCGGGCGCAGGCTCTCACGCCCCGGGAGTCACTGACCTTCATCGAGAAAATCCTGGAGGAAACATGATCCCCGCTGTGCCGTCCGCCAGGACCGGCTCCACGCTGGCCTGGTTCAAGAGCAGCTACAGCAGCAACGACGGCCCTGATTGCGTCGAAGTCGCCATAGCCCACGCCACCACCACCGCCACCATCCATGTCCGCGACTCCAAGGACAAGCAGCGCTCACAACTCACGTTCACGGGCGCCGCGTGGACCGAGTTCGTCGGCCACGCCCGCCGCTCAGCGTGACTGGAGGGCGTCCAGGGCCACCGCCTGGGCGATGGCCAGGCGGCGGTCGAGGTCGGGGGACGTAATGTCCAGTACGTAGCGGTCGCGCAGGCCGAACCTCTTGTCGACCGACATCACCCGCTTGTCGCCCTCGGTGAAGTCGAAGTGGTACGGCCATGCGAACGGTATGAAATCGATGAGCGGCAGGAACTCCCAGACCCGGCGCAGTACGGCCACCACCCTGTTGCGCTCGCGGCCTGTCAGTCGTGTCGTGCCCGGTTGATCCAGGCTCCATGTCGAGCGGAGCAAGGAGGCGGCGAACTCCTTGCGGAACGTGCCGATGGGGGTGCCCGTCTCGTCGCGTACGTCGTAGGTGGCGCCCACGTCGAGGACCTGCTGGGCCTTGAAGGTGAACAGGACACGGTTCTTGGAATCGTCGGAGTAGACGGTCACCTGCTCCTTGAACGTCATCCGTTTCTGCTGGGCGAAGGCGACGACCTCACCCTCCGAGCCGTCCGGACGGGCCACGGTCACCACGTACCGGTTGGCCATGAGGGTCATCTTCTGCCGGACGTTGAACCGCTCGTGCGCCTGCAGTTGTGCCTTGTCCACGTGACGTCTCCCGTTTTCGTCTCCTGCGCTGTGTCCTGCCGAGCCATCGTCGCCGCGACGGCCTGCCCGGATCAGTCCTCGGAAGTCGCGGCCCGCAGCGACCTTCGAAGACGGCGGATACGGCACCGGCGGCCCCCAACAGCGCCCTCCCCGGCCGTAGTCGTCCCCTGGTCGTCTGTGGTCGTCGACTTTCGTCGTTCGGTGGCGCGACGCAGGGATGATGCGGGCGCTCCCGGCCACTGCCTATCGTCGGGCCGTGGAACTGGACGAAGCGAAGACCGCCCGCAGCACATGGCCGCTCCGACGCCGGCTTGTCGCCGCGTCGCCCTGGAGCCGGGGGCGGATCGTCGGCGAGACCGTACTCACCGTTGTGCTCGCCGGACTCGCCGGGCTGATCGATGCCGCGGGGGCCGGGTTCGGTGTACGGACCTTCGTCGTCGTCGCGGGCGTCGCCCTGCTGTCGCTGGTCCGGCGCTCGCTGCCGGCGACGGTGCTGGTCGTCTCGGCGGCCGCGGCCGGGGATCTGGCCGGCGCGGCACCGCTGCTGATCTACGCGAGCTGGTCGGCGGGCAGCCGCATCCTGAAACCCTGGCGGGTGGTCGCCGCCTTCGCCGGGGCGTTCGTACTGCATGCCGCGGTGTCGTTCCGCGGCGAGTTCAGCGCGGGTTCCGACCTGCCGCTGGCCTTCACGTTCGGGCTGAGCGCGGGCCTGTTCCTCACGCTGTCGATCGTGCCGGGGCTGGCTTCCCGCTATCGGGCTCAGCGCCACTCCCTGCTGGACGCACTGCAGCGGAACAACGTCCAACTCGTGCGCGAGCAGACGATGGTGGCACGCCAGGCGCGCCTGCTGGAGCGCGGCCGCATAGCCCGCGACATGCACGACAGCCTCGGCCACCAGCTCGCCCTGATCGCCGTGCACGCGGGCGCCCTCCAGGTCGATCCGGACCTCACCGACCGACAGCGGGAAGGCGTACGGATCCTGCGGGACGCCTCCGTGACCGCGATGGGCGAGCTGCGCGAGGCCGTCGGCATCCTCCACGAGGATCGGGAGGACCACCGGAACTGGCCCGACGTGCGCACCACCGAGCCAGGGCACACCAAACCCGGACACACAGAGCGCACCGAGCACGCCGAGCGGACCGAGGCCGCCGACACGGACGGCGGGCGTCCCGGGTCCCGCGCGGTCGCCGCCATCGACGGCCTGGTCGAGTCGTCCCGGGCCGCGGGCGCGGCCGTGGAGCTGCTCCGGTCCGGCGCCTTCCGGCAGTTGGCGCCCGCCGCGGGCCACACGGCGTACCGCATAGCCCAGGAGGGGCTGACCAACGCCCACAAGCACGCCCCGGGCGCCCCGATCACCCTCGCCCTGCGCTACGAACCGGACAGCCTGGTGGTGGAGGTCGCCAACGGGCCCGCGCCCGCCGGGGCACCGGACGCCCCGGCGGTGATCAGCGGCGGCCAGGGGCTCAGGGGTCTTCAGGAGCGGGCGCGGCTCATCGGCGGCATGGTGCACACCGGTCCCACCGCGGACGGCGGCTTCCGCATCGCGGGCATGCTGCCCTACAGCACAGGCGCCGGTGCCTCCCCCGGTACCGGCGCCGACAAACCCGAGCCCCGCCACCCCCACAACGCGACCTCCGTCGGCCCGTACAACGACTTTGTGGGGCAGCCCGGCACCGGCGCCGCGGACAACAGTGGAGCGGTCATCAACCGGTCCGATCCACAAGGGGAGTTCGCCGCCACCATGAGCAGGAAGAAGAACGTGGCCATCGGCTGCGCCGTCACCGCCGTCGTCCTCGTCGTGGGCGTTGTCGCCCTGGGAATCTGGGGGGTGAGCGCGCTGATGGACGAGATGAACAAGGCCACGATCCCGCCGAGGGTGTACGAGTCGGCGAAGGTCGGCGACTCCGAGACCGCCGTGCAGGACAAGCTGCCCGACGAGGACTCGGTACTGACCTCGGCCTGGGCGGACCAGGGCCCGCGGATGCCCAAGGACGCGACCTGCCGCCACTTCGCGTCCGACGACCCCGACGACACCACGACCGTCTTCCGGTTCTGCTTCCGCGACGGAAAGCTGGTCGAGAAGCAGACCTTCAAGGACGAGAGCTGACCCGACAAGGCTCCTGAATGACCGTAGGGCCGGATCAGGGCATGATGGCGAGGCCATGCCATCCGCTCCCGACCGAACCGCGCAGGAGGCCGTGTGATCCGGGTCCTCGTCGCCGACGACGAGCCGCTCATCCGGGCCGGCATCAGGATGATCCTCACCTCGGCCGACGACATCGACGTGGTCGCCGAGGCGGGTGACGGCCACGAGGCCGTGGAGAACGCCCGGGGCACCGCCGTCGACGTGGCCCTGCTGGACATCCAGATGCCGGTGATGGACGGGCTCACGGCCCTGGCCGAACTGGGGCGGGTCGCACCGAACGTACGGGTGCTGATCCTCACCACGTTCGGCGAGCGCGACAACGTACTGCGCGCACTCGGCCACGGCGGCGCGGGCTTCCTGCTCAAGGACTCCGCGCCCGACGAGCTGATCCACGCGGTGCGGGCGGCCGCGGCCGGGAACGCCTACCTCTCGCCCGCGGCCACCCGGCACGTGGTGGACGCCCTCTCCTCCCCCGGTGCCACGGCCCGCGCGGAGCAGGCCAGGAACCGCCTCGACGGGCTGACCGCGCGGGAGCGCGATGTGCTCGCCCTGCTCGGCGAGGGTCTGTCCAACGCGGACGCGGGCAGGCGGCTGCACATGAGCGAGGCCACCGTGAAGACGTACGTCAGCCGCATCCTGACCAAGCTCGACTGCGACAACCGGGTCCAGGCGGCCCTCCTCGCCCGCGACGCCGGCCTGCACCCGGGCGACGTCTGACCGGTCCGGCCCTCGGACGCGACGCCGGGTTCTGGCTCCGCGGCACCGGCATCCGCGCCCTGAGGAACCCCGGCCGCCGCACGGCGAGGGTGCGCATCGTCACCCCCACGGCCAGGACCGTCACACGCCAGTCGACACACCCCGTACGCCAGTTGCCGAACGACGGAGGAACGACATGAACAGCACGAATGACACCGGGGCCGTCGCAGGTCCGGCATCGGGCCCAACCAGCCACACCCACCGTCGCCGCGGCGCTTGCTCAGGTCGTCGGCGTCGACTTCCAGGTCCCCACCCTGGCGCGAAGCTCCGCAGCGGGCATCTTGCGGGCTGAGGGCCCGGCGGGGCAGGGACCGCTGTTTGTGACGTGGGAGGTTGGAAAGGGCTCACTGGGCGAGGGCACCACGGAATCCCTGGGTCTGCCAAGACCGGTCCGTCACAGACTCGCCCCGAGTCCTTGCCGCCCTGCGCGCCGCAGCCTCATCGGGAGACCACCACCATGGAAAACAACGCACGCGCGACGGCCGTGCCCGGCTGGGTCCTGAAGTTCATGGACGCCATCGACACCCTGGAGTTCGGCGAGGGCTTCGCGCCGCTGACCGAGGACA
Organism: Streptomyces sp. NPDC050988; assembly: GCF_044456225.1. Taxonomy (NCBI): domain Bacteria; kingdom Bacillati; phylum Actinomycetota; class Actinomycetes; order Kitasatosporales; family Streptomycetaceae; genus Streptomyces; species Streptomyces sp. NPDC050988. Next base: position 179,133 of record NZ_JBITFQ010000013.1, on the reverse strand, counting down.
CCGACATGTTCTTCGGCACCGAGCACATCCACGGCGCCGATGCCATCAAGGCGTTCTTCGTCAAGATCGACGAGCCGCTGATCATCAAGCACGAGGTCCTGGAATTCTGGACCGCGGGCGACGGCGTCCGCCTGCTGCGCGGCGAGGCGACCATGGCCAAGAAGAGCGAACCGGACCAGGTGGTGCGGGCCCCGTTCATGCACATCTTCTACCTCGACCGGGAAGAGCCGGTCCGCGTCCGGACACTGCGCGTCACTGCGGGCCCGCTCCAGACCGACGCCGTGATGTGACCTCGTTCCGGGCCCCGCCGCGGGAGTTCCACCGCAGGGCGGCCGTCCCTCAGCGTTCCGGCGGACCGCCCAGGTTGTCGGTCGTGGCGCCCGCCGCGCGCAGGGTTTCGATGATCTGGGCGTACGTCTCGTGGCGGTCCCGATGCCGTGTCGCGCAGGTCAGGGCCTGAGGTGTCGGGGTGGCTCCTCGGGTGAGGAGATGGTGGACCATGCGGGGGTATCCGAATCAGGCCGCCCACTCCAGTGAGGTTCTGTTCCTCAGCGTCGCCTCGATGTCGGCTCCGCGGTCCAAGAGCAGGTCCACGGTCCGGGGGTGGCCCTCGGGCACGGACGTGGCCGCCAGTACCAGCGGCGGCTGCCGCATTCTGTCCAGGGTGCCGGGGTGGACGCCGGCGTCGAGAAGGGCCTCGGCGATGTCCGTGTGGCCGCGTGTCGCCGCCAGGCAGAGCGGGTTCGTCTCGTGGTACTCGCCCGCCCGCTGTTCCGGGTCGGCGCCCGCCTCGATGAGCAGGCGGACAACATCGAGATGGCCTCGGTGCACTGCCAGGTCCAGTGGCGTACGCCAGGCACGGTTCGGGTCGTCCACCGCCGTGCCCTCCGTCAGCAGCCGGGCCACCAGGGTCACGTCGCCGTCCGCCGCCGCCTGAGTCAGCCAGCCATCCCCTCTCCCCATGACGTGATCATTTCACCTGCCCGCCCACACCCACCTCACGTTTTCGTGGGCCGTCTCGTCATAGGGGCATGAACACGAAAATCCGGTACGCCAATCTCGGCTTTCTGGCCGTGACCGCGCTGTACACAGGCGCCTGGGCCTACTTCTCACCGCAGGAGTGGCACGCCAGCTTTCCCGGCTTCGGGCTGAGCTGGCTGCCCCAGCTGGGCCCGTACAACGAGCACCTCGCCAAGGACGCCGGGGCCATGTTCCTGGCGCTGGCGATTCTCACCGCCATCACCCTGGGTTCCGTACGGAACACCCGGCTCGTGCAGACCACGGGCGCGGTGTGGCTGGTCTTCAACGTGCTGCACCTCAGCTACCACATGCAGCATCTCGGGATGTACGGGACGCGCGACCAGGTGCTCAACGTCGTCCTGCTGACGGCGCTGGTGCTGTCATCCGCCCTTCTCCTCGTGCCGGTGCTCCCCGGACGGCGAGGGGACACATGATGACGTGCGGGATCAGGATGGACAGGGACAAGGCGGACAGGAACACGGCTGACGAAGGAGGTCCGTCATGCGGATCGCGGTAGCGGGCGGGACCGGGCTGGTCGGGCGGTACGTGGTCGACGAACTGGTCGCCGCAGGGCACGAGCCGGTGGTACTGGCCAGGTCGCGGGGTGTGGACCTCGTCTCCGGTGCCGGACTCGACGCCACCATGACGGGCGTGGAGGCCGTCGTCGACGTCAGCAACCTGCAGACCACCAGCGGCAAGAAGGCGATCTCGTTCTTCGAGAGCGTCGGCCGGAACCTCCTGGGCGCCGAGGCCCGGGCCGGCGTACGGCACCACGTGGCCCTGTCGATCGTCGGCCTCGAACGGGTCGGCCTCGGCTACTACAAGGGGAAGCTGCGGCAGGAGGAGGTCGTGGCCAAGGACGGCTCGACGCCCTGGACGATCATGCGGGCCACGCAGTTCCTGGAGTTCCCGCAGCAGGTACTCGACCGGATGCCGGGGCCGATCGCGATGGTGCCCCGGATGCGTACGCAGCCGGTGGCGGCCCGCGAGGTCGCCCAGCATCTCGTACGGCTCGTCCTCGGGCCGCCCCAGGGCATGGCGCCCGAGCTCGCCGGACCGCGCGTCGAGGAACTCGTCGACATGGTGCGCAAGGTGCTGCGGGCCGGGGGCCGGCGCAAGCTGCTGGTGCCGGTCACGCTCCCCGGCGCCGTCGGGCAGGCCATGAAGGGCGGCGGCAACCTGCCGACCGGACCGGGCTCCCGCGGCGCCCAGACCTTCGACGAGTGGCTCACCGAGAACATCCGGCACGTCGCACACAACGGGCCCGGCGGGCACGACGGGCACGGGCACGACGGGCGCCCCGGAGAGGGCGGCTGAGCGGCCCGTGCCCACACCGCCCGACTTCGACTCCGGCAGCGACCAAGGCCCCGGCTCAGACCAGAGCCCCGATTCCGAGCAGAGCAGCCCCGACCATGACCCAGGTCCCAGTCTCGGTTCCCTCATGGCCGAGCGGCGCCGGCTGCTCAACCTCGGCTACCGGATGCTCGGTTCGGTGCAGGACGCCGAGGACGTCGTACAGGAGACGTACGCCCGCTGGTACGCCCTGTCCGAACCGCAGCAGCGGGCGATCGTCACCCCGCTGGCGTGGCTGACCCGGGTCGCCTCGCGGATCTGTCTCGACCAGCTCGCCTCCGCACGGGTCCGCCGTGAGCGTTACACCGGGGAGTGGCTGCCCGAGCCGGTCAGGGGCGGCACCACCTGGACCAGCGCGGCCGGGGCGGGGCGGACGAGTGGGACGGGCGGGGACGATCCCGCCGACCGGATCACGCTCGACGAGTCGGTCAGCATGGGCATGCTCGTGGTCCTGGACTCGGTCACGCCCGCGGAACGGGTCGCCTTCGTCCTGCACGACGTCTTCGGCACGCCCTTCACCGAGATCGCCGAGACGGTGGGACGCTCCCCCGCGGCCTGCCGCCAACTCGCCTCCTCGGCCCGGCGGCGCCTCGCCGAGCGGCGGCCCGTCGGCGGTACGACGACGGAACACCGGCAGGTCGTCTCCGCGTTCCGCGAGGCGTGCGAGACCGGTGACCTCGACTCGCTGGTCGCCCTGCTCGACCCCGCCGTCGAGTCGCGCAGCGACGGAGGCGGCAAGGTGCGCGCGGCGCTGCGCCCGATCACCGGCGCGGACAAGGTGGCGCGCTTCCTCCTCGGCCTGCTGCGCAGGGAGCCGGACGTGGAACTCGTCGAGGACGACATCAACGGCACCCCCGGCGTCACGGTCCGCATCGCCGGTACGACCATCGCCGTCCTCGCCGCCGACGTCAGCGACGGCCTGATCACCGATCTGTGGCTCGTGGTCAACCCGGACAAACTCCACGCGTGGACCGATAGGCCGGCCGATACACCGACCGATACACCGACCGCCCGATGACTTTGCCTGCTCTTTACAACCCGGTCCGCCGCTGTCTCGTCTCTCCGCTCGATCCGTACCCCAGTCCGCCTGGTCACCGGGCGGGCGGGCCGACGAAAGAGAGCGATTCATGCGCCGAACTGTCCTCAGCGCCATAGCACTTGCCTGCACCGCGGTGCTGGCGAGCACGGTGCCCGCGTTCGCCGACGGGACGACCCCGACCGTGGCTCCGAGCGCCGCCCCGAGCCAGGCCACGGACGACACGGACCCGACGCCGGCTCCGAGCGAGCCCGCCGAGACGGCCCCGACGGTGGCTCCCACCCCCGCGCCGACCCAGGCGCCGGGCGACGAGGTCTCCGTCGTACCGAGCGGAGCCCCCGACACCGGTGAGGTGTCGACGTCGACGCAGTCCGGATCCGACGGCGGGATGATCGCCGGGGGCGCCGCCGCGGCGTTCGCCGTCGGCGGGGCGGCGTTCTTCGTCGTACGTCGTCGGCGGGCCACCGGGGAATGACCCTGCCCTCCAGGCACACGCTCTCCCGGCGCGCGTTCGTCACCGCGGCGGTGGCCTCGCTGCTCGTGAGCTGCGACGGCCAGCAGGCCGACCGGACCACGGACGACCGGTCCACGGACGACCGGTCCACGGACGACCGGACCACGGACGACCGGGCCGGAGCCGAGAAGACCGGGAGCTCGCGACCTCCCGCGAAGGCGGCGAAGGCGCTGGGTCGTTCGGTCCCGGTCAGGCTGCAGGTCCCGGCCATCCAGGTCGACACCCCGGTCATGCGGCTGGGCCTGGCCTCGGACGGCACCGTCGAGGTGCCCCCGATCGCGGCGGACGACAAGGCGGGCTGGTACCAGCACTCGCCGACGCCCGGCCAGGTCGGCCCGTCGGTGATCCTCGGCCATGTCACGGTCGGCTCCTACGGTGACGGGGTCTTCCATCACCTCTCGCGGCTGCGCCGCGGCGACCGGATCGTGGCGCGCCTGGAGAACGGCAAGGCGGCGGAGTTCGCGGTCACCGACGTACGGACGGTCGCCCAGGCGGAGTTCCCGACGAAAGAGGTCTACGGGAACGTGGGCCGTCCCGAACTGCGTCTCATCACCTGCGGCGGCCCCCGCACCGGTGACGGGTACCGCGACAGCGTGATCGTCTTCGCCGCGCTGAGCTCCGACAGCACGCAGTAACCCGTAGCTCCAGGATCCTGGGCCGAGGCACCGTACGTCGACGGACGGACGGTACGCCGACGGCCCGGGATCCTTCCTACGAGTCCGTCACGACCATGGAGAGCGTTGAAACGGTCCCGCGAGAAGGCAGCGTCCGAGCTGTTCGCCGCCCTCTACCCGCGCCTGGCCGGCTGGTGCCGCCGCCTGGTCGACGACGACGAGACGGCCCACGAGATCGCCTCGGAGGCGTTCACCCGGCTCTGGGCCCGCTGGACGAACGTGGCGGAGCCGCGAGGCTTCCTCTACGTCACCGCCGCCAACCTCGTCCGGGACCACTGGCGCAAACTGGAGCGCGAGCGCAGAGCCGTACGCCGTGTCAGCGACGAGGTCGCCGTCCGGCCGCGGAACGAACAGGCCGACCCGTCGGTGCGCCTGCTCGTACAGTCGCTGCCGGAACGACTGCGCGTACCGATCCTGCTGCACTACTACGCTGACATGCCGATCCGGGAGGTGTCCGCGCTGACCGGGCGCAAGGAAGGAACCGTCAAGGCCGACCTCCACGCGGCCCGAGAAATGCTCCGCGCCCACCTGAGGAGAAGCCTTGATCACACCCTCTGAGGACGGTCCGGACCTGGAGCCCGACGACCCCCTCGCCGTCATCCTGCGGCCGGCCTCCGGCTATCTCGCACCACCCCCGGGCGGCTACGAGGCGATCCGCCGCGACGCCTCCCGCCGCCGGGTGCTGCGCGCCGCGGCCGGGGTCGGTATTTCCTGCGTCGCCGCCGCCCTCATCGCGCTGCCGTTCCGCCTGGCCGCACCCGACGCGCCCGTCTCCCCGACGGTCCCGCTCGCCCCGCCGCCCGCGAGCAGCCCCTCGACGCCGCCCACCCCGTCGCCGTCGGCCTCCGAGCCCGCGACTCCCAGCCCCAGCCGCAACCCCAGTGACTCGGCACCGAGCGCCGGCCCCGGCGTCCCGGGCGACTCCACCGCCACGACCGAGCCGACCGCCCCCGACAGCGTCCCGACACCGACGCCGACACAGGCCCCGCCGTCCTTGGAACCGTCCGAACCGTCGACGGCTCCGGACCAGGTCGGTACCACGCCCGAGAGCAGCGTCCGGCCGTAAGGACCCGTCCCGCCGGTCGCTAGTCGACGACCGCGACCTTCGTCCCCGCCGTGCCGAACTTCCAGACCGCGTCACCGTCGGCGGCACGCATACGGATCCCGCCGGTCGGTACGCCGGACGCGGGCGGCGGCGGAGAAGAGCCGTCCACGGCGTTCGAGAAGGCGATGTTGGTGCCCGAACTGACGGTGAAGAAGACGATGTTCTCGATCTCCACGCCGTCGCTGCCCGTGCTCGTCTCGCGCCGGGTGCCGACCGTGTACGAGCCGGGTGCCGGGTTCACCGTCCCGGGCCACACCTTGAAGCTGCGCCGGGACGCGTCGCTCGCGTCGACGAGCCATACGCGGCGCTGGTCGAGGGAGTAGACGATGCGCCGTCCGGTGCCGGAGCCGTCCGGCACCGCGACCGGCTTGGACTCGTCAGGGCCGGCGGAGGGCTTGGCGGTCGCCGAGGTGGAGGGCTTCGGCGACGCCGAGGCCGTGGGCTGCGGGCCCTTGTCGGCCTTGACGGCCAGGAACGTCACCGCCACCAGAGCAGCCGCGGTCAGACCGGAGACCCAGACCCACGAGGGAAGCCGTCGGGCAGGCACGCGTACGCATCTCCTCAGCTCTGATTCACCCCGTCGGAGGGTCGGATCATCTTACTCCGACGGGCCCCTCGGCCGATCCTGGCCCACCCGGCTCACTCACCCGCCTCCGCCCGTCACTCCAGCACGGGCAGCAGTTCCGGCAGATGTCCGTCCGAGGCCGCCGCGGCCCGCTGCCGCTCCTGAGGCACCTCGCCGTACAGGGTGGTGCGGGGCCGGGACGGCCGTCCTGCCGCCTCCGCCACCGCGATCAGCTCCTTGACGGACTTGTACGAGCCGTACGACGAGCCCGCCATCCGGGAGATGGTCTCCTCCATCAGCGTCCCGCCGAGGTCGTTGGCGCCCGAGCGGAGCATCTCCGCCGCGCCCTCCGTCCCCAGCTTCACCCAGCTGGTCTGGATGTTGGGGATGTGGGGGTGGAGCAGGAGCCGCGCCATCGCCATCACCGCGCGGTTGTCCCGGGTCGTCGGGCCCGGGCGGGCGATCCCCGCGAGGTACACCGGCGCGTTCGTGTGGATGAAGGGGAGCGTCACGAACTCCGTGAAGCCGCCGGTCTGTTGCTGGATCCTGGAGAGCGTGCGGAAGTGGCCGAGCCAGTGGCGGGGCTGGTCCACATGCCCGTACATCATCGTGGACGAGGAGCGGATGCCCAGCTCGTGCGCGGTCGTGATCACCTCGATCCAGGTCGCCGTGGGCAGCTTGCCCTTCGTCAGGACCCAGCGGACCTCGTCGTCGAGGATCTCGGCGGCCGTGCCGGGGATCGAGTCGAGGCCCGCCTCCTTGGCCGCGGTCAGCCACTCGCGGATCGACAGGCCGGTGCGGGTCGCGCCGTTCACGACCTCCATCGGTGAGAAGGCGTGGACGTGCATGCCGGGTACCCGCTCCTTCACCGCGCGGGCGATGTCGAAGTAGGCCGTCCCCGGCAGGTCCGGGTGGATGCCGCCCTGCATGCAGACCTCGACGGCCCCCAGGTCCCACGCCTGCTGGGCCCGGTCGGCGACCTGGTCCAGGGAGAGCGTGTACGCGTCGGCGTCCGTGCGGCGCTGGGCGAAGGCGCAGAAACGGCAGCCGGTGTAGCAGACGTTGGTGAAGTTGATGTTCCGCGTGACGATGTACGTGACGTCGTCGCCGACCGCCGACCTGCGCACGTCGTCCGCGATCCGGCAGAGCGCGTCCAGCGCCGGTCCGTCCGCGTGCAGCAGCGCGAGCGCCTCGTCGTCGGTGAGGCGGGTCGGGTCGTCGGCGGCCGTCGCCAGCGCCGCCCGGATGTCCGTGTCGATCCGCGAGGGCACCATGCCGGGCGCCGCGGCCTCCCGAAGCGCGTCCCAGTCGCCGTACACGTGGTCGTAGTCCTCGCGCCGGTCGGACGTACGCCCCTCGGTGTCGATCGTGGTGTGCAGATCCGTGCGGCCCGACGAGGTGAACGCCTCCTCGGGCTCCTGCCAGGGGTGGCCCTCCACGACCGCGTCCGGCACGGCGAGCCCAGTCTCCGGGTCGGCGAGCGCCCGTACGTGCGGGAGCAGCCGCGGGTCCAGCCACGGCTCGCCGCGCTGCACGAACTCCGGGTAGACGCAGAGCCGTTCGCGCAGTTCGAAGCCCGCCTCGGCCGACTGCTCGCGCAGCAGGTCGATCTGCGGCCAGGGGCGCTCGGGGTTGACGTGGTCGATGGTGAGCGGCGAGACTCCGCCCCAGTCGTCGATGCCGGCGCCGATCAGCCGCCCGTACTCGGAGTCCACGAGGTTCGGCGGTGCCTGGAGGCAGGCCGAGGGGCCCATGATGTGCCGGGCCACGGCGACCGTCGCGACCAGTTCGTCGAGCTCGGCGTCCGGCATGCCGCGCATCGCCGTGTCCGGCTTGGCGCGGAAGTTCTGGATGATCAGCTCCTGGATGCCGTGGTAGGAGCGCGACACCCGCCGAAGCGCGAACAGCGAGTCCGCGCGCTCCTCGTACGTCTCGCCGATGCCGATCAGCACACCGCTGGTGAAGGGGACCGACGAACGGCCCGCGTCCTCCAGGACGCGCAGGCGGACGGCCGGCTCCTTGTCCGGGGAGCCGTAGTGCGGGCCGCCCGGCTCGCTCCACAGCCGCGTCGCCGTCGTCTCCAGCATCATGCCCATGCTCGGCGCGACGGGCTTGAGCCGCTGGAAGTCGGTCCACGACATGACACCCGGGTTGAGGTGGGGCAGCAGGCCCGTCTCCTCCAGAATGCGGATCGAGATGGCCCGTACGTACGCGATCGTGTCGTCGTAGCCGTGCGCGTCGAGCCATTCGCGGGCCTCGGGCCAGCGGTCCTCGGGCTTGTCGCCGAGGGTGATCAGGGCTTCCTTGCAGCCCAGTTCGGCACCCTTGCGGGCGATGTCGAGGACCTCGTCCGGGGACATGAACATCCCGTGGCCCGCCCGGCGGAGCTTGCCGGGGACCGTGACGAACGTGCAGTAGTGGCACTTGTCCCGGCAGAGCCGGGTGAGCGGGATGAAGACGCTCTTCGAGTACGTGATGACGCCGGGGCGGCCCGCCGCGTCCAGGCCCGCGTCACGCACCCGGGCGGCGGACGCCGTCAGGTCGTCCAGGTCGGCGCCGCGTGCCTGGAGAAGGACGGCTGCCTCGGTGACGTCGAGGGCGACGCCGTCGCGGGCGCGTTTGAGGGCGCGACGCATGGCGTTCGCGGTAGGCCCGGTTCCGGAGGTCGCGGAAGTCGTCATCCTTCGAGCATACGATCGCATTGATCAGGCCCCGTTACGGATGGGCCGCGTCACGAGCGGCACACCAGCGGCGCACCAGTGACACAGCAGCGGCCGACTACAGGTACTTGGCGTATTCGTCCAGTACGCGCAGTACGTCCCCCTCCCCGGCCGGCGGCAGCTGGAGGACGACCTCCTCGATGCCGAGGTCCGCGTAGTGCGTGAGCTTGCCGGGGGTGGGCAGCACGGCGTACGGCACGAGCTGGAGGGCCTCGGGGTCGCGGCCGGCCTCGGCCCAGGCGGCCCGCAGCACGGGGACGGACTCCGTGAGCCCTCGGCCGCCGATCGGCATCCAGCCGTCCGCGTACTCGCTGATGTGCGCGAACAGCTTCGGCCCAGCCGCTCCCCCGACGAGCGTGCGCGGTCCGACGACGGGTCCGCGCGGCTTCTGTACGGGCTTGGGGTGGGCGTGGCTCGGCCGTACCGAGCCGAACTCGCCCTGGTAGCCGGTCGGTTCGGCGGACCACAGCGCCCGCATCAGGGCCATCCGGTCCCGGACCAGTTCCCGTCGCGTGCGCCACTCGACGCCGTGGTCGGCGGCCTCCTCGACGTTCCAGCCGAAGCCGAGGCCGAGCGTGAAGCGGCCCCCGGAGAGATGGTCGAGGGTCGCGATCTGCTTGGCGAGGCCGACCGGGTCGTGCTGGGCGACGAGGGTGATCCCGGTGCCGAGCGCGAGCGACTCGGCGACCGCCGCGGCCTGGCCGAGGGCGACGAAGGGGTCGAGGGTCCTGCCGTACTCGGGCGGCAGCTCACCGCCCGCCGGGTACGGGGTGACGCGCTCCACGGGTATGTGCGTGTGCTCGGGCAGATAGAGCCCGGCGAAGCCGCGCTCCTCCAGCTCACGGGCGAGCAGCGTGGGGGTGATCGTCTCGTCGGTGAGGAAGATCGTCACGGAGATGCGCATGGCATCTCCTTACCGGCACGAGCCTCAACTGTCCATACCGACCGGTAGGGATTCCGCCGTCTTCTCACGATTGGTTCTCACGATTGCTTCTTATGAGTGCTCCATACCGGAAAGCTGCCGACCCCCTTCCCTTGCACCGCAGTTCACGGCTGAATACCAGGGTTGTCGTACGACCCCCCGCAGCACCTGAACCGCGACGTGCCACTCAGTCACTCACGAGACCCGGGAGCAGCAGACATGTGCGAGGACGACCACAGCGCAGACCGCAGCGGTGACCACGGCATCGGCAGACGCGCGCTGTTCGTGACGGGAGCCGCCGCCGCGCTTACGTTGGGAAGCGTGAGCTTTCCGAGCGAGGCCGCCGACGCGGCACACGCGTCCGAGACCCGGACGGTCCGCGGCACCCTGCCCACCGGTTCGCCGGACTTCGTGTACCTCCCCGTCGAAGTCCCGGACGGCGTACGGGAGATCAAGGTCGCGTACACCTACGAGAAGCCCTCCGTACCGGCGGGCACCGCGGGCAACGCGCTCGACATCGGCATCTTCGACCAGCGCGGCACCGAGCTGGGCGGCAAGGGATTCCGCGGCTGGTCGGGCGGGGCACGCACGGAGTTCTTCATCCGCGCGGACGACGCGACGCCGGGTTACATCCCGGGCCCGGTCGGGGCGGGAACGTGGCACATCGCCCTTGGCCCGTACACCGTGGCCCCGCAGGGACTCCCGTACGAGGTCACCATCACGCTGACGTACGGCGAGCCGGGCGCGGTCGTGAAGCCGGTGTACCCGCCGTCGCGGGCCAAGGGGCGCGGGCGTGCCTGGTACCGGGGCGACTGCCATCTGCACTCCTGGTACTCCGACGGCCGCCGCACCCCGGCCGAGATCGCGGCCCTCGCGCGGGCGGCGGGCCTGGACTTCATCAACTCGTCCGAGCACAACACGCACTCCGCGCACGCCCATTGGGCCTCGGAGGCCGGTGACGACCTGCTGATCATGCTGGGCGAGGAGGTGACGACGAGGAACGGTCACGTCGTCGCGCTCGGCACGGATCCGGGGACGTTCGTCGACTGGCGCTACCGGGCGCGCGACAACCGCTTCGGCAAGTACGCGCGGCGGATCCGCGAGGCGGGCGGGCTGGTCGTGCCCGCGCATCCGCACGCCACGTGCGTCGGCTGCAACTGGAAGTTCGGCTTCGGCGAGGCGGACGCGGTCGAGGTGTGGAACGGCCCGTTCGGCCCCGACGACGAGGTGTCGCTGGCCGACTGGGACAGCATGCTGGTCGCCTCCGTGCGGGAAGGGCGGGGTGACGGTGAGGGTGGGGGTGGCCGGGGCTGGATTCCGGCGATGGGCAACAGCGACGCCCACCGGGATCCCGACCCGGTCGGCACGCCGCAGACCGTCGTCCTCGCCGACGACCTGACCCGCGAGGCGATCCAGGAGGGGATCCGCGCGGGGCGCTCGTACGTGGCCGAGTCGCAGAAGGTGTCGCTGTCGTTCACTGTGGCCGGACCGAAGGGTGAACACGCGGGGATCGGGGGGCGGTTGAAGGTCGACCGGGACGATCCGGTCACCGTGACCCTGGAGGCGTCGGGTGTGCCGCGCTGTACGGTCCGGTTCGTCACGGACCAGGGGGTGCTGCACACAAGTGCGGTTCTGCCGGTGTCCGGGGGTGGGGTGGTGGAGTGGCGTACGACTGCGCAGTACGCGGCGTATGTGCGGGCGGAGGTGCGGCATGAGGCTGCGGTTGGGCCGTTGCCCGGGGCGATGGCCGCGTTCACCAATCCGATCTTTCTCGGGCGGGGGTGAGGGTGTGTGTCTTGTGGCGGTCGGATTGGGTTGCTCGCGCAGTTCCTCGCGCCCCTAAAAGATTGCGCAGTTCCCCGCGCCCCTGATGACTGCGCCGGTCCCCGCGGGCCTAAAAGATTGCGCAGTTCCCCGCGCCCCTGATGACTGCGCCGGTCCCCGCGGCCCTACTGCTAGGCGCCTCCTGCCATGCGGGATCGCTGGATGGATGTCAGCCGGTTCACGAAGAGGATGGCCAGTACGGCGGTCACGAAGCCGACGAGGTTGGTGATCTGGGCGCTGACGATGTCGTCCGTGGCGCCGACTGCGAAGTCCTCGTCGTACCAGCTGCTGATCGAGTCGTTCAGGTACGTCAGGACGTAGAACAGCCAGGACCACCACCAGGTGTGCAGCAGCCACCGACCGGCGCCCGTCGGGCGGCCGGTCGACACTGTCCAGACGTCGTTGCCGATCTGCTTGGGCATGTAGAGGTTGACTACCGGGATGAACCAGGAGCCGGCCGCCAACCCGAGCGAGTGGCGCACGCGCCCCGGTTCGAAGGCCTCGGCGTTGTTGCGCGTGCGCTGGAACCAGAACGACCACACGATCACCACGACCACACCCACCAGCGGGTCGAGGATCTCCGACGCCATCGTCGCCAGTCTCAGGTTCTCGAAGTCCGCGATGAGGGAGGGGTCGGACGTACTGTCCGCCGCGGTGAGTGGGATGTAGGCCAGTTCCAGGACGACGGACCGGAACAGCAGGGGCAGCGTGTAGAGGGCGAGCAGGACGGTCAGGGCCGTCGCGAGTCCCCGGGTCGAACGGGCGGACACGTTACGGGAGTTGGAGAGGGAGTGGTGGGGCGTATGCGGCCCGCTCCGGTGGAAGCCGCCCGGCGGGAGACCGCCCTGGTGAAAGCCTCCCGGTTGATATCCGGCCGGCGGCAGGCTGCCCGGCGGGGGGCTGTTCTGCCACGGCGGCGTCGACGGGTCGTAGCCGACGGGCGGGCCGAAGCCCGGCACCGGGGAGTGTGCGGGTGCGGGGCTCTGCGCGTGGCCCTGCGCCGGGGCGGCCGGACTCCGCACGGCGCCCGCTCCCGGGCCGGGGCCCGACGCCTGTCCGGCGAGTGCGTGGCTCTGCGGGTCCTCGCTGTTCAGTAGTTGCACGGCGTGCCGGCCCAGCTCCGCCAGTACCTCCCCCGGCAGCCACGCGCCGCCCGTGCCCTCCGCGCCCTCGAAGCCGTCGATGGACGTCAACAGCGAGTCCAGCGTGGGCCGTTGGGCCGGATCCTTCTCCAGGCACGCCGCTATCAGTGCGTGCCAGGGCTCGGGTATCCCCTGGAGTTCCGCCTCCTCCGACGCTATGCGGAAGAGCAGCGAGTGGATCCCGCCCTCGCCCGCGCCGAAGGGCAGCCGGCCCGTCACGGTGTACGCCAGCACGGCGCCGAGACAGAAGACGTCACTCGCGAACGTCACCCGCTCCCCGCGCACCTGCTCGGGCGACATGAAGCCCGGCGACCCCACGAGAGCGCCCGTCATGGTGAGGCCGTCGCCGGACTGGGTGGCCGTGTCGAGGGCGCGCGCGATGCCGAAGTCGATGACGCGGGGCCCGTCGATCGTCACCAGCACGTTGGAGGGCTTGAGGTCGCGGTGCACGAGACCCGCGCCGTGGATGGCCTGGAGCGCGCGGATGAGCCCGATCGCCAGCGCTCGTACGGACGTCGCTGGCAGCGGTCCGTACTGCTTGTCCACCACTTCGGAGAGCGAGGGGCCGGCGACGTAGCCGGTGGCGACCCAGGGCGTCGCCGCCTCCGTGTCGGCGTCCAGCACGGGCGCGGTCCAGTCGCCGCCGACCCGCCGCGCCGCCTTCACCTCCTGCGTGAAGCGCCGCCTGAAGTCCGGCTTGCGGGCCAGCTCCTCCTTGACGACCTTGACCGCGACCGTACGGCCGCGCTCGGAACGGGCCAGATACACCCGCCCCATGCCGCCTTCACCGAGTCTGCCGAGCAGTCGGTAACCGCCGATCCAGCCCGGATCTGCCGGGTCCAACCCGTCCATGCGTGCTCCCTCTCCCCCGGCGGCGCGTTCGCCTGAGAATAGGGGAGGGGCGCAAGTGACGTGTGCGGGACCCGTGTCTGCCGGTGGTCGGGTTCCGGTCAACAGTCGTGTTTCCAAAGGCAGTAACGGTCGTGTTCCCAACGGCAGTTCGGTGCCTATCGGCAGTACGTGTCCCTGGCGGGCCGTTCCCCCGTGACCAGGTAGCGGGTGACGGTCGCGTCCCCGCAGGCGTTGCCGTTGCCGAGGTAGGCGTCGTGTCCGGTGGCGTTCACGGTCACCATGACGGCCCGTTTGCCGAGGGCGGCGCGGAGTTCGCGGGCGCCGGCCAGCGGGGCGGCGGGGTCGCGCTCGTTCTGGACCATGAGGACGGTGGAGGGTCCGCGGTCGGTGATCCGTACCGGGTCATGCTTCGGCCGATACGGCCAGGCGGCGCAGAGGGTCGCGTTCCTCGGCATTCCGGCGGTCAGCGGGTACTTGGCGCGGCTCTCGTCGACCTCCTTCTGGTAGCGGGCGGCCGACGCGGGCCACGTCCCCTCGTTGCAGAAGGTCGCGGAGGCCACGGCGAGGCCGTTCTGCAACAGCGCCTCCGGGGGCGGCTCGGGCGCGGGCGGGACGGTGCCCTTCCGGGCGGCCAGGATCAACTGGGCTGCCGCCGGGAAGCCCTCGGGGTCGTAGAACGCGTCGAGCAGGCTCTGCCGCAGCACGTTGCCGTTCAGCTCGGCCGGATTGGCGCCCGGCCAGGGGATCGGCTCGCGGTCGAGGCGGGCGGCGAGCCGCAGGAACATCGGCCGCACCTGGTCCGCCGTATCGGCCAGCCGGTACGGATTCCCGGGCGCCGAGGCCCACTTGGCGAACTCGGGGAAGACGCTCTCGACCCCTTTCTCGAACCCGGCCCACAGGCCACGGGCGACCTGGCCGCCGTGGGCGTCCGCGTTGGCGTCCAGATTGCTGTCGAGCACGAACCGGTCGGTGCGGTGCGGGAACAGCTGGTTGTAGACGGCGCCGAGATACGAGCCGTACGAGACGCCCCAGGCGGACAGCTTCCGCTCGCCGAGCGCCGCCCGGACGCGGTCGACGTCATGCGCGTTGGCGACGGTGTCGATGTGCCGCAGCAGCTCCCCGCCGTTGCGCTCACAGGCGGCTGACATCCGCCGGGCGGCGGTCACGTTCCCGGCGACGGACCCGTCCGGTCCCGCGGGCCACGGCCGGAACGTGGTCGGGGCCAGGTCCTGCCCTTCGAACCCACAACTCACCGGCGCGGACCGCCCGTTGCCCCGAGGATCGAACACGACCAGGTCGTACGCCTCCCGCACCTCCCGCGGCAGCGTCCGCGCCTTCGCCGACTGCTCTTCGAGACTGCTGCCACCGGGCCCGCCGGGGATCAGCAGCAAGGCACCGCGGCGCACGGCCGGCTTCTCACTCCGGATACGGGAGACGGCGATACCGATCTTCTCGCCCTCGGGGTCGGCGTAGTCCATCGGCACGTCGACGGTCGCGCACTCCTGCCGGGGGCCGAAGCCGTTCCCCTCGCACTTCGTCCAGTCAAGTGGCTTGTCCCGTGCGGTGGTTGGAGTGGTCCGGGTGGTCGAAGCGGTCGCGGTGAGCGGCAGGGCGAGCCCGAGCACCACGCCGGAGACGGCGGTCAGGGCGATGTTCCGCTTGCTCTTCTTCATCATGGAAAGAGCCTCGCGAATCCGCGCCGCCCTCCCCATCCGGCCACCCGGCCTCTTGGCACGGCGGTTTCCCGAACCGGCGGCATCGGGGGAGAGGTTCCGGTGCCGGCGCGGCACGGCGTGGTCAGGGCCTGAGCAAGTCGTCCAGTTCGGCCTCGTACAGCAGCGCGGGGTCGAAGCCCATCCCGGTGAAGTGGCCGGCGAGCTCCAGGGACAGGACGCCGTGCAGCCGGGTCCAGAAGGCCAGGCCCCGGTGGAGGGCCGCGGGCGGGGCGGGGTGGCCGGCCGCCCACTGGCGGTGGCTTTCCAGGTGGGTGTCGAACGGCGTCGCGGGACCGTCCGAGGGCAGTGCGGCGCAGGCGTCGAGCAACGTCGCCATGATGCCCTGCGCGATCCCGGTGACGTCGTCCGGAGCGTGGTAGCCGGGCACGGGCGTGCCGTAGATGAGGAAGTAGCGGTGGGGGTCCGCGAGGGCCCACTCGCGCAGGGCGTGCGCGAGCGCGGTGAGGTCGGCGCCGGATCCGGAGGACGTCCGGAGGGCGTCGGCGAGGCTGCCGTACGCGTCCCTGATCAGCTCGGTGATCAGTTCGTCGCGGCCGGCGAAGTACCGGTAGAGCGCGGGGCCGCTCATGCCCATCTGCTTGGCGATCGCGTTGAGGGAGAGCGCGGTCGCACCCGCCGTGGCGATCTGCTCCCACGCGCGTTCCTTGATCTCCGTACGCACCTGGGCGCGGTAGCGCTCTCGCGGGGTGGTCGTGCCGGTCTCCGCCATGACCTGCCGCCTTCCGTACTCGTGGGGTGCTCGTGGGGATGCCTGCGGGCTACATGTTCAAGATTTAGTTAGAGGCTATCACTGAACCTCTTGACGTCGCCCTTCTCGTGAAGTTATAACTTCTAACAGAAGCGAGAGCGAGTAACTCACCTCGTCGCTCGCCGAGCCGCTCACCGAGTGGCTCACGCGGATCCCGAACACAGAGCGCAGTGGAGGAAGTCATGAACGCCGAAGCACTCGTCGAGGTCGTCCTGCCGGGCAAGGTCGAGCCGGAGGGGCTGGAGATCCGGCACGGAGCCGTGCCCGTCGCGGGCCCCGGTCAGGTCCTGATCCGGATGGAGGCGACCGGCGTCTCCTTCGCCGAGCAGCAGATGCGCCGCGGCCGCTACTACGACCAGCCGGCGTTCCCCTTCGTCCCCGGTTACGACCTGGTCGGCACCGTGGCCGCGACCGGTGAGGGCGTCGAGCCGGGCCTGGCCGGCACCCGGGTGGCCGCACTGGTCAAGGTCGGCGGCTGGGCCAGCCACGTACTCGTCGACGCGGCGGACGTCGTGCCGGTGCCCGACGGGGTCGGCGCGGCGGAGGCCGAGACGCTGGTGGTCAACGGCATCACCGCCTGGCAGATGCTGCACCGCAAGGCCCGCGTCCGGGCCGGGCACACCGTCCTGGTGCACGGCGCCAACGGCGGTGTCGGCTCGGTCCTGGTCCAGCTCGCCCAGGCGGCGGGCGCGAAGGTGATCGGCACGGCGTCCGCGCGCCATCACGACGCGCTGCGTGCCCAGGGCGTCACCCCCATCGACTACCGCACCGAGGACATCCCCGCCCGGGTCCGTGAACTCGCCCCCGGCGGAGTGGACGCCGTCTTCGACCACGTCGGCGGGCGCAGCGCGATCGACTCCTGGCACCTCCTCGCTCCCGGCGGCACGCTCGTCTCCTACGGCACCGCCTCCACCCGGGACGACGAGGGCTCCAAGCAGCTGCCCGTACTCAAGCTGCTCGGCCGGATCTGGCTGTGGAACGCGCTGCCCAACCGTCGGCGCGCCTACTTCTTCAACATCTGGGCCGGGCGGGCCCTGGCCAAGAACCAGTTCCGGGCCCGGCTGCGCACCGACCTCACCCAGGTCCTCGCGGCCCTCCAGCGCGGTGACATCACTCCCCACATCGCCGCACAGCTGCCGCTCTCCCGCATCGCGGACGCCCTGCGCCTGGCCGAGTCGGGCACCGTCGCCGGAAAGATCGTGCTGAACCCGTAGCGCGTGAACTGCCGCCACCCCGGCGGGCCGAGCCGCCCGGCCGAGCCCTATCCTCACGACCGACCGACGGCTTCGACCGACAGCTTCGCCATCTATGTCATCGCCCAGGACGAGGATCCCAACGACATGTCGCGCCACCACGAGACCAAGTTCCGCGTCATCACGAAGATCCAGCGATGGGTCGTGAACCCGGTGTCCAGGCTGCTGCCGTTCCAGACGCTGCTGGAGACCACCGGACGCAAGTCGGGGCTGCCGCGGCGGACTCCGGTCGGCGGGCGGCGGATCGGCCAGGAGTTCTGGATCGTGTCCGAGTACGGCGAGAAGTCGCAGTACGTAAGGAACATCCAGGCGAACCCGGCCGTCCGGGTCCGCGACAAGGGCCGGTGGCACCACGGCACCGCCCACCTGCTGCACGACGACGACGCCCGCACCCGCCTGAAGTCCCTCCCCCGCGCGAACAGCGCCGCGGTCCGAGCGGTCGGGACGAATCTGCTGACGGTGCGGGTGGATCTGACGGACTGAGGGACCCCACCCTCCGACGCCGGACGAAACCGGCTAGGCCGCCCCCCGCCAGACCGTCAGGGCGCCGCTCACGAAGCCGATGTCCGGCAGCTCGGTCGACTTCACGTCGACCACGAACAGAGCGATGTCTCCGGAGGGGTGTTCGAAGCAGATCTCGCTGCCGGCCGCCACAATGGCGAGCGGGAGCCTGTTCTCGGCGTCGGCGAGGGTCGCGCGACAGGATTCCAGGGTGGCGCCCGGCTTCTCGGAAGGCACCCAGTCGATCAGACTCGCGTCGCTCTCCAGCGCGCAGGTCTGCTTGCAGACGAAGCGGATGTCCCCCTCGCGTTCCTTCGCGCTCCTGTCGTCCTTGATGTCTTTGGCCTTCTTGAGGAAGCGGTAGGGGTCCTTGAGATCCAGGGGTTTCGTCGCGTTCAGCATCGCCAAGGGGTACGGGATCGGTTTCGGTGGCCCGGAAGCGTCCGAGGAAGGACGCGAACCTCCTGATGTCCGGCCGCCGCTTCCCGACCCCGAGGACTGCGCGGATGCCGATGAGGACGCCGACGACCGTCCGGACGCCTCCGAGCCGGACGTCGAGGACCCGGCCGCGTTCCGGTCACGGAGCCGGTCCGACATGTCCAGGGTCGTCCATGCCACGCCCGCCGACAGCAGCGCGCCCACCGTCACCAGGGCCGAGAACACCCTGGTACGCCGCCGGCGGGCCCGCCGCTCGTCCGGCACCGTCGGCTGCGGACGCCGCTGCAGTTGCGGCTGCGGGAGCAACGGCATCGTGTGCACGGGGGTCGGGTGCGGGAGCAACGGCATCGTGTGCACCGGGGTCGGGTGCGGAACCGGGGACGGAACGGTGACCTCCGGTCCCATCACCTCCCGCCAGACGGCCGACCCTGCGCCCGCGTCGGCACCCGGGCCCAGCCGCTGCCGACACCACTGGACGATCTCCGCCGGAGTGGCCCGCTCCGCCGGATCGGCCGCGAGGCACCGGGCCATCAGCGGACGGAGCTGCGCGGGCAACAGGGACAGGTCGGGTTCCGAGTGCACGATCCGGTACAGCACGCCGACCGAGTTGCCCTCCCCGTACAACGGCTCGCCCAGCGCCGCGAACGCCGCCGTCTGGCCGAGCGCGAACACGTCGGTCGCCGCCGTGACCTCACCCCCGGACGCCTGCTCGGGAGCCATGAACTGGGGCGTGCCGACGGTGGCTCCCGTGGCGGTGTGCGAGGTGATCCCGGCGGCCAGCGAGATACCGAAGTCGATCACCCGCGGCCCGTCGGCGGCCAGCAGCACATTGGACGGCTTCAGGTCCCGGTGCACGATTCCCGCGGCATGGATGGCCTGCAGAGCCTCGGCCACCCCCGCCATCAGCCACAGCACCGCCGGCACCGGCAGTGGTCCGCGCCGGGCGACGGCCTCCGCCAGCGAGGGCCCTGGCACGTACAGCGTGGCCAGCCAGGGCGGTACGCCGTCCGCGTCGCCGTCGATCAACTCCGCGGTGTACGCGCCCCGGACCCGCTGGGCCGCCTTTATCTCCCTGCGGAACCCCCGCCGGAAGACCGGGTCGTCGGCCAGCTCCGGCCGGATCACCTTGATCGCCACCGGCCGGCCGCCCTGGGTGTGCGACAGGTAGACCCGGCCCATGCCTCCCGCGCCGAGCCGGGCGGCGAGGCGATAGCCGGCCACCGTGGGCGGATCGTCCGCCTGCAGTGGCTGGAACACCTCAGTCGCGTGGTCCATCGGCCCTCGTCCCTGTCCCCCGGTCGTCGGAGCGGAAGGCACGGTGCCAGGCCACCCCGTCAAGATCGTACGAACTGGGAATTCAAGCACGCCGGCGCCGAATTCGTGACTCGGTTCGAGAGTCGCCCCGGCGTTCAGGCGAAGGTCGCCGGGTCAGGCAGGGGGGCGCCGGGTCCGGCAGAGGGAGGAGAGCTGCCTAACTCCGAGGGGCGTTCGAGATCCGGTTCAGCCACTCCGTGAGCAGGGCGTCCTCGGCGGGGCTGAGCACCGGGGCCGGGGCCTGGCGGAGGAGGGCGTTGAGACGGGCCGCGGTGGCGGGGAGGCGGGCCTCGTCCGCCTCGGGAGTGGAGGGGTCGCGGGTCGAGGGGCCGGCGGAAGCCGCCGTCGAAGCCGTCATCACGTCCGGTGTGAAGACCATGGTGTGCACCGAGTCCCGTACCCGGCGGGACACCGACTCGTCCGTGAACGTCGCCGGGCGGGAGACCAGCATCAGGGCCACGCCGACGTTCGCGGACATGATGATCTGGGCGGCCAGCTCCGGGGCGAGGCGCAACTTGCCCTGTTCGGCGGCCCGTTGAAGGTCCGACGTGAGGATGCGGTGGGACTCCAGGGCCGCCGCCGGGGGCGTACGCATCGCCGGGGAGTGCATCAGGCGGAACAGGTTCGGGTTGTGCAGGGCGAACTCGACGTGGGTGTCCCAGCCGTCCCGCAGGTCCTGAATGGGATCCGTGCCGGGGGCGCGGTCGCGCTTGGTCGCGAGGTACTTGTCCCAGCCGTGGTCGACGACCGCCGACAGGAGTCCCTCCTTGTCCCCGAAGTGGCGGTAGAGAGCGGGAGCGCCGACCCCCGCCGCCTCGCACACGGCCCGGGTGGAGACGTCCCCGTCGGGCGACTCGGCGACGAGGGCCGCCGTCACTTCGAGAATGCGCGCTTTCGTACTCACGGGAGCGACGCTATCCGAGGTCATACGGTCGGCCGCGAGGAGGCAGGGGTGTGCGGGGCGAGGAGGTCGTCCAGGCCTATGCGGGTCAGGAACTCGGCGCGGATGCGGTCCGCGACCCGGCTGACCTCCTCCGACCCGTCGTTCGCGGGGTCGACGTGGACCCGGAAGGGCCGCTCGCCGGGCGGGGTGTCGACGACCTCGACGATCGCGTCGGCCACCAGGGAAGCGGGGGCGTCGGCGGGCGCGAGGGCGGCGAGGCGCTGGGCGACCTGGTCCATCAGTCCCGCGTACCGCTCCTCGTACGCAGGCAGGACCGCCTGCTCGGCGGGGTGGCCGCCGGTCGCGAAGTGGTTCGTGCCGGAGGTGAAGGCGCCGGGCACGACGATGGTCGTCTCTATGCCGAAGCGGGCCAGCTCGGCCGCGTACGACACCGCGAGCGCGTCCATCGCGGCCTTCGCGGCGAAGTACGGCGCGAGATAGGGCGGGGTGCCGCCCCGGGTCGAGGTCGAGCCGATCCACAGCACCAGGCCGTGCTCCTGGGCCCGCAGGTGGGGCAGCGCGGCGCGGTTGACCCGCTGGGTGCCCAGCACGTTCGTGTCGTACACCGCGGCCAGTTCCTCCGGGGTGAAGGCCTCGGTCGGACCGGTCACCATGTGGCCCGCGTTGTGGACGACCACGTCCAGCGCGCCGGCCCCGGACAGGACCGTGGCGACGGCGGCGTCCGCGGACTCCTGCGAGAGGACGTCCAACTCGACCGTACGCAGGTCCACTCGATGCTCGGCCGCGTACGCCTCGGCCTCCGCGACCCGGCTCGCGTTGCGCCCTGCCGTGTCGCGCATCGCCGCGTAGACCGTGTGCCCCGCGTCGGCCAATGCCCGCGCGGCGAGCGCGCCGAATCCCGAACCGGCACCCGTGATGACGATCGTCCTGCCCATGACGGAACTCCTGAGGAGAGAGGAAGGAAGAGAAAGCAGGTGGGAAGAAAGCGGGTCGGGGGCCTACGCGATACCGCCGTTGGCGCGGAGCACCTGGCCGTTGACCCAGCGGCCGGACGGGCCGGCGAGGAAGGACACGACCCCGGCGATGTCGCTCGGCGTGCCGAGGCGCTCCAGCGGCGGCTGGGCGGCCATCCGCGCGATGGTCTCCTCGTCCTTGCCGTCCAGGAACAGG
Organism: Streptomyces sp. NPDC050988; assembly: GCF_044456225.1. NCBI lineage: Bacteria > Bacillati > Actinomycetota > Actinomycetes > Kitasatosporales > Streptomycetaceae > Streptomyces > Streptomyces sp. NPDC050988. Next base: position 157,342 of record NZ_JBITFQ010000013.1, on the reverse strand, counting down.
GCGGTGGCCGTCGGGCCGGGGGCCACCGCGTTCACCGTGATGTCCCGGCCGCGCAGCTCGCGGGCCAGGATCAGCGTCATGGCCTCGACGGCGCCCTTGCTGGCGGCGTACGCGCTGTAGCCGGGTATGGCGAGAGCCAGCACGGAGCTGGAGAAGTTGATGACCGCGCCGCCCTCACGCAGCCGGCGCACGGCCTGCTGGTCGACGACGAACGTGCCGCGGATGTTCGTGCGGTGCATCCGGTCGAGGGCGTCGAGGTCGAAGTCGGCGAGCGGGGCCAGTGTCATGACACCGGCCGCGTGGACGACCACGTCGACCCCGCCGTACGTCGACTCCGCGGCGTCGAAGAGTGCCGCCACCTCGGTCTCGTCCGCCACGTCGGCCCGGAAGGCGAGCGCCTGCCCGCCCGCCTCGGTGATCGCGGCGACGGTCTTGTCGGCCTCGGCCTGATTCCCGGCGAAGTTCACGACGACCGCGAAGCCGTCGCCCGCGAGGCGCTCCGCGGTCTCGCGTCCGATACCGCGGGATCCGCCGGTGACGACCGCTACGCGAGTTGAAGTCGACGCGGAGGTGCTGGTGCCGGTGCTGGACTGCTCACGCATGACGGTGCTCCTTGTCCCGGGGGGGTAGCGTTGCTCGCACCCCGACGACAACAACGCTAACACCAACTCGATAGCGATGCTACCCCTGCGCGTAACATCGCTACCCGATCATGACCAGCCGTATGATGCCCATATGACGGTCAACATGACGATGAGCCTGCCCGACGACGTGGCCGCCTTCGTGAAGGCCAAGGGCAACGCCTCCGCGTACACCGCCCGGATACTGCGCCGCCAGATGCTCACCGAGGAACTGGAGAAGTCCGCGCGGGTAAGGGCCGAGGCCGGGATAGTGACCACCGCGGCGGAGCCCGCCGAGAGCGAGGACACCACCCTGGAGCGCTGGGCACGGGTGGCGGGCCGGTGAAGCGCGGACACGTCTATCAGCTGGCCTTCGCCGGAGGGCCGGCCCATGTCCTGGTGATCTCGTCCGAGGCCCTCAACGAGCAGAACAAGACCGCCACCTGCGTACTCGTCTACCCGCAGCAGGTACGAGAGGCGACACTCGTCGACATCCCGGTCAGCGCTCCTTCATCCGGCACCATCGTGCTCGGCGAGTTCCGCACGCTGTCCGCCGCCCGCTTCACCGAAGACCTGGGACCGGTGGACGAACGCGTCATGGAGGCCGTCGAGATCGGGCTCCGCGCCGTCTTCGACCTGTAGCACGGGCCGGGCTGGAAGCGGGCGCAGCCCTGCTTCCAGGGGCGCGGGGAACTGCGCGACCAGCCGCAGCCTGACCCGCGCCCGAAATCCGATCAGCCCGGCCACACCAGTGACTGCACCTCCGAGTACGCGTGCAGGGCGTACGAGCCGACGTCGCGGCCGACCCCGCTCTGCTTGAAGCCGCCGAACGGCGCCTCCATGTTGCGGCCGACCGTGTTGACGCCGACGCCGCCAGCCCGTAGCCGCCGGGCCACGCGGAAGGCGCGGGCGACGTCGCCGGACCAGACGTAGTCGATGAGGCCGTAGTCGCTGTCGTTGGCGAGGGCGACGGCCTCCTCCTCGTCGTCGAAGGGGAGGACCACGACGACCGGCCCGAAGATCTCCTCACGGACGACCCGCATGTCGGGCGTGCAGTCGGCGAGAAGGGTCGGGGCGACGTAGAAACCCCGGTCGGACGGCGGCCGTTCGCCGCCCGCGACCACCCGCGCCCCCTCCTTGCGCCCCAGTTCGACGTACGACTCGATCCGGTCCCGGTGGGCCGCGGAGATCACCGGACCGACGACCGTGTCCTCGGCGCGCGGGTCACCCACTTTCAAGTAACCGGCGTACGCGGCCAGTTGGGACACCAGCCGGTCGTAGACCGGACGCTGTGCGAGCACCCTCGTCGGGGCCGTGCAGATCTGTCCGCTGTAGAAGGAGAAGGTGGTTCCGATGCCCCGGACCGCCGACTCCAGGTCCGCGTCCTCGAAGACGACCGCCGCGCCCTTCCCGCCCAGCTCCATCAACTGCCGTTTCATACCGCGCCCGCACACCTCGGCGATACGCCGGCCGACGGCGGTCGAGCCGGTGAAGCTCACCATGTCGACGTCGTCCGAGTCGACGGCCGCCTCACCGACCTCCGCACGCGAACCGCTGACGACGTTCACGACCCCGGGCGGCACGCCCGCGGCCTCCAGCGCCTGAGCCATCCGGTACACGGACAGCGGGTCCTGCGGTGCGGGCTTCACGACGACCGTGTTGCCCATCGCGAGCGCCGGGGCGATCTTGCCGGCCGGGTTCGCCCAGGGGTTGTTGTACGAGGTGATGCAGGTGACCACGCCCACCGGCTGGCGGACAGCGAGGGCTCCCATCACGGCCGCCCTGCCGAACGGGCCCGCCTCGTTGATCTGCGGGGGCAACGGCTCCTCGACGGGCTCCACGCGCGCGTACCGCTGGAAACGGGCCGCCCCGACACCCACCTGCATCCCGCGCGCGGTACCGGTCGTGGCCCCGGTCTCGGCCTGGGCCAGTTCGGCGTACGGGACGAGGTTGCGCCGGATCTCCTCGGCCGCCCGGTCGAGGACAGCGGCCCGCCCCTCGGGTGTGGTGCGCGACCAGGTCCGGAAGGCCTCGCGCGCCGCCGCTGCCGCCGCGTGCACCTGATCCCGCGAGGCCTCCGGAGCCAGGCCGACGACGTCCTCGGTCGCCGGGTCGATCACCTCGTAGTGGCCGCCGTCCGGCTCCACCCACGAGCCGCCGATGAACAGCCGCTGACCGTCCGTCACTTGACCCCCAACGCCCGCCACCGCCGCAACCGCCGTCGTCGGCGCGTCACTTCGTGCTCACCGTGCGGGTGTCCCGGCCCGACCGCAGCACCTTGCCCGGTACGGCGCCGGTCACCACGTCGCCCCGTATCGCCTCGACTCCGTTGACCCAGACGGCCGTTACGCCGATCGCCTTCGAGTCGAGGCGCGGGCTGTCTCCCGGCAGGTCGTGCACCAGGGTGGCCTTGCCGGCGTCGATGCGGTCCGGGTCGAAGAGCACGAGGTCCGCATGGAAACCCTCCGCGATCCGTCCGCGCTCACGCAGTCCGAAGAGCCGCGCCGGGTCGTCCGTGAGCATCTTCACGGCCTGTTCGAGCGTCGTCAGCTTCCGGCCCCGCAGGCAGTCCCCGATGAACCGGGTCGTGTACGGCGCCCCGCACATCCGGTCCAGATGGGCGCCCGCGTCCGAGCCGCCGAGCATCACGTCCTCGTGCCGCCACGTCTCCTGGCGCAGCGACCACGAGTCGGGGTCGTTGTCGGTCGGCATGGGCCAAAGGACCGTACGCATACCGTCGTTGGCGCAGATCTCGATTATGCACTCGAAGGGCTCCTGGCCGCGCTCGGCCGCGATGTCGCGTACGACGCGTCCGGTCAGCCCCTCGTTCTCCGTGCTGTAGGTGTCGCCGATGACGTACCGCCCGAAGTCGGCGAGGCGCCGGAAGACGCCGGCCTCCTTGGAGTCGGCCCGCCGCAGCATCTCGCGACGGACCGCGGGGTCCCGCAGCTTCGCGATCCGCTCGGGCACGGGAAGGCCGAGCACTTCCCCCCACCCGGGAATCAGGTTCAGCGCGCAGAACGTCCCCAGCGACATGTTCATGGGCGTGAGGATCGGCATCGTCAGCGCCACGATCCGCCCACCGGCCTTACGGGCCCGCTCACTTGCCGCCAGCTGACGCGGGACGCGCTCGGGTACGGCCGCGTCGATCGTCAGGACGTTCCAGTTCAGCGGACGGCCCGCCGCCGCGCTCATCTCCACGAACAGATCGATCTCGTCGTCGCTGAACTGGTCGAGACAGCCCGCCACGATGGCCTCGATCTGCGTGCCCTCGTGATCGCCCACCGCCCGGGAGAGCGCGAGCAGTTCGGCCGGCTTCGCATGCCGAGAGGCGACGGGCTTCCCGTCCCCGTCGGAGTGGGTGGAGGACTGTGTCGTGGACAGTCCCCAGGCACCGGACTCCATCGCCTCGTGGAAGAGTGCGAGCATCTGCTCCAGCTGCTCGGGCGAGGGCTGCCCGCCGACGGCATCCGGCCCCATCACATACCGCCTGAGCGCACAATGCCCCACCATGAAGCCCGCGTTGACCGCGATCCGCCCCTCCAGGGCGTCCAGATACTCCCCGAAGGAATGCCAGGTCCAGGGCGCCCCCTCCTCCAACGCGACCAGCGACATCCCCTCGACCTTGGACATCATCCGCCGCGTGTAGTCGGCGTCCTCGGGTCGCGACGGATTCAAGGGCGCGAGCGTGAATCCGCAGTTGCCCCCGGCGACCGTCGTCACTCCGTGGTTGAGCGAGGGCGTCGCATACGGGTCCCAGAACAGCTGCGCGTCGTAGTGGGTGTGGGGGTCCACGAACCCGGGAGCGAGTACGAGCCCGGAGGCGTCCTCGGTCGTACGGGCTCCCTCGGTGACCTGGCCGATCACGGCGATCCGCCCGTCCCGTATCCCCACATCGGCGATGAAGGCGGGCCCACCCGACCCATCGACAACGGTCACGCCTTTGATCAGATGGTCAAGCACGACGAAACCCTTCTCTCCCTGAGCCATGTCTCCCTGAGCCTTCCGGCTTACGGCGGGGCGCGCTTACCCAGGGGCGCGGGGAACTGCGCGACCAGCCACACACAACCCGCACCCGCCGACGACCCTCAGACCGCCCCGCGGAACCGCGTCGTCCGATGCACAGGATCCGTATCGATCTTCGGAATCACGTGCTCCCCGATCAGCCTGATCGTCTGCAACGTCTCCTCCTTCGGCACCCCGACCGGCAGCCCGAAAGACAACTGATCGGCCCCGGCCGCCTCCCACCGCTTGCACTGCGTGAGCACCTCGTCCGGATCCCCGCAGATCAACAGCTCCTCGGCGATGAGCAGTTCGATGAACTCCTCGTTGTACTCGGGCAGCGTCTCCGGCCACACGGGGAACCCCTCGGGCCGCGGGAACGTGTCGTGGTACCGGAACACCAGCGACGGCAGATAGTGCAGACCGCCGCCCACGGCGATCCGGATCGCCTCGTCGTGCGTGGGCGCGCAGATCGCGGTCGTCGTCACCATCACGTTGTCGTTGACGAAGTCCCCGATCGGCTCCGCCTCCACGACGGCGGTCTTGTACTGCTCAAGGACCCACTCCATGTCGGAGACCTTCTGCACGCTGAAGCCGAGCACCCCGAGCCCCTTGCGGGCGGCCATGGAGTAGGAGGGCGGCGACCCGGCGGCGTACCACATCGCGGGGTGCGACTTCCCGTACGGCTTGGGGAGGACCTTGCGCGGAGGGAGCTGCCAGTGCTTGCCCGTGAACCCGACGTACTCGTCCTGGAGCCACATCTTCGGGAACTCGGCGATGGTCTCTTCCCAGATCTCCTTGGTGTAGTTCATGTCGGTGATGCCGGGGAGGAAGCCGAGGATCTCGTGCGAACCGGCGCCGCGTCCGCTGCCGAACTCGAAGCGGTTCTCGGTGAGATGGTCGAGCATGGCGACCTTCTCGGCGACCTTCACGGGGTGGTTGACCTGGGCGAGCGGGTTGAAGATGCCCGACCCGAGGTGGATCCGTTCCGTCGCGTGCGCGAGATAGCCGAGGAAGACGTCGTTCGCGGAGAGGTGGGAGTACTCCTCCAGGAAGTGGTGCTCGGACGCCCACGCGTACTTGAAACCGGACTTGTCCGCCTGGATGACGTACTCGGTCTCCTCCATCAGCGCCTTGTGCTCCGCGAGCGGATCGGTCTCGGCCCGCTTGCCCACGTATCCCTGTACAAAGAGCCCGAATTCCAAGGAGGTTCACCGTCCCCTGTCCGTCACCCTGCCGAACCTGACGCACCGTCAGATCCATCTGCCGCCGACTGTTGCACCGCGCCCGCGAGGCGTCAATACCTGATGGACCGTCACATGGCGCTCACGCCCGCCAGCCAGCCCCCATCGATCACAAACGGCTGTCCGGTGATGTACGAGGAGTCCTCCGAGGACAGGAAGAGGGCGAGCCGGGCGACCTCCTCGGGCCTCCCGATGCGGCCCATCGGCACGAGCTTGCGGTAGAGCCGTTCGACACCGGCCGAGGACGCCTCGGCGTCCGTCGTCGGGTCGAGCAGGGCCGGGTTGCTCATCGCGGTGTCGATGGCGCCCGGACAGACGGCGTTGACGCGGATGCCCTTGGGCGCCAGTTCCAGCGCGGCCACGCGCGTGAGGCCGACGATCGCGTGCTTGGTCGCGCTGTACGCGCCGACGTACGCCATGCCCGTGATCCCGGTGTACGAGGCGGTGTTGACGATGGTCCCGCCACCGGCCGCCTCGATCTCGGGGGCCAGGGTCTTGATGCCGAGGAAGACGCCGACCTGGTTCACCTGCACGATCCGCATGAACTCGTCGAGGGGCGTGTCGACGAGGGCATTGAAGCGCAGGATGCCCGCGTTGTTGACCAGCCCGTCGACCTTCCCGTACGCCCCCTTCGCGGCTGCCAGCGCCGCCGCCCAGTCGTCCTCCCGGCTCACGTCGAGGTGGACGTACCGGGCTCGGGCACCCAGCTCCTTGGCGAGCGTCTCCCCCTGCTCGTCGAGCACGTCCGCGACCACGACCTCGGCACCCTCCTCGACGAAGAGCCGCGCCTCCTGCTCACCCTGCCCGCGCGCCGCCCCGGTGACGAGAACGACCCGCCCGTCCAACTTGCCCATGAGTTTCTCCTTCAGAGACGCGGACGCGTGGATCCTTTCTGACGCACCGTCACACGGGTGACGAGCACACCCATGGTCGTATCTGATGCACCGTCAGGCAAGGCGCACGTGGCGATGGCAATATTTACTCAAAGTTTCAAGGAAACACTGTCTGGCTGCCAGCTGTCCCGGACGCCAGGCAACCCGCCAGTAACTGAGTGCCCTCTCCTTGTCAGGCGGGCAGGTCCCAGGCCGGCCCTTCAGGGGAGCCGAGCCAGACCCGCTGACGGTCTGGAGTGACGGTCAGTCCGAACTCGGTCTGCGGTGGCGCTCCGGCTTTCCGCCACGAGCTGATCGCCTCTTCGGCGGCGTCCCACAGCCGCAGAGGGCCGCCCTGCCGCACCAGGCACCCGCCCCTGCCGTCCGGCACGAGCGTGGCGAACGACCTTGTGGCCAGGTCGACCACATGGTCCAGCATCGGGCCACCATCCGTGCTCATCCCGATGTATTGGGCGCCCGGCACCGCAAGCTGGGCGACGAACTGCGTTGTCCAGTCGGCCAGTACCTCGGGGCCGACCTGTGCTGGGCGCTCGTCGGCGTCCTGGATCAGCAGGCCCGCAACGCCGGACACAGCGGGTGCAGCATGCGGGCGGGCGATCATAAAGGACACTGTGCCGGGCAGGAACCGGCCTCCGGCTGTTCCGCCCTCACCGACGGTGAGCTTCACCAGGCCCGACCCGTACAGCCACCCGGAGACGGTGGTGATAATGGTGCCGCCGGGCCTCACCTGTTCGAGCCACGCCCTGGGAACGGTGCGCACGGAACACGTGGCGATCAGTCCGTCGTACGGGGCGCCTTCTGGGTGGCCGAGCAGGCCGTCGCCGTTGACGAGCGTCGGCTCGTATCCGGCCGCCGTGATCGCTGCTCGGGCACGTTCGGCGGCGGCTGGGTCGATCTCGACGGAGGTCACGTGTTCGCTGCCGAGACGCTCGCACATGAGGGCGGTCGAGTAGCCGGTGCCGGTGCCGACCTCCAACACCCGGTCCCCGTCCTGGGGGCCGAGGTCCTGGAGCATCCGCACGACCAGGCTCGGCAAGGTGGACGACGAGGTCGGATTGCCCTGGACGGACCCGTCCAGGTCTGTCGGATGCAGGTGACCGTCCAACTGGGTCACCAGCGTGTCATCGGTGTACACCTCCTCCAGCCACGCCTCCGCGTCGTCGTGGCCCGGGACGACCGGCGTCCACATTGTCGCCTGCGGGCTGCGGGTCCGGCGGAAGTAGGCGCGCACGAACTCGTGCCGGGGTACAGTCCCGACAGCGGACCGCCAGGCGGCCGACCGCAGGTACCCGTCCCGTTCGAGCCGGTCGGCCAGGACGTGGCGCAGTTCGGCGGCACGATGCTCGTCCAGGGGCGGGGGCTCGGTCACGCGGGGTGTCCCTTCTCCAGCAGGTCGGCCAAGGCGCAGGTGATGGCCCCGGTCGTATCACGGTCCACGAACGCCCACTGGCCGTTCGGATTGCACTCCAGGAAGCGCCATGCTCCGTCGGCTTCCAGGGCGAAGTCGAACGCGCCGAAGACCAGGCCGAACGCCTTCAGGTAGCTGCGGATGCCCTGACGGACCGGGGCAGGTACGTCGATGGGGTCGATGGGGGCACAGCTGATCAGGTTGTAGTCGAGCCGCCAGTCGAGGTGATCGCCTTCGGTGGTGATGCGGGTGACGAACAGCCGCTCCCCCACGGCCGCCACCCTCATATCGGCGGTCTTGGTCACTGCTTGCTGGAACAGGTGCGGGCATGCGGCGACACCGTCGCCGATCTCGTCGGCTTCGACCGTGCGGACCCAGACCGTGCGCAACTCGCCGCCTTCGCGGTATGCGGTCGATCTGAGTGGCTTGTAGACCACCGGCCCGAACTCCTTGGTGAAGGACCGGGCGGCTGCGGGGTCGTTGGTGACCAGCGTCGGGGGCACGTCCAGCCCGGCCAGCACGGCTTCCGTGATCTGCCGGGGCTTGAACTCGGCCCCCGAGTTCAGGTGCGGGTGGTTGACGTACAGACATCCCGGAAGGGCCGCCAGAAGGCCGGCCAGGCCATGCCGGAACTGAACCGCCGCGAAGTCCCGCTCCTGTGCCTCCAGGCCGCCGGGCGGGAGGTAGCCGGTCGGGCGCCGGTAGTACACGGCGCGGGCGTCCTCCAGGCCGAGGGTGCGAGTCGGGGTGGAGAGCGGGCCGTGCCACGACCAGCCGCTGCCCGCTTGAGCGGAGAACGTCACGTCGGCCGGGGAACCGGGGTCGAGTCGCACAACCGGGACGCCCCGGCCGTTCAACTCGGTGATGACGTGGTCCGCCGTCAAGTCGTCCAGGGCGGTCAGCACGACAACCGGACGCGGAGAGAACATCAGTCCTGGTCCGAGTCCTGGTCATGGCCCTCATCTGAATTGGAGGGGCCGGAGCCGTCGCCCTGGCTGGTCCGGGTCTTGGTCTCCGTGCCGGTGCCGGTGCCGTGCTTGCCCATCTCGACGGGACGGCCCTGGTGGTCGTGGAAGACGGCCGTCTGCGACGCCGGGTCCAAGACCACGGCGGTGGCGGCGGCGTGCAGAGTCGGGTATGGCTCCATGCGGGTCAGGCCCCACGGGCGGAGGGTGCGGACGGTCGGTTCCATCGGCGCTTCCTCGCTGCCGGGTTCGCGCTTCGCCAGGTTCTGGTGGTGGTCGCACAAGGCGTTCACCGAGCGGGCGAGACGCTGGGCATGTGCAATGCCGGAGGGGAGCGTGTGACCGGGTGCGAGGCCGAGGCGCTTGCGGGCCTCGCCGACGCAGGCAAGCGCGCAGGCACGGGGCACGTCATCCCCGGGAAGCCGTCCGGCCGCGGCTTCCACCTCGGGGATGGCGACCATGATGTGCCCGCGCAGCTGGAGGGTGAGCGTCTCCAACTCGTCGGGCGTGGACAACTCGGCGTCCTCTGTGAGTAGGCGGCGTGCGGTGACTCGCATCGTCTCGATGTCGAGCGGGATGCGATCCAGTTGTCCCATAGCCGAAGAACGGACGTTTGATGTTGCTGCCATTCGGCGCTCCTCAGCAGCGTTGGCCGTGCCCCGGGAGGCTGTCGTCGCACCGGAGCTTCGTCGTAACTGCAGACGCTAGGCACTTGTTGCGTACGACTTCCAGCAATGTGCAGATATGTGCAAGTGCTCTTTCTGGCTGGGTTGTTGGTGGCAGTGTGCCCTTGACTCTGTCGCTTGCGGGTCCCACTGTGATGCAGAAAAATGCACACCTGGTGGAAGGGGACTGACGTGCCACTACTGTTCATCGGAATCGATCCGAACACCGGTGACGACGAGAGCCCGACGGTGTGGGTCGATCAGGAGAACAAAGAGCTTGTCTTCCAAGGCTGGAAGCCTGGCCGCGAACTCGAAGCGGAATGCGCCGCGTTCGACGTCCCGGGTCACGGCGAAGGAATCCCGGAGGGCGAGGCAGTGATCCGTATTCCGGCCAGGATGGTGCACATGATCAGGGAGGCTTGCGATGCCGTCGAGCGCGCCGCAGTTCAGTGAGCTGATCGCGGGCTGCAAGCACTCGGCCGTTCACCTGGAGATGCGCGACGCCTACGCCGTCGACCATGAGAAGGGACCGTTCGCCCAGTGGCGTGCGGGGTTCCGCCACGACCCGGAGGATCGGGCGTCGTGGTGGCGGCCGTGGCTCGACCTGATCCAGGAGACGGTCTCTCGTGGGGTCGTCGTACGCCGAGCCCGGATCGTCTCTGAGCCGGTCACCGAGTACATCCGCTTCGAGCACTCGAACACGTTCACCAACATCGCCGCAGGCGAGCAGGTGCGCTGGCTGCCCCGCCGACGAGCCTCAGACATCGCACTGCCCGGCAATGACTTCTGGCTGTTCGACGACCGGCTGGTCCGGTGGAATCACTTCACCGGCGACGGCAATTCGGCCGGCCAGGAAATCTCTCACGATCCGGTGGTCGCCAAGCTGTGCGCGGACTCGTTCGAGGCTGTGTGGGCGCGCGCCATTCCACACGACCAGTACGCGATCCGCTGACAGCACGCCCCGATAGGCCAGCTCATGCCCATCTCCCCGTCCTCGTCTGCTCAGGCCGCGCGCGAGACCGTCGCCCAGCGCCTGCGCGACCTCCGGAAAGAGGCGGGGTTGACGGTCGTCGAGCTGGCCGAACGGTGTGCCTGGCACCACTCCAAGACGTCCCGCATCGAGAACGCGATCACCGGTCCCACAGCGAAGGACATCCGCCGCTGGTGCAAGGCAGTCCACGCCGAGGACCAGGCGGAAAACCTCATCGTCCAGTCGGTGAACGCGGAGTCGATGTACCGGGAGTGGCGTCATCAGGTCCGGAACGGCCTGAAGCAGCTGCAGGAAAGCTCCGCACAGATCTTCAACAGCACCGAGTTGTTCCGCGTGTACTCATCCACCCTCGTCCCTGGACTGCTTCAGACGGAGGGATACGCGACGAGCATTCTGCGAACGGTCGCCCGCTTCCGTGAACTCCCCTCCGATGACAGCTCCGAGGCGGCCCGGGCCAGGGTCGAGCGCTCGCGAGTCATCCACGAACCGGGGCGCCGCTTCGTCATGCTCGTCGAAGAGGCCGTTCTGTACTGCCAGATCGTCGACGAGGAGGCCATGGCCGCGCAACTCGGCTACCTCCTCACGGCAGGGGCCCTGCCGTCGGTGTCGCTCGGCATCATCCCGATGATCACACGAGAGCGCGCGCAGTGGCCGCGGGAGACGTTCCACATCTACGACGACGAGCTCGTATCCGTGGAGCTTGTGTCAGCCCGCGTGAGAATCACCCAGCCCGACGAGATCGCCCTCTACCTGAAGGCGTTCGAGCAGCTGCGCGGAATGGCCGTGTACGGGGCAGAGGCACGCGCCCTGATCCTGAAGGCCGTCGAAACCCTGCGCTGACCCCGGATCCTGCCCCGACACCGGAGAGGCATCGGCCGCGCTCGGCCCCCGTCACGACGTCTGCGCCACCATGAGCGGGCGAGGCGCGGCCAGGGCGGTGCGTGCACCGGGCCCATCACGGTCAAGGGATACGACTCGTACCTGTCGGACTCACTCGTCAGTCGAGCCCGACCCGTGGCCGTCCGGCGCATCGGCGGACTCTCGCTCGATGACGAACGACCCCTTGCCGACGACCGTACGCACGTAGCCCAGCTCGGCCAGCAGGACCAGTGTCTTGCGGGCCGTCCCACGCGCGATCCCGAATTCCTGCATCAGTCGGTCCACGCCGGGCAGCGCCCGTCCCAGCAGGTACACGCCGTTCTCGATGCGGGAGATCAGGACTGCGGCGAGTTGCAGGTACAGCGGGTCCGCCGCGTCCGGGTCCAGTTCGTCATCCGGGCCGTAGCCCGCCGGGATGTCCACCATGGGTTGACTGTAAGCGGCCAGGGAATTCCACACTCATTTGTTTCATGGCATGGCATGCCATGACCAGGTTGCCCTAGTGTCGGTCAGGACACGAGAAGACCCCCGCGACGGATGCGACCCGTCCGGGGGCATGGCCACCAACTGCATGGAGTTGATGACGGTGAGCATTATCCACACGTTACTGCGATGGGTTCTGGGCGTACTCGCCCCCGGCACCGGGAGGCGGCGGGCTGCTCGCCACCACTGCGCACCGGCCGCAGCGCTCCGAGCGGCGGCACTCCGCGCCACCGCGCCCTGGCCCCCAGAGCCCCGCTCCCCGTACGGCCTGGCCGAAGCGCCACTCGACGGGGGCGCTTCCCCCTTGGTCCGCCCCTACCTCGTCGCCGTCGAGCGGGAGCGAGCCCGGCAGTCGCGGCGGCGGATCGCGCTCCTCCTCGCCTCCGAGTTCGGTATCGACCTCGACCGGCATGTCGTCGGCGCCGAATGAGTGGTGGCGTGTTGAGGGCACGGGAGGCGGACGCGGCGTTGCCCGCAGAGTGCGCGCTCGCCGGGCGGCCGGGTGACGAGGGCCTGCACCGGCACTGCCACCAGACGGCCGACGTACCGCTGCCCGGCCCCACGGGCCTGCTGCCGATGTCCCGCCGCCCGTGCTCCTGCCACGCTCCGGGCTCGGGCGGCAGGACGTGGTGAAGGCCGGGCGGTACCCAGAGGGCGAGGTGTCCCGGCTGACCATCCGCACGTACCAGGTCAGCCCCGACGGCGAACCCGACGGCCCGGTACGGCAGCGCACAGTCACGAGCAGGCATGACAGCGAGCGGCTGCCGAAGTCGCACGAGTGGCCCCCGTGCCTCTGCCCCCGCTGCCGGACCGGCCGAGGCCCAGCTCCCTGGTAGCAGCCGCATGAAGGGCTGTCCGTCCCCGGGCCACGGGACGGACAGCCTCCTACAGCAGCGGTCCCACCTCTACCCCGAACTCCCTTATCTGGTTGATGAGTTCACTCCGGCTCCGGCTGCGGAACCGTCGCCGACGCCCTCGACAACCGGGGCGAGGCCTTCACCAAGGCGCCTGTGACGAGGACGACACGTCCGTCGAGCTTGCCCATGTGGACTCCCTTCGCGGTGCATTGGCCGAGGTCAGCGTACCTCTGGATCTGACGATGCGTCAGACCAGGGACGGATGCTTGCTTCTGCGATCTCAAGTGACCGACGAGTAGGGACATTTGACTCTGTCGGCGCCTCCCGCGGAACCCCAATACTCCTCAATCAAAAGGCAAAGGAACCCCAAAGGAGAGCTGAGCATGGCCAAGAGGCGCTTCAAGAACAAGAAGGTCCGCTACGTGGCGATCGGGGCCTCACTCGCGACCTGCGCGGCCGTCGCCACCGTGCTGCTGCCGTCGGCCAATGCCGCCGACGAAAAGACGCCCGAGCAGATCATGCAGATGTGTGAACAGTCCAGGGTGATCAGCGGTGAGAAGCAATCGTTGGACAGCAGCTTCGCGGACGGTTTCCTGGCCGACTCGTGCGAGTTCGTCGAGACGAAGTTCGAGACCTTCGACGGACCCACGCAGAAGGTCACGGTCGATTTCCCGAACTGCGAACCGAACGCCACCGAACCCACGAAGGTCACGACCAAGTGGTCGCAGGGTATTGGTCAGGGCGAGGGCAAGTACTCCGCGACGCAGCAGGGTGGCTCGGCAGGCCTTTTCGGATTCCTGAACGGCTTCTACCAAAGCCACAAGGGAACGCTGGACCTGACCATCAAGACGGTGACCGCCTCCGAGGACGAGGGAAGGGAGGTCCCCGTCGGGAAGGTTCTCGCTGTGGAAATGACCCCGAAGATGCAGCGTATGACCGGTTTCTGGCGAGTGAAGATCGACGCCGTCGAGGCGACCACCACCACCAACGCCGTCCCGGAGCAGATCTTCGAGGCACCGGAGGACGTCGAGGGGCCCGTCGTCCTGCCAGGAGCCGCAGGCGCACCCGGAGTCGCGGACTTCGTCTCCGAGGCGGTCCTGACCGACTGCTGACGGGCCGCCCCGCCCGGTCCCTCCCGTTCCTCCTCCGTCGCGGGCACTCCCACCCGCGATGACCCTCACCTCTGCACTCCAACGAACTCGCACAGGAGACACACCATGACACGCACCGGCCGCAGTGGAACTCACCGGAGCAAGAAGAAGCGCATCCTTCTGGCCCTGGCGCCGGTGGTCGCCCTCGCGGTGGCCGTCCCGCTGATGAGCAACGCGGGTGCCGCCACCCCCGACGAGGTGTCCGCCGACTGCAACGCGAACTCGGATAAACTGGAGAACTGCGAGTTCGTCGACGTCCAGAACAAGCGCGACAGTTTCGGGCCCAACGAGCGGGTGTCCTCCGTGACCGACAACTGTGGAATCACGTCCGCGGCGACGAAGACGTTCGGCGTCAGCTCATCGGTGACCCGGATTATTCAGCTGGAGGACGGAACCAGCGCCGAGTCCAACACCATCCTGGGAAACTCGGTCGCCTCGGTCGGCTTCAAGTACAACTCGGTGGACTTCAACATCACGCGTGACGACAAGACCACTTCGTTCTCCTTCGACATGAGCGGCACGGTGAATCCCGACCACATCGGGTTCTTCATGTGGTCGAGCAAGCGCACCGATGTGAGCGGCTTCCTCAAGGCCACCTACAAGGAGGCACAGGACGGCCAGAAGGTGTTCTTCTCCCCCTCGGAAGGGGGCACCACCGTGCACGTCTTCTATCCGCAGATCCTGGACAGCGGAACCCCGGACGGCCGCCTCTGGCTGCGCAATGTCAAATGCGGCACCCCGCAGGCCGACGGAATCATCAACAGCGATGGAAGCAGTCGCGCAGAACCCGGATTCGGTGAGGGTGGCGAGAACATCACCGACGTCGAAGTCGCGCTGCCGAACGCCTCGTAGCAACAGCGGCGCCGACAGGCGGGTGAAGCGGGATCGAGCCCCCGGTACGAATACACGGGGGCTCGATCCCACGAACGTTCTCACACACGAACCGAAGGTTTCTCACCCACGGACCGTTCGTTCTCATACGCGAATCGAGAGCGCCGCCCCCAGCCACTTCACGACAGCTTCCGTGCTCCCCCGGGCATCCAGCTTGGCGTAGATGTTGCTGAGGTTGTTGCGGACGGTCTTCTCGCTCAGCCCTAATCGCAGGCCGATCTCCTGGGCGCCGAGGCCGGTCGAGAGCAGTTCCATGATCTCCCGCTCCCGGGGCGAGAGCAGGGAGCGCAACTGCTCCGTCTCCTCCCCGCCGGCCGGCATCCGCCCGGCGGCCTCCCGCAGGGCGGCGCACGCGGTCGGCGAAAGGTAGGTGTGGCCGACCACGGCGGCGACGGCCGCCGCGGACAGCATGGTGGTGCAGTAGTCGCCGTCGACCAGGTAGCCCGCGCCGCCCTGGAACACCTCGACCACCGTCTCGGTGTCCCTCACGGGGCTGACGACGACTACCGGGGCAGTCGTCGCGCCCCTGGCCTTCAACAGCTCCGCGAAGTCGGCCGACGGATCCTGGCACCGGAGAACGACGACGTCCGCCGCACCCTCCAACGGGCTTTCCCGGAGGGCGCGGTAGGGCGGGGACACGGGCAGCACCCGGCCCACGTACGGGTCGGCCGGCACCGGCCAGTCCTCGTACGGCCAGTCGCCGTCCCCGTCGGCGCGGGCGAGCGCGACGGTCAGCTTGCGGGAGGGACCCATGGGAAGGATGGTGCCGACGGGCGGAGCGGAGGTGTCTATTAGCTCGGAGATGTGCGCGGAACCGTGCTGTGAGCCGTGCTCTGAGCCGTGCTCTGAGCCGTGCATGGAGGTTCGGACGTGCTGGGGGGATCGCACTTCGCGTGTCCTTCCGCCGTGGCCATGACGTCCTTACATACGCGGCCTTACATACGCGGCACGAGCGGATTTTGTTCGAAGTTTCAAGAATGAACGGTCTGGCTGTCAGACAGTCGTGTCCCACGGTGCCTGAAACAGCACCTACAACAGCGGGGCGACCTCGGCCCCGAACGCGGCCATCTGGTCGGTGAGTTCGGCACGGCTCCGGCTGCGGAACCGCACCTGGATCTGGTGCACCCCCATCGCCCGGTACGCGCGCAGCGACTCGGCGAGCACCTCGGGGGCCCCGCTGAGGGTGCGGCGCCCCACGCTCCACCCAGGCTCCCCCACGTACAGCGGCTCGGTGATCGCGCCGACGACGAGGGGCTCGACGACCCCCGCCTCTTCTCTCAGCCGTCGGACACGGGCGATCTGCTCGGGCAGCCGCTCCCGCGGGTCCCCCTGCGGCAGCCACCCGTCGCCCCTGACCGCGGCCCGCCGGACGGCGGCGGGCGAGGACCCGCCGACCCAGACGGGCACCCGTTCCTGCGCGGGCCTGGGCCGCTGCCCGAGCCCCTCGAAGTCGTACAACTTCCCGTGGTGGGTGGGGAATTCATCGGGCCCGAGGGCGGCCCGCAGCGCGTCGACGCACTCGTCGAGCACGGCCCCGCGCCGCTCGAAGTCCACCCCAAGGACCTCGAACTCCTCCTGTACGTGTCCGGCGCCGACCCCGAGGATCAGTCGCCCTCCGCTCAGGTGGTCGAGGGTCGCGTACTGCTTCGCGGTGAGCAGCGGGTGCCGCAGCCCGACGACCGCGACATGGCTCAACAGCCGTACGCGCTCGGTGACCGATGCCAGAAAGGCGAGGGTGGCGACGGGGTCGTACCAGACCGTGCTCATCGCGGAGGCGAGGCGGCGCGGGATGGCGACGTGGTCGCAGCTCGCGATGTAGTCGAAGCCGGAGCGATCGGCGGTGCGGGCGATCTCGACGAGGTCGCCGGGACCCGCGTCCGCCTCCCAGGCCTCCGCGTACATGGTGCTCTGGGACTGGACGGGCAGCTGGATCCCGTAGGTGAAGGACACCTTGCCGCGGGCTGCGTTGCCGGAGGATGAATTGCCGGAGGACGAATTGCCGTTGGAGGCGCTCAACGGGCACCGCCCGGCCCGGCCCACAGCCCGTCCTCGGTCAGCCCCAGGAGCTCGATCGCGTTGCGCCGTACGATCCGGTCGACGACGTCCGCGTCCAGGTGACCCATCTGCGCCTCGCCGACCTCCCGCGACTTGGGCCAGGTGGAGTCGGAGTGGGGGTAGTCGGTCTCGTACAGCACATTCCCCACGCCGATGGCGTCGAGGTTCTTCAGCCCGAAGGCGTCGTCGAAGAAGCAGCCGTAGACGTGCTCGGTGAAGAGTTCGGACGGCGGCCGATGGACCTTGTCGGCGACGCCGCCCCAGCCGCGGTTCTCCTCCCACACGACGTCCGCGCGTTCGAGGATGTACGGGATCCAGCCGATCTGGCCCTCCGCGTACATGACCTTGAGGTTCGGGAAGCGCTCGAACTTGCCGCTCATCAGCCAGTCGACCATCGAGAAGCAGCAGTTGGCGAAGGTGATGGTGGAGCCGACGGCCGGCGGGGCGTCGGCGGAGGTGGAGGGCATCCGGCTGCTCGACCCGATGTGCATGGCGATGACGGTGCCGGTCTCGTCGCACGCGGCGAGGAACGGATCCCACTCGTCCGTATGAACGGAGGGCAGTCCGAGGTGCGGAGGTATCTCGGAGAAGGCGACGGCCCGTACCCCGCGGGCGGCGTTGCGCCGCACCTCCCGCGCGGCGAGTTCCGCGTCCCACAGAGGTATGAGGGTGAGCGGTATCAGGCGGCCCGCCGCATCGGGGCCGCACCACTCGTCGACCATCCAGTCGTTGTAGGCGCGCACCGAGAGGAGCCCCAGTTCTCGGTCCTTGGCCTCGGTGAAGGTCTGGCCGCAGAAGCGGGGGAAGGTGGGGAAGCAGAGGGCGGACTGGACGTGGTTGACGTCCATGTCGGCCAGGCGCTGCGGGACGTCGTACGAGCCCGGGCGCATCTGCTCGTAGGTGATGACCTCGAGTTTGATCTCGTCCCTGTCGTATCCGACGGCGGTGTCGAGACGGGTGAGGGGGCGGTGCAGGTCCTCGTAGACCCACCAGTCGCCGATCGGGCCGTCGTCCCCGGGGTTTCCCATGACCGGGGCGAACTTGCCGCCCAGGAAGGTCATTTCCTTGAGCGGGGCGCGGACGATGCGCGGCCCCGTGTCCCGGTACTGCGACGGGAGCCGGTCCCGCCAGACGTTGGGGGGCTCCACGGTGTGGTCGTCCACCGAGATGATCTTCGGAAAGGTCTCCATCTGTTTTACGGTAGCGCTGATCTGACGACCCGTCAGCTATCGGGCGGCGGCTCTCTGGAATGCGGGAACCTCGTCACGGGGTTGCGGGGAGGGGGTGTGGGCTCTGTGAGGGCTTGCGCCACTCGGCACGGCGGCCTGTGATCGGTATCTCCCACGGCTGACGCATCCGCCATGAACAAGGCAAACTGGCCTGGTTGTCATGACGTTTCGGCAGGGGGCAGCGATGGACGGTGTACCGCGAGTACCGGAGCAGTGGCGTCCCGAGGATTCGGCGGCGCTCCGCTTCAGCGTGCTCGGCCCGGTGCGCGCCTGGCGTGGGGCGGATTCCTTGCCCACCGGGTCCCCCCAACAACGTGCCCTGCTGGCGGCCCTGCTGCTCCGCGAGGGCCGCACGGCCACGGCGGGCGAACTGATCGACGCGTTGTGGGGGGAGGAGCCGCCTTCGCAGGCGTTGGCGGCGGTGCGTACGTATGCCTCGCGGTTGCGGAAGATCCTCTCCCCCGGTGTGCTGGTCAGCGAGTCGGGCGGATACGCGGTCCGGCTCACCGACGAGTCCGGCGTGGGCGCTTCGCTGGACCTCGCGCTGGCCCAGGAGCTGGCGGCCGACGCCGAGAAGGCGAAGACGACGGGCGACCTGTGCCATGCGCGCGCCCTGCTGAACAAGGCGCTGAGCATGTGGGACGGCGAGGTCCTGGCGAGCGTCCCGGGCCCGTACGCGGAGACCCAGCGCACCCGCCTGGAGGAGTGGCGGCTCCAGCTGATCGAGTCCCGGATGGACATGGATCTGGAGCAGGGGTGCCATGCGGAGGCGGTCTCGGAGCTGACGGCTCTGACGGCCGCGCATCCGCTGCGCGAGCGGTTCAGGGAACTGCTGATGCTGGCGCTCTACCGGTCCGGCCGTCAGGCGGAGGCACTCGCGGTCTACGCGGACACGCGACGCCTGCTCGCCGACGAACTGGGGGTCGACCCCCGTCCCGGTCTGAAGGAACTCCAGCAGCGGATCCTCCAGGCGGACCCGAACCTGGCGGAACCGTCCGCTCCGGTGGCGGAGCCGGCCGCCGCTCCCGTACGCCCCGCGCAACTCCCCGCCACGGTCTCCGACTTCACCGGCCGGGCCTCCTTCGTCTCCGAACTCGGCGATGTGCTGGCCTCCGCCGAGGGCCGGGTCATGGCGGTGTCGGCACTGGCCGGCATCGGCGGCGTGGGCAAGACGACACTCGCGGTGCACGTGGCACACCAGGCCCGCGGGGCGTTCCCGGACGGGCAGTTGTACGTGGACCTGCAAGGCGCGGGGGCACGGGCCGCCGAGCCGGAGACGGTTCTCGGCGCCTTCCTGAGGGCCCTGGGCACGGCGGACTCGTCGATACCGGACTCCCTCGAGGAACGGGCCGCGCTGTTCCGCACGATGCTGGACGGCCGGCGGGTACTGGTGCTGCTGGACAACGCCCGGGACGCGGCGCAGGTACGCCCGCTGCTGCCGGGCACGGAGGGCTGCGCCGCGCTGATCACCTCCCGGGTGCGGATGGTGGACCTGGTCGGGGCCCACCTGGTCGACCTCGATGTGATGTCCCCCGAGGAGGCCCTCCAGCTCTTCACGAAGATCGTGGGCGCGGAACGGGTCGCCGCGGAGAGAGAAGCGGCGCTGGACGTGGTCGCGGCATGCGGCTTCCTGCCCCTGGCGATCAGGATCGCCGCCTCCCGCCTGGCGGCCCGGCGGACGTGGACGGTATCGGTCCTCGCTGCGAAACTCGCGGACGAACGACGCCGCCTGGACGAGCTCCAGGCCGGGGACCTGGCGGTAAAGGCCACCTTCGAGCTCGGCTACGGCCAGCTGGAGCCGGCCCAGGCCCGCGCCTTCCGCCTGCTGGGCCTCGCGGACGGCCCGGATATCTCCCTGGCGGCGGCCGCGGCGGTACTGGACCTCTCGGTCGAGGCGACCGAGGACCTGCTCGAATCCCTCGTCGACACCTCACTCCTGGAATCGGCCGCCCCCGGCCGCTACCGCTACCACGACCTGGTCCGGCTCTACGCGCGTGCGTGCGCGGAGCGGGACGAGCAGCCGCCCAGTGAGCGGGCGGCGGCGATGTCGCGGATGCTCGACTTCTACCTGGCCACGGCCGCCGGGGTCTACGCGATCGAGCGGCCCGGGGACCGACTGGTGGATCACCTGGAGGTGACGGAGTACCCGGGGCTGCGGTTCACGGAGGGCAGCGCGGCCCTCGACTGGCTGTACAACGAGGCCTCGCCCCTGCTGGCCTGCGTACGGCAGTCGGCGGGTACGGACCGGTTGCGGCGGGCGGTCGACCTCCTGTGGATGGCCAAGGACCTGACCGAGTCGGGCGCGAACTCCCACCAGTACGAGACAACGGCCAGGGCGGCGTGCGAGGCCACCCGGGCTGCGGGAGACGTACGTGCGGAGGGCAGAGCGCGTACGACACTCACCCAAGTCCTCCTGGTCGCCGGGCGTATCGAGCAGGCGGCGGAACAGGCCGAGCTCGCCATGGAACTCGCGGCCTCCGCGCAGGACATCACCGCGAGGAGCTGGGCGGCCAACGACCGGGGCAACATCTTCCTGCGGCAGAAGCGGTATGTGGACGCCAAAGCTCTCTTCGACCAGGCGATAGAGGGCTACCGGGCGGTCGGCAACAGGCTCAACGAAGCAGTCGCCCTGGCCAACCTCTCCCGCGCCCACCTGGGGATGGGCAACGTCGCGAAGGCGGTCGAGATCGCACAGCAGGCGCTCGCGGCCCACGCCGAGCTGGGGAGGCCGATGCGCAAAGCCAACGGGCACTACAACCTGGGAATGGCTCTGGCCGGGGCCGGACGTCACGCCGAGGCGCTCAGCGAGTTCTCGGACGCGCTGAGCATCTTCACCGATCACCGTCAGCGGCTCTGGCAGGGAAACACCCACTTCCGGATCGCCGAAGTGCATCTCGCCGTCCGTCACCCCGCGCGAGCGGCCCAAGGGGCTGAACAGGCGCTCGCCCTGGGCTGCGTCGGCGGCGACTGGATGCGGGGCAATGTCCTGACCCTCCTCGGGCGGGCACTCTCCGCTCTGGGGCAGGCGGACCGGGCGCAGGCATGCTGGCGGGAGGCTCTCAACCTCTACGAACAGAGCGGCGTCGCCGAGGAAGCCAACGAGGTACGCGCGTTGCTCAGGCCTGCCGCGGCGGCCTGAGCATGCCTGAGCATCAGAGGCGCTCCAGTATGTTACGGACGTTCAGCATTCGTTTATCGCCGCCAGGCACTCTCATATCTGTCACACCGTCGCGTCGGGGGGCAGACGGTCTGACGAGGAGCCGACCGCGGGGGATACGGCTCCACGACGCCCGTCCGGTGGCCCTCGGGGGAGCATCCGGACGGGCGTTCCTCACTCCACCTTCACTAGAGCAGAGGAACTCGATCACATGACCGAGAAGCCCAAGGACACGGACGTCAAGCCCTACGACAACAGCCCGCCCAGCCCGCCGGCAAGCGAGGAGACCTTCACCACGCTGGACAACAGCCCGCCCAGCCCGCCGGCGAACGGCGGGGACGCCACCACGCAGGACAACAGCCCGCCCAGCCCGCCGGCGAACGAAAAGCCCGTCAAGCCCCTGGACGACGGCGCGTCGGGCTGAAGTCCCAGTAGCCCACTCCTCGACGGGGATCGGCCGCGGTGGCGCGGAGGGGGAGCCACCGCGGCCGAAGTCTGTCCGGGCACCGGTTCGGGCCAATCGGTGGCCCGAACCGCTCGATGCCGTCGAACAGACATCCCGCTTGTCGCTGGCGTCCCTTGATGTCCGGAAGTCCCCTCTCCCACAGGAGCCGGCATGACCCGAGCCAAGAAGATCCTCACCACGATCGCCCTGTTACTCACCGCCGCCGCGGCCTCCGCGAGCCCGGCCCTGGCCGACAACTCGCTGCCCGCGCCTGCCCCGGACACGGCTGTTTCCGTGGCCCCGCCGGCCAACTCCGCGCCGTAGAAGACCCGATGGGGGCCGAGCCGGGCGGGCTCGGCCCCCATCGCCGCTGTGCTCCGTCGCTCCGCTCCTCGGTCAGGGCCTGAATCCAGGCGA
The DNA here is from genome assembly GCF_044456225.1 of Streptomyces sp. NPDC050988. Classification (NCBI taxonomy): domain Bacteria; kingdom Bacillati; phylum Actinomycetota; class Actinomycetes; order Kitasatosporales; family Streptomycetaceae; genus Streptomyces; species Streptomyces sp. NPDC050988. The sequence goes on along the minus strand of NZ_JBITFQ010000013.1, from coordinate 134,990 downwards.
CGCGGTCACCACGCCCGGGGTGGTGGGCCGCGCCGTCGGGGCGTTCGCGGGCGGGGCCTGCTCAGGCCGTTCCCAGTGCGCCGACGCGAAGAGGACGCCGACCACCACGGCGGCCAGGACGAGCAGCAGAACGGCGCGGCGAACAGGAACACTGACGAGCGGCCGGAACCGGGCACTGCCGGACGGCGGGGCGGCGGGCCGCAGATCGGACAGGCCGACCGAGTCCGCCCGGGCCCGCAGGGCATCGCCCAGCCGTTGTTCGAGGGGATCCGGGGGCGGGCCGGAGCCGTGGTCGTGTTCGATCATCGCGACGCCTCCGGGATCACGCAGGACTTCAGGACTTCAGGACTTCAGGACTTCAGGACTTCAGGACTTCAGGACTTTCGGGCCTGCAGCTTCAGGGCCTCAGAGCCTCATCAGGGGGTTCTTCGGCTGCCGACGGGCGGACAGTGCAGGGCGGCGGCCGCGACCGCCGGGATCTCCTCCCGCCGGTCCGGCACCCCCCGCCGCCCGGACCGGACCCGCAGGAGCCACCGGACCGAGGGACGGTGGGGCCGCCGGGCACACGCCCGGCGGCCCCACCTCACCTCAGGCCGGACCGCTGAACAACCCGAAGCCGATCAGCGGTCCCCCGCCCGCGTTTCCCCAGGGATCCCCCCGGATCCCCCGGCTCCCGCGGGTTTCCCGGCTCCCCCCGGTCCCCGGCCGTCAGTGCCTCGAAGGAGCGAGAGGCTTCGCATCCATGTAGGAGTCGGGCTTCGCGACGTCGTCGCTGTCGCCCGGGACCGCGTCGACCGGGTCGTCGTCGCCGGGGCCGGGCTCGACGCACCCGTCACCGTCGCCGGGCACCGCGTCGATAGGGCCCCCGGCGCCGACGTCGATCCGCCCCTTGTCGTCGATGGTGACGTCCGTGTAGGAGTCGGGCTTCGAGAGTTCGCCCTTGCCGGGCACCGCGTCGACAGAATCCCTGTCACCGAGGTCGATCGGACCCTTGTCATCGATGTCGACGTCCTTGTACGAGCCCGGCTCAGGGAGTTCGCCCTTGCCCGGCACCGCGTCGACCGGCTCCGGCTCCTCGCACACGTCGGAGTACCACACCCGCTGGACCTTCTCCGGGGCGGGCGCGGAGTTGCCGGCGCTGGCCTGGGCGGTGAACGCGCCGCCCATACCGATCGTGACGGCGGCAGCGGCAACTCCGACGGCGATACGCAGCCGACGCGAACGGAGGCCGCCTCGGGCAGTCTGACCTGCGAACATGTGATTCCTCGAATCGTCGATGGTGACTGGTTCTGTCGGGCCACCGCCACAGGTGGCTTCCCGTGGCGAAGGCCTTGGCTCGGAGGCGCCTCCACCCGGACAGACGTTCCGGCCGCATCGAGGTTGCAGGTCCGGGAAAACTTTTCCCGCGGGCACCACAAGGCCGCGACAACCCCGGAGGGAAAGCCGTCGCGGCCGGGGCACCCCGGTCTCAGGCGCAGAGTTCGCCGTCGATCAGGTCGTTCTGGGCCTTCTCGGTCGAGAGGTCGGAGGCGCCGTCGCCGGTCGAGTTCAGGGCCACGGCCCGGCGGCCGTCCGGGCTGACGCCGTCGCGGGTGGTGTAGCCGGGGAGATCGCCGCCGTGGCTGTAGTAGACGCCGCCGCAGGTCAGCGGGATCTCCATCAGGCCCAGGCCGTAGCGCGCGCCGGGCCACACCGGGTCCATCTCCGCGGCCCGTACCGTCGTCCTCATCTCCGCGAGCTGGGCCGGGCGCAGCAACTTGCCGCCCAGGAGCGCCTGGTAGAAGCGGGTCAGGTCGGCCGTCGTACCGATCATGGCGCCGGCCGCGCCCCCGGCCGACGGGTTGAACGCGGTGGTGTCGATCGTCGGCCCGGTCTTCTCGAAGTCGGAGTAGCCGTGCAGGTGGCGGCCGTGGATCCGGGAGTCCGTCGTCGGGGCGGAGGTGTCGCGCAGGCCCAGCGGGCGGATGACCCGCTTGGTGACCTGCTGCTCCCAGCTCTGCCCGGTGACCTTCTCGATGATCATTCCGGCGAGGATGTAGTTGGTGTTGGAGTACGACCACTTGGCGCCGGGCTCGAAGTCCGGGGCGTGCCGCATCGCGATGCCGACCAGCTGCTCCGGGGTCCAGGTGGTGTAGCGGCCCGCCTGGTAGGCGTCCACGCTGGTCAACGCGGGGAAGTCCGCGGTGTAGTTGAACAGTCCGCTGGTGTGCTGGAGCAGCTGCCGTACGGTGATCCCGCTGCTGTCGTTGCCGTTGCCGGACACCGCTCCCGGCAGCCAGTGCTCGACCGTGTCGTCCAGCGACAGGCGTCCCTCGCCGACGAGTTGGAGTACGACCGTGGCGACGAACGTCTTGCTGGCGCTGGCCATCCGGAACCGGTCGCCGGAGCGGGCTGCGGCGCCGGTGGCCTTGTCGGCCACCCCCGCGGTGGCGTACCGGGAGCCCCGCGGCCCCGTCGACTGGGCCACGACACCCACGGTCCCGGTCTTCAGGATCGCGTCCACGCCCGCCTGAAGACGGTCGTGCGCCGGCTTCGCCGCCTGCCCCGTCGCGTCCGTCGCGTCCGTCGCGTCCGTCGCGTCCGTCGCGTCCGTCGCGCCCGCCGCGCCCGCCGCGGGCAGGGTCAGTCCGATACCGGCCAGGGCGGTCACCAGCGTCGTTGCCACGATGCGGGAAGTGAGCTTCGTCTTCATGCGGGCGGGCTCCTTGCGGGTCGGTCGTCGTACCGCCGTTGCGGTGTGATCACCAACCTAGGAATTCCGGCCCCCCGTCACGATCCGGCAGCCTGGCCGTTCGAAGCGGGGGCTCACCCCACCGTGCCGGTAGCGCCTGCTGCACCCGACCCGCTCCGACCTCGGCCAACACCGCCGCGATCAAGGGCTGGTGACGGTACGTCAGGTGCGGCGGCGCGCGTCGTCGAGGTAGCGCAGGACAGCCGCGACCCGCCGGTCCACCTGGTCGGCGGGCGACAGGTCGAGCTTGGCGAAGATGCTGCGGATGTGCTTGTGGACGGCGCCGTCCGTGACGACGAGCCGTTCGGCGATGGCGCCGTTGCCCAGGCCCTCGGCCATCAGCCCGAGCACGTCGCGCTCGCGCGGGCTGAGCCGTTCCAGACGGGTGTCCTGGCGGCTGCGGGTGAAGAGCTGCGCGACGACCTCCGGGTCGATGGCCGTACCCCCGGCGGCCACCCGGTTGAGCGCGTCGAGGAACTCCTCGACCCGGCCGACCCGCTCCTTGAGCAGGTAGCCGAGCCCGGTGACCCCACCGACGAGCAGCTCCGTGGCGAAGGACTGCTCGACGTACGCCGACAGGACGAGGACCGCGAGATCGGGCCTGCGGCGTCTCGCCTCGACCGCCGCGACGATCCCCTCGTCCGTATGCGTCGGCGGCATCCGTACGTCGAGGATGGCGACGTCCGGCTTGTGGGTGTCGATGGCGTCGAGGACGCCGTCGGCGGTTCCGGCAGTGGCCACCACGTCGAGGCCCTCCGCGCGCAACAGCAGGGCAAGCCCCTCCCGCAGCAACGGGTCGTCCTCGGCGATCACAATCCGCATGGCATGTCCACCTTGAGAGTCGTCGGGCCGCCGGGCGGGCTGGCCAGGTCGAGGGTGCCGTCGTGGGCCGCGACGCGGCGGCGGATGCCGGTGAGCCCGGAGCCGCCCGCCTCGTCGGCGCCGCCGCGGCCGTCGTCGGTGATGTCCAGCCGCAGCCGGCCGCCACGGCTGCGGACCGTGACGGTGGCGCTCTTCGCCCCGCTGTGCTTGGCGATGTTGGTCAGCGTCTCGGCGACCACGAAGTACGCGCTCGCCTCCACGGACGCGGCGCACCGCTCGGGCGCCTCGACGTCGATCCGGCAGGGCACCGGGCAGCTCGCGGCGAGCCCGGTGAGCGCACCTTCGAGACCGCGGTCGGCCAGCACGGGCGGCAGGATGCCCCGGGCGACCGAGCGCAGTTCGGCGAGGGCCTGCTCGGCGGCGCTCTGGGCCCGCTCCAGGAGTTCGTCGGCGCCCGCCGGATCGCGGGCCACCATGCGACGGGCGGCGCCGAGCAGCACGGTGACGGTGACGAGGCGGTTCTGGGTGCCGTCGTGCAACGACCGCTCGATGCGCCGCAGTTCGGTGGCGTGGGCGTCCAGGGCGGCGGCCCGGGTGGCGGTGAGTTCCGCGACGCGCAGGGACAGGTCGGTGTCGGGTCCGGCCGCGAGGAACGCGCGTCCCGGGCGCGCCTGGAGCCGTGCCATGGCGGGGGTGAGGCCCAGGATGATCGCGATCCAGCCGAGCCCCAGCAGAGTCACGGCCAGGGCGTCGGGCCAGCCCTGGGCATGGCCGAGGCCCACGGACGTACTGGTCGCGCTCTCCGGCATGAGGCGCCAGTACAGCGGGAACAGCGCGTCGCGTACGGCCATCAGCGGCAGCAGCAGCGCGATCAGGCCGAGCAGCAGCCCGAGCGTGCCGTGCCGGGCCAGCCAGCGCAGCTCCCGCCGGGTGGCCGGATCGACGAGGGCGAGCCGCAGCCTGGCAGGAGCCGGGTCGGGCCCGATGATCTCGGGACCCCACCGGGCGAGCCGGTGGCGTTCACGGTCGGCGAGGGAGTGCAGGGCGCGCAGCACGGCCGGGGCCATGAGCAGTCCGACGCCCACGACGGACGTCACGGCCGAGACGGCCAGCCAGATCAGCACGGCCGGCGCGAGCATCGCGGTCCCGAGCCCGCCGATGAGCTGTCCGAGCGCGGCGACGGCAGCCTCGGCGGCCCGGATCGCGCTTGCCCTGATCCCGGGCCGGTCCGCGTCGGCCGGCTCACCGTGCCGGGTCGAGGTCGACATCCGCACCACCTCTCTCCCTCGTCAACAGCCCTGTGCGGGCGGCCGGTTCGCTGTCGATGAGGAGCGTAGGGGTACAGCCTGCTGTACCCCCACTCGGGCTGCTGGCTGGCTCGGCCGCGCAGGGTGCTGATCCGTAGCTTCGAAGCACGCCGGCGGGACCCGCCCAAGGGCCCCCGGAACGCGACGAGTTCGGAGAAGGACAGCGATGACGACCACAGACCCCTACCGCCTCACCGGCGGCACAGAGACCCCGGACGGGACGAGGCCCGGCGTGCAGCGGGCCGACATCGTACGTACGGCGCTGTGGCTGGTGCTGGTCATCAGCACCGTCGGCAACATGGTGGCCTCCTACGGCGCCGCCTCCACCCGGGTCCACCTGGCCTGCGGCGCCGTCACCGCGCTGTGCGTGACCGCGCTCGTCATCCGCCACCTGCGGGGCCGGCGATGAGCGGCGTCCACGCGGGAGCCGCCCACCCGATGGCGACACGGACCGCTCCCGCCATCGCGCTGGCGAACGTCAGCAAGACGTACGCGGGAGGCGTCCACGCCCTCGACGACGTGTCGCTGGCCGTGGAGCACGGCACGTTCCTCGCCGTGATGGGGCCCTCCGGGTCCGGCAAGAGCACGCTGATGCACTGCGCCGCCGGCCTCGACTCCCCCACCTCGGGGAGCATCCGGATCGGCGGCCAGGAGATCGCCGGGCTGAACGAGACCCGCCGCACCGAACTGCGCCGCGAGCACATCGGGTTCGTGTTCCAGTCCTACAACCTGGTGCCCGCGCTCAGCATCGCCGACAACATCACGCTGCCGCTGCGCCTGGCTGGGCGGGCCCCCGACCGGGAGTGGCTGCGGACCCTGGTCGAGCGGGTCGGTCTCGGCGACCGCCTCTCGCACCGGCCCGCCGAGCTCTCCGGCGGCCAGCAGCAACGGGCCGCGATCGTACGGGCGTTGGTGGCCAAGCCGGCCGTCGTATTCGCCGACGAGCCGACCGGGGCGCTGGACCTGCGCAGCGCCCACGAGGTGCTCGGCCTGCTGCGCGAACTCGTCGCCGAGCTGCGCCAGACGGTGGTGATGGTCACCCACGACCCGGCCGCCGCCGCCCAGGCGCACCACGCGGTGGTGATGGCCGACGGCCGGGTGGTCGAGCGCCTGTACCAGCCCACCGCCCCCGAACTGGCCGACCGCCTCGTCAAGCTCGGAGAGGTCTAGAACCATGCTGCATCTCGCGGTCCGGATGGCCGGACACCGGATCACCGCCCTGCTGGCGGTGGCGTGCGCGGTCCTCGGCGGGGCGGCCCTGATCACCGGCACCGGAGTGATGGCCGAGTCCGGGTTCCGCTCCCAGCTGCCGGCCGGGCGCCTCGCCGGCGCGGAGGTCGTGGTCTCCACCGAACAGAGCTTCAGTTCGGGCCCCGACCTGCCGATCGCCCTCCCGGAGCGCGGCGCGGTCCCGGCCGAGCTGGTCGACGAGCTGGCCCAACTGCCCGGCGTCACCGCGGCGGTCGGCGACATCGGCTTCCCCGCCGCCCTCGTCGACGCCTACGGACGGGTCGTACCGACCCAGGATCCGCGGACGGCCGGGCACGGCTGGTCCTCGACGAAGCTCCTCGTGGAAGCGAAGGTCGACGGATCCGCTCCGGCCGGCACCAACGAGGTCGCCCTCGACAGCGCCACGGCCGCCACCGCGGGAGTCCGGGTGGGCGACAGGGTCGAGGTCGTCGCCGTCGGCCGCGCCGCAGCCGCCTACCGCGTCACGGCACTGGTCGACGCACCGGACGCGGGAATCCTCTTCGCCGACCCGACGGCCGTACGGCTGTCCGGCCGCGCCGCCGGAGAGCGCGCCGGGACCGTGGACCTCGTCGCCCTGCGCACCGAGCCCGGCACCGAAGCCTCGGTGGCCGCCGCGGCCCGCGAGAAGATCAAGGACACCCGCAAAAGCACCGCCAAGAACACGGACACCAGCACCAGCACCAGCGCCGAGGCCGACGCCCCCGCCAACCTGATCGTCTCCACCGGCTCCGAGCGCGGCGACATCGCCTCACCCGGCGCGGGCGCCGCCCGCTCCCTGCTGATCCTGCTGGCCAGTTCGCTCGCCGGAGTCATCATGCTGATCATCGGATTCGTGCTGGCGAGCGCGCTGGCCGTGTCGATCGGCGGCCAGCGCCGCGATCTGGCCCTGATGCGGGCCGTCGGGGCAACTCCCAAGCAGATCAGGCGACTTGCGGCCGGACAGGCCTCGATCATCGCGGCCGTGGCGGTCGTGCCCGGAGTCGGCCTCGGCTATCTGCTGGCCGGACAGTTCCGGCGGATGCTCGTCGACCGCGAGGTGATCCCGGAAACCCTGCCGCTCACGTTCAGCCCGCTGCCCGCGCTCGCCACCGTCCTGCTCCTCGGCCTCGCCGTGCAGGTGTCGGCCCGCGGCGCCGCGTGGCGCACCTCGCGCATGCCGGCCACCGAGGCGGTCGCCGAGTCGCGCAGCGAACCCCGCACCCCGTCCAAGATGCGGGCGCGCTTCGGGCTGCTGCTGATCGTCGCCGCCACCACGCTGTCGGTCGTACCGCTGCTGAGCCGTACGGTCCTCGGCGCGACGGCCACCTCCATGGCCGGGATCATCGGGGCGATCGGCCTGGCCCTGGCGGGACCCGCGCTGGTCCGGGGCATCGGCGACGCGGCGGGCCGGCGGCTCCGCCCCAGTGTCTCGGCGCCGACCTGGCTCGCGGTGTCCAACATCCGCGGCTACGCGCTGCGGCTCTCCGGGGTCGTCAGCGCCCTGGCCATGGCGGTCGTGTTCGTCCTGACCTACACCCTCGCCCAGACGACCGTCATGAGCGCCACCGCGCAGGACACCCGCACCGGCACCCTCGCCCAGCAGCGCCTGACCGCGCCGGGCCTCGGTGGCCTGCCCGCCGGCACCCTCGCCGCCGTCACCGGGACCTCGGGCGTCGAGGCGGCGGCCCCGGTCAGCGACACCACCGTGATCCGGGAGTACAAGCAGTTCGGTGACCCGGTCGTCGAATCCGGCTCGGCCATGATCCTGACCCCGGCCGCGTCGGGCGTCCTCGACCTGGACGTACGGGACGGGAGCCTGGCCGAGCTCACCGGAGACACGGTCGCCGTCAGCACCGAGGTCGCCCGCTCCCCCGGCTCGGGACTCGGCAGCCGCGTCACCCTGGTTCTCGGGGACGGCACCCGGGTCACCCCCAAGGTCGTCGCCGTCTACGACCGAGGCCTCGGCTTCGGCCCGATCGCCCTCTCCCACGACCTCGCCGCGGGCCACACCACCGCGGGCCTCGACCAGAGCGTCCTCGTCCGCACCGACGGCACCGACAAGGCCGAGCGCGCCCTCACCGCCCTCGCCGCGGCCCGCCCCGGCCTGGCCCTCGCGCCCACCGACACCGGGTCGGGCGAGAGCTTGAGCGACGCCCCGCCGACGGTCTGGATCAACCTGGCCCTCATCGTCGTACTCCTCGGCTACCTCCTCCTCAGCATCGCCAACAAGCTCGTCGCCACCACCGCCCAGCGGCAGGGCGAGATCGCCACACTCCGCCTCAACGGCACCACGCCGCGCCAGATCCTCGCGATGATGCGCCGCGAGGCCGCGGTGATCGGGGCCGCCGCCCTCACCACCGGCCTGCTGCTGTCCGCGATCCCCCTCGCGCTGCTCGGCATCGGCTTCCTGGACCGGCCGTGGCCCGCGGGCCCGGTGTGGCTGCTCCCCGCCGTCGCGCTGACCGTGATCTGCACCGCGTTCATCACGGTCGAACTCCCCACCCGACAGGCACTGCGCACGGCCCCCGCCCATGCGCTGTCCGCCCGCGAATAGGGCCAGGCACCACGAGGACGGAAGCGGGAGTACGGGCAGACGCGCGGCCGGATCGTCCCGGCCGCGCGTCTGCCCGTACTCACATTTCCGAACCGGCCCCTCAGCACCCCCTAGCGCCCCCTAGCGCCCCCGCAACTCGCCCTTGACGACCTTGCCGCTCGCGTTCCTCGGCAGCTCACCCACGAACTCGACCGTCCTGGGCACCTTGTAGTTGGCCATCTCCCGCCGGGCCCAGGCGATGAGGTCGTCCGCGGTCGCCACCGCTCCCGGCCGCCGCACCACGTACGCCTTGCCGACCTCGCCCAGCCGCGCGTCCGGTACGCCGATCACCGCCACGTCGGCCACGTCCGGGTGCAGGCCGAGGAGTTGCTCTATCTCCGCCGGGTACGCGTTGAAGCCGCCGACGATGAACATGTCCTTGATGCGGTCGGTGATCCGGAGGTTGCCGGCCGCGTCCAGGACTCCGACGTCGCCGGTGCGGAGCCAGCCGTCGGGGGTGAGGACCTCGGAGGTGGCCCGGGCGTCCTCGTAGTAGCCGCCCATGACGTTGAAGCCGCGGACCAGGACCTCGCCCTGGGCGCCGGGAGCGACGGAGACGCCCGCCGCGTCCACCACCCGCACCTCCGTGCCCGGGATGGCCCGACCCGACGTCGACGCGATCACACCCGGCTCGTCCCCCCGTCGGCACATGGAGACGATCCCGCTCGCCTCGGAAAGTCCGTAGGCGGTCAGAACGGTCCCCACCCCGAGTTCCTCCCGCAACCGCTCCACCAGGCGCAACGGCACCACGGCCGCGCCCGTCACCACCAGACGCAGTGGCGAGAGGTCGTACGCCTCGCGGCCCGGGTGGTCCAGGAGCGACTGGTGGAGGGTGGGTGGGCCGGGCAGCACGGAGATCCGCTCCGAGGCCACGTTCGCGAGGACCGTGTCCACGTTGAACACCGGCTGCGGAATCATCGTCGCGCCCCGCATCAGACAGGCGATGACACCGGCCTTGTAGCCGAAGGTGTGGAAGAAGGGGTTCACGATCAGATAGCGGTCACCCTCGCGGAGGCCCGCGAGATCGCTCCACACCTCGTACGCCCGCAGTGTCTGCGCGTGGGTGATCACCGCACCCTTGGGGCGGCCCGTCGTGCCCGAGGTGTAGACGATGTCCGACGGGGAGGACGACTCGACCGCCGAGGCCCGCGCCCGTACGTCCTCCGCCGCCACTCCGTCCCCACTGGCCAAAAAGTCCTTCCAGGTACGGAAGTCGGCGGGGGCGTCGTCCGAGAGAACGACCACCTGTTCCAGATGCGGAAGCCCGCCGAGCGGACCCGCGGACCCCGAGCCCTCCCCCGCCGCCCGCCGAAGCGACGCCACGTAGGACGTCCCCAGGAACGTCCCCGTCACGAACAGCAGCTTCGCCCGGCTCCGGGAGAGGATGTACGCCGCTTCCGTGCCCTTGAAGCGGGTGTTGAGCGGGACGAGGACCGCGCCGGCCGACACGGCACCCAGTGAAGAGACGATCCAGTCCAGGGTGTTGGGCGCCCAGATGGCCACGCGGTCACCGGGGTTGACGCCGTTCGCGACGCAGGCCGCCGCCGCGCGTTCCACCCGGGCGCCCAACTCCGCGTACGAGACACGGGTGCGGCCCTCGACGACCGCCTCCACGTCGGCGTACCGCTCGGCCGCCCCCCGCACCAGCCCCGGGATGGTGCCCCACTCCATGTCACCGCGCACTACGAGCCTCCCCATGGTCGACTCCCACTAGCTGACTACCCGTCAGATTAGCTGTAGCCTGACGCCCTGTCAGCATTCGTTGGACCACGGTGGAGGTGCGCCCATGACAGGGGCAGGACTCAAGGACGCCACGGCCATCGTGGGGATCGGGCAGACCCCCTTCGCCAAGCAACTCCCGGAAAGCGAAAAAGCCTTGGCCTGCCGGGCGATCCTCGCGGCCCTCGACGACGCAGGGATCGACCCCACCGAAGTCGACGGACTCGCCTCCTACACGATGGAGGAGACCGACGAGGTCGAGGTCGCGAAGACCGCGGGCTTCGGCGACCTCACCTTCTTCAGCAAGGTGGGTTACGGGGGCGGCGGTTCGTGCGCCACCGTCGCGCATCTGGCCGCCGCCGTGGCCACCGGTCAGGCGACGGTCGGAGTCGCCTGGCGCTCACGCAAGCGCGGCAGCGGCCCACGCCCGTGGAAGAACACGGCCGTCCAACTCCCCACCCCCGCCCAGTGGACGCGCCCTTTCGGCCTCCTCCGCCCGGCCGACGAGATAGCCATGCTCACCCGCCGCTATCTGCACGAGTACGGGGCGACCCGCGACCACCTCTTCAACGTCGCCCTGGCCTGCCGCAACCGGGCCAACCAGAACCCCGCGGCGATGATGTACGAGCGCCCGCTGACCCGGGACATGTATATGACCTCGCGATGGATCAGCGAACCACTCTGCCTCTTCGACAACTGCCTTGAAACAGATGGCGCGTTGGCCTGCGTCATCGTCTCCGCCGAACGGGCCCGAGACTGCCGCCGCCGGCCCGTGTACGTACACTCCGCCGCCCAGGGCCTGCCCGCCCAGCACCACGGCATGGTCAACTACTGGAACGACGACCCGCTGACGGGCCCCGCCTGGACAGCCGCCCGCCATCTCTGGAAACACGCGGACTTCACCCCGGAGGACGTCGACGTCGCCCAGATCTACGACGCGTTCACGCCCCTCATACCGCTCTCCCTTGAGGGGTACGGCTTCTGCGGCCGGGGCGAGGGCGGCGCGTTCACGGAGGGCGGCGCCCTGGAGATCGGCGGACGGCTGCCGCTGAACACGAGCGGCGGCGGCCTCTCGGAGGCGTACGTCCACGGCTTCAACCTCATCAACGAGGGCGTGAAGCAGCTCCGGGGCACAAGCACCGCGCAGGTCCCGAACGCGGCCACATGCCTGGTAACAGCGGGCGAGGGCGTACCGACGTCCGCCCTGCTCCTGAGGACCTGACCAAGCCCATGAGGGCCCGACCGCCCGAGCATCCGCCGAAACCAAGTACCCGAAGGGCCGACATGCTGACACCTGTCGTGGACGACGACGGCGCCCCCTTCTGGGAGTACGCCGCCCAAGGCGAGCTGCGCGTCCAGGCCTGCGCCGATCCCGACTGCGGCGAACTCCGCTTCCCGCCCCGGCCCTGCTGTCCGCACTGCCACTCCTTCGACAGCGAGTGGCGCAGGATGAGCGGCAAGGGCCGCGTCTGGTCGTACGTGATCCCCCATCCGCCTCTCCTGCCCGACTACGCGGCGCAGGCCCCGTACAACGTGATCGTCGTCGAGCTGGCGGACGCCCCGCGCATCCGACTCGTCGGCAACCTCGTCAGCAGTCCCGAGGCACCGCTCAACTCCGTCGCCCAGGAGCGGATCAGGATCGGGGCGAAGGTGCAGGTGGTCTTCACCGACGGCGAGGACGGCGAGAGCGGCACCGGGCTGCCCCGCTGGGTACTGGAGCGGCCATGACCCTTCACCTCTCCACCGACAAGGACACCGGCGTCGCGGTCGTCACCCTCGACCGCCCCGAGAAGCTCAACGCCATCGACCTCACCACCGCCGCCGAACTGACGGCCGCCTGGCGGGAATTCAGGTTCGACGACTCCGTACGGGCGATCGTGCTCACGGGCGCGGGCGGACGGGCCTTCTGCACGGGGCTCGACCGCGACGCCGACGTCCCGCAGCCCAACTCCCCCTACATGGTGGACGATCCACTGATCAGCATCGGGCCGAAGGCGTGCGACCTGTGGAAGCCGGTCATCGCCGCCGTGAACGGGATGGCCTGCGGCGGGGCCTTCTATCTCATCGGCGAGGCGGACTTCGTGATCGCCGACGAGACGGCCACGTTCTTCGACCCGCACACCACCTACGGCATGGTCAGCGCGTACGAGTCCATCCTCCTGGCACAGCGGACGCCGTTCGGGGAGGTCGCCCGGATGGCGCTGATGGGCACGGCCGAGCGGGTCTCCGCGCGGCGGGCGTACGAGGTGGGGCTGGTCAGCGAACTCACCGCGCCGGGTGAGGCGCCGGCCGCCGCCGTGCGGTGCGCGGACGTCATCGCCTCCTACCCGACCGAGGCCGTGCAGGGGACCGTACGGGCCGTATGGGCGGCGAAGGAGGCGACCCGGACGGCCGCGCTGGCGCACGCCCCGCATCTCGTGTCGATGGGCAACCTGCCGAGCGAGGCGCAGGCGGGCCTCTTCACCGGCCGCCGCACGGGCTTCCGAACCCGCTGACCACCGCGCGAGCGCCCTCCGCCCGGACCGTCACCGAGCGTGACCGTCGCGTGGCGGGGGTCGGGCACCCGGCGTAGCGTCTGCATCGAGAGCCCGGGAACGGAGGTCCGCGCATGGTCCGCAACCTGCTCGGGTCCGTCCTCGCTCTCGCCGGAGCGACGGCCGCCGTATGGAGCCCCTTCCGTGCCTGGTACGACGGCCGTCACGGCAGGCACTACCGCCTCGGGGACCTCTTCTCCGCGACCGGCGTCACGAGCGTCCCCGCGGAGCTCTTCGCCTCGCTCTTCCTGCCCTTCGCGGGCGCCGCGCTGATCACGCTGGCCGGGCTGCTGCTCCGGTCGCGACTGCTGGTGGCCCTGGCCGGCGTGATCGTCCTCGCCTTCACCGTCCTCTGGCTCATCCGCGTGGGCCAGGCCGAGGGCAGCCTCGTCATCTCCGCCACCCCGACCAACGGCCTGGGCCCCGGCACGGGGCTCGCCTTTGGCGGTGGTCTGGTCCTACTCCTGGCTTCTGTCGTCCTGCGTGGCCGCGCGGTGCGGGCGGAGCCCGCGTACGCACCTCCACCGGATCCGACGGTACCGACGCTCGACGGCCCGACTGCGGACTATCCCCGCCCCTAAAAGCCAAAAGATTGCGCAGTTCCCCGCGCCCCTAAAGGGGCCCGCCCCCACCCTCCGGCAGCCGCTCTCCTCCGTGAGGGGTCGTGTCGGGGTTTCCGATCGCAGCACGACCTCTGATGGGCACCCCATAGGTGCTGGATGACACAGCTGCGATCGGATGCCCCGTCGCGGCCCCGACCCGAAGACAAACGGCAGGCGCATCTTTTAGGGGCGCGGGGAACTGCGCGACCAGCCACACCCAACCCGCACCCGACAACGCCCCCTGGCCCCCCGGCCCGCCCCCTCAGGAGCGGGCCGTCCCCGTCCCCTTCTCCGCATCGAGCGCGTACACACACCGATCCTTGCTGCACGCATACACCACCCCGTCCTTGACAACGGGCGCCCCAGTGATCTCCCCACCAGTGGCCAGCTTCCACCGCAACCGACCATCGTCGGCCTTCAGCGTGTAGAGCAGATGATCGGTGGACCCGAAGTGAATCCGCCCGTCGGCGACGGCGGGCGCACCCACCACGTCACCCCCCGCCTGGAAGCGCCACTTCGGCGTACCGGTGACGGCGTCGAGCGTGTAGAGCCCCTTCCCGGACCCCACATGGACATGCCCCGCGGAGACAAGCACGGGATCGAGCGAGGACCGCGCCTCCGTGGCGATACGCCACCGATCGCGCCCGTCCGTGGCGTCCAGGGCATACACCGTGCCGAGATAGTCGGCAAGATAGATCCCGCCGCCCGTGACGGCGGGCCCCGGCGCAAACGTCGGCGGGCTGAGGAACACGGCAGGCGCCTCGAAGTGCCAGCGCACATGCCCACCGGCGACATCGATGGCGAGCACCCGCGTACCGGCGGACACGTAGACGTACCCGTCGTCGGCCTGGGTGATCCGGACGGGCACGCCGCCGCAGGACGCAGCGTCCCCGATGGGGTACGACCAGCGCTCCTCACCGGTGCGGGCCTCCAGCGCACGCAGCCGGGCGTCCTTCCAGACGTAGACCGTGCCGTCGTGGACGGCGGGCCCGGCCTCGGGCGACTCGAAGTCGGTCTGGGCGCCGGTGATCTCCCAGAGCTTCTGCCCGTTGGCGGCCTCCCAGGCCTGTACGCCACCACCGCGCGTGCCGGTGACGACCGTGCCGCGGTCGGCCTTGAGGGAGTACACCCAGGCATCGGTCGGCAGCCGCCACAGGTCGGTGCCCTCGCGGGCGTCCAGGGCGAAGAGGGTGGGACCGTCGGAGGCGTGGACGCGGCCGCCGGCGACCGCCATCGACCAGGCGACGTCCCGGGTCTTGAAGCGCCGCCGCCCGGTGGCCACGTCCAGGGCGTGGACCTCGAAGGACGTGACGTAGACGAGGTCTCCGGCGACGGCGGGCGTGCCCCACACGTCGTTCGACATGCGGAAGCGCCACGGCCGCCAGGAGGTGGCGGAGTCGGCGCCGGGGGCCGCCGCGGGCGCGGGTACCGGAACGGGCCCGGCGCCGGGTACGACGGGGTCGGCGCCGTTCACGCCGGGGCGCGGCCGGGACCAGGAGGCGGCGAGGCCGGCTTCGGGAGGAGGTGCCTTCACGGCGGCGGCGCGGGCGTCGGCGACGCGCGGGCCGGGGCCGATGGGCACCTGGGCGCCCGCGAGGCGTACGGGCCCGGTGTCGGGCGGGCCGCCGTGCCGGCCCGTACCGGCGCCGACCGGGACGGGCGGCGGGTCGTGGGGCGGCGGGGGCGGCACCACGGGGGCGCCGCGTCCGCCGCTGCGGCCGGAGGACGGCTTGGCCGCCGGGCGGCCGCCGCGGCGCTGCTCGATCAGGCCCACGGCCCGCTCGGGCAGCCACGCGGACGCCGTACCGCTGTCGTCGGAGCCGGAGCCGAAGAGGTGGGGTGCGAGCTGGGCCTGGAGGTCGGCCGGGTTGGGGCGGCCCGTCGCCTCCATCTGCATGCAGGACTCGATGAGCGGGCGCAGCTCGTCCGGGAGGCCTTCGAGGTCCGGGCCCTCCCGCAGGAGCATGAAGACGGTCTCGACGGGGTTCGCGCCGTGGAAGGGCGCATGGCCGGTGGCGGCGAAGACGAGCATCGAGCCGAGCGAGAAGACGTCGCTCGCGCCGGTCACACTGCGGGAGTCCTTCGCCTGCTCGGGCGACATGTAGGCGGGGGTGCCGACGGCGACATTGGTCATCGTCAGACGTGTGTTCGATACCCCGGAGGCGATTCCGAAGTCGATGACGCGCGGCCCGTCCTCCACGACGAGAACGTTCGACGGTTTCAGGTCGCGGTGGACGAGACCGGCCCCGTGGATGGACTGCAGGGCCTCCGCGACACCCGCCGCGAGCCAGCGGACCGCCTGGGCCGGCAGCGGCCCGCACTCGGTCACTATCTCTTCGAGGGAGGGCGCGGGCACATAGGCGGTGGCCAGCCACGGCACGGCGGCGCGCGCGTCGGCGTCGACCACGGCGGCCGTGTAGAAGCCGGAGACGGCACGGGCCGCCTCCACCTCGCGCGAGAAGCGGACCCGGAACAGCTGGTCCTCGGCGAGCTCCGTCCTGACCGTCTTGATCGCCACCCGCCGGCCCGAGGCCGAGCGCGCGAGATAGACCAGCCCCATGCCGCCGGCTCCCAGCCGTCCCAGCACCTCGAACGGCCCGATCCGCCGCGGATCGTGCTGTGTCAGCTGATCCACCACTTGCCTGCCACCTCCCCGTACGCGGCCGCGCTTCCAGCCACCGCTCCAGCCGCAGCTTCAGCCACTGCGCAGCGTCTCACCACCGAACCGCTCCGGCGGCACGCAACCCGATTCTTCCTGGCCGGGGCCCCGGTTGCGAACCCGGGCCCGAATCGGGATGTCTTAGCGCGTCCTGGGACAAAAGACCCGCACTCGCCTTGCTTTTCAACGCCGCCCGGTGTTTTTCGACGCCTTTCGCAGCTTTGCGCACGCCGTTCGTACGCCCTTTCAGTGCTGAAGCACCGCGAATTTCAAGTTTGCAGCAGGGCGAAGGACGCCCCCTGATTGTCCGTGACGACGGCCACGCGCCCGTACGACGTGTCGAAAGGCGGCGCCTGGACCCGTCCGCCGAGCCGCACGACCGTCCCGAGCAGCGCCTCGCAGTCTTCCACCCCGAAGTGAACGAGGAAGTGGGGCGGCATCTCGGCCGGGAATGCCTCGGTGACGAGGACGCGGCCGAAGTCACGGGTGGTGCCGGGGCCGAAGAGGGCGTCGTGGAAGAGACCGGTGTAGAAGGAGTCGGCGACGGCCGTGTCCCGGGCGTACAGCTCGACCCAGCTGAAGGAGCCGGGACCGTGCCGTCTGCCGAAGCCGGGGAGCGTGCCGCCCTCCCAGAGCCCGAAGACCGCGCTCTCGGGGTCGGCGGCGAGCGCCATCGTGCCGTACGGACCCACGGGCACCGGTGCCGTGATCACCTGGCCGCCCGCCTCCCGGATCCGGTCGGCCAGGTCCTCGGCGTCCGGAGTGGCGAAGTACACCGTCCACACGGTGGGCATCCGCCCGTCCCGCTTCGGCACGAGGGCCGCCACGGGCCGGCCGTCGAGGTGCGCCCGTACCGAGCCCGCGTACGGGCTGGGGCCGGCGTAGGCCGCGGGAGCCGGGGACTCCAGGGAGCCCGGAGAGCCCGGAGAGCCAGGGGAGCCCGGGGAGCCCGGGGAGCCCGGGGCCGCCGAGGAGCCCGGGGCCGCCGAGGAGCGCGGGGCGCCCGGTGAGGGCCCGGTCGTCTCCTCCATCTCATCGAAGGGCTCGAAGGTCCACCCGAAGAGCCCGCCGTAGAAGCGCTTGCCCGCCTCGACGTCCGGAAGCTGGGCGTCGATCCAGCAGGGGACGCCCTCGGCGAAACCGGCAGATGCCTCAGATCCAGCCATGCGGCCAAGCTAACGGCCTTTCACGCATCCCGCAGGGCGGGCGGCACCCCTCCTCCAGACCCTCTCCGAGAGCCCGCGCACCCCATTTGCAGTCGGCCGAATCGCGCTCCGATCACCCCTCGGTAAGCTGACGGCATGACAGGACAAGTGCGTACCGTCGACGGCCGTGTGGCCGGTCGGCGCGGGCAGGCGACGCGGCAGAAGCTGCTCGACTGCCTCAGCGAGATGCTCAGCTCCTCGCCCTACCGCGACGTCAAAGTCATCGACGTCGCGCGGAAGGCGGGCACTTCACCGGCGACCTTCTATCAGTACTTCCCGGACGTCGAGGGCGCCGTCCTGGAGATTGCGGAGCAAATGGCGGCGGAGGGCGCCGGGTTGACCGAACTCCTCGAAGGACGCTCCTGGGTCGGCAAGGCCGGCTGGCAGACCGCGCAGGAACTCGTGGACGGCTTCCTGGAGTTCTGGCGCAAAAACGACGCCATCCTCCGAGTCGTCGACCTGGGCGCGGCCGAGGGCGACAAACGCTTCTACAAGATCCGTATGAAGATCCTCAACTCCGTGAACAACTCCCTCACGGACACGGTCAAGGAGCTTCAGGCGAAGGGCAAGGTCGACAAGGACATCAGCCCGGCAGCGATGGCGGGTTCCCTCGTCGCGATGCTCGCGGCGGTGGCCTCGCACCAGAAGGGCTTCCAGTCCTGGGGCGTGAAGCAGGCCGAACTGAAGCCGAACCTCGCCCTGTTGGTGCATCTGGGCGTGACCGGCAAGAAGCCGACCAAGTAGTCCGCCGCACCCCGCGCCGGACGCCGGGTCTTTCCAGGCACAAGTCCTGTCACGCAGGCGGCAGTTCACTCAGGTGGGCTGCCGCCTGTCGCGCTCCCGGAACCCCCGGAATCCCCGGGAGTTCCGGAACTTCCGGAACTTCCGGGTGCCTCCCGCCGGACGATCCGGAACAGCCGGATCTCCCGCTCGACCCGCGCCTGGTACGTCGCGTACGGCGGCCAGAACTCCAGCAGCGCCTTCCAGACCGTGCCCCGCTCCTCGCCCCGCAGAAGATGCGCGGTGACGGGGATGTCCCTGCCCTTCCAGCTCACCTCCGCGTCGGGATGGGCGAGGAGGTTGGCGGTCCAGGCCGGATGGTCCGTACGCCCGAAGTTGGACCCGATCAGAATCCAGCTCGCGCCCTCCCTCCCCTTCCCTCCCTCCGGCATGCAGGCCAGCGGCGTACGCCTGGGCAGTCCGCTCTTCGCGCCGCGCGCGGTGAGGATGACGCCGGGCAGCATCTGGGCGCTGAGCAGGACCTTTCCGCGGGTGAGCCGGTGGACGGCGCGGTCCAGCGCGGGAATGAGATGGGGCGCGACCTTCGCGAAGGCGGGTGTCGAGGACACCCTCTGCACGATCCGAACTCCTACTCCTGCTCCTGCTCGTACTCCTACGCCCATCAGACCGCCACCTCCCCGCCGCCGAACAGCCGGGCCGCGTCCGCCGCGTGCTCCCGCAGCCGGTGCACCGGCCCGAAGAGCAACTCGTCGCCGGCCGACCGCTTGAAGTAGAGATGCGCCTCGTGCTCCCAGGTGAACCCGATGCCGCCGTGCAGCTGCACGGCCTCGGAGGAGGTGATCCGCAGCGCCTCCAGCGCCTGGGCCAGCGCGAGCCCGCCCACCCGCTCCTCCCCGGCGCCCGCCGCCCAGGCCGCGTAGTACGCCGCCGAGCGCGCTGCCTGCACCTGTACGTACAGGTCGGCGAGCCGGTGCTTCACGGCCTGGAAGGACCCGATCGCGCGCCCGAACTGCTCACGCTGCTTGACGTATTCGACGGTCCGCTCCAGTACGCGGTCGGCGGCACCGACGGCCTCCGCGGCGAGGACGGCGGCGGCCGAGTCACCGACACCGGCGAGCACCCCGGCCACATCGGCGGACTCGTCGTCACCGAGCAACTCGGCTTCCACGTCCCGCAGTTGGATCCGCGCCTGCGACCGCGTCTCGTCGAGGGAGGTGAGCCGCACGCGGGTCGCTGCCCCGCTCCCGGAACCGTCCTGTTCGGCGGGCGGTGAGTCCTGTACGAGAAAGAGGAGGGTCCGCGAGCGGGCGAAGCCTCCGGTGTGCGCGGCCACGAGCAGCAGGCCCGCGCTGTGGCCGTCGAGCACCTGGTCGGCCTGCCCGTACAGCCGCCACCCGCCGTCGGTCTGCCGCGCCTGTACGCCTCCCGCGCGGCCGCCGCCCGCCCAGTCGCCGCGGTTGTCGCCGGTCAGTCCGAGGGCGGTGGTCAGGCTCGCGCCCGGCACCGCGAGGGCGGCGGTGAGTTCGCCGGAGGAGATACGGGGCAGCAGCGCGGCCCGCTGCCGCTCGCTCCCCAGGGCCAGCAGCAGAGGCACGCTCAGCACGGCCGTGGCGAGAAGCGGCGAGGGAGCGAGACTCCGCCCCAACTCCTCACTGGCGAGGGCAAGTTCGGTGGCGGAACAACCAACTCCACCATACGCCTCGGGCAATGCGAGCCCGGGCAGCCCGAGTTGCTGGGCCAGGGTTTCCCAGAGGGCGGGGTCGTACCCGCCCTCGCTCCGCACGGCGGTCCTGACCTCCTCCGGACCACAGCGTTTGAGGAGGAGCTCACGGAGGGTGCGGCGGATCTCTTCCTGCTCCGCGGTGAAGGTGGCGTCCATGGGCAGCACACTCCTTCGCATCTGACGGCGCGTCATGTTAGAGCGGCGACGGCCAGATGCACAGAGGCGTGACGCCTCGTACACCGCCTGCCGAGGGGACCGAATCTGATGTACCGTCAGATTCATGACTCGGACCCGGACTCGTACCCGGCGGAAGGTGGCGGTCGTCGGCGTGTCCCTCTCCGACTGCGGCCGGGTGGACGAGGCGACGCCGTACGCGCTCCACGCCCAGGCCGCCCGCCGGGCCCTGGCCGACTCGGGCCTGGACCGCACGGTGATCGACGGCTTCGCCTCGGCGGGCCTCGGCACGCTGGCGCCGGTCGAGGTGGCCGAGTACCTGGGCCTGCGGCCCACCTGGGTCGACTCCACCTCCGTCGGCGGCTCCACCTGGGAGGTCATGGCGGCCCACGCGGCGGACGCGATCGCCGCCGGGCACGCCGACGCGGTCCTGCTGGTGTACGGGTCCACGGCCCGCGCGGACATCAAGGCGGGCCGCCGCACGGGCAACCTGTCGTTCGGCGCGCGCGGTCCCCTGCAGTTCGAAGTCCCGTACGGCCACACGCTGATCGCGAAATACGCGATGGCCGCGCGCCGCCACATGCACGAATACGGCACGACGCTGGAGCAGTTGGCGTCCGTGGCGGTGCAGGCGCGGGCCAACGCCGCGCTGAATCCCGACGCGATGTTCCGCGACCCGATCACGGTCGACGACGTCCTGTCGGGCCCGATGATCGCGGACCCCTTCACCAAACTGCACTGCTGCATACGCTCCGACGGCGGCGCGGCGGTCCTGCTCGCGGCCGAGGAGTACGTCCAGGACTGCCGTACGACTCCCGTCCAGGTCCTCGGCACCGGGGAGCACGTCTCCCACACGACGATGTCCGAGTGGCCCGACTTCACGGTGTCACCGGCGGCGGTGAGCGGCCGAACCGCCTTCCAGCGGGCGGGAGT
Source organism: Streptomyces sp. NPDC050988 (assembly GCF_044456225.1). Classification (NCBI taxonomy): domain Bacteria; kingdom Bacillati; phylum Actinomycetota; class Actinomycetes; order Kitasatosporales; family Streptomycetaceae; genus Streptomyces; species Streptomyces sp. NPDC050988. The sequence continues at coordinate 114,017 of NZ_JBITFQ010000013.1, read as the reverse complement.
CGGCCCACAGGACATCGACTTCGCCGAGATCTACGACGCCTTCACCTACATGACCCTGGTGACCTTGGAGGACCTCGGCTTCTGCGAGAAGGGCGAGGGGGGTGATTTTGTGGAGAAAGGCCGCCTGAAGGTCACCGGCGGCGACTTCCCCGTCAACACGGACGGGGGCGGCCTGTCGGCCCAACACCCCGGCATGCGGGGCCTGTTCCTCCTCGTGGAGGCAGTCCGCCAACTCCGCGGCGAGGCGGGCGCCCACCAGGTCCACCGCCCCGACGGCCACCTCCCAGAACTGGCCATCGCCTCCGGAACGGGCGGCTGGTTCTGCTCCTCGGGGACGGTGGTGCTGGGCCGAGGCATGTCCTGAACCTGCGGGCCCGGTGGGGGCTGATCGCGCAGTTCCCCGCGCCCCTTAAAAGCAGGGGCTACCGCCCCGTCTCTAGGGGCGCGGGGAACGGCGCAGTCTTTCGGTTTTCTTGGGGGCGCGGGGAACGGCGCAGTCTTTTGGCTTTTTTGGGGGCGCGGGGAACGGCGCAATCTCGTGGCTTTTTTTGGGGGCGCGGGGAACTGCGCAATCTTGTGGCTTTTAGGGGCGCGGGGAACTGCGCGCTCAGCCCAAACCAACCCGCACCCAACACATCACGCCAACCCCCACCCACCCAGGGGCGCGGGGAACTGCGCAATCTTGTGGTCTTTAGGGGCGCGGGGAACTGCGCGACCAGCCCCCACCCACCCGCACCCGACAACCCCCCAGCCCTACTCCCCCTGCGAAAGATGGCCTTTGGCCTCCCCATACGTGCCGGCACCAGCCACACCCTCCGGCCCATAGACCAGGCTCAAAACCCCCGTCTGAAACGTCTGCGAGGAAATCAACCTCAGCGGAATCGAGGAGTCGCTCTCCTCGAACAACCGCATCCCCTTCCGCACGGCAATCGGATGCACCAGCAGATGCAGCTCGTCCAACAGCCCCGCGGCCAGCAACTGCCGTACGACGGAGACGGAACCACTGAGGGCGATGTCCCCGCCCTCCTCGTTCTTCAGCGCGGTGACGGTCTCCACAAGGTCCCCCTCCAACTGCTCGGAGTTCCGCCAGCTGAACGCGAGCTTCTGCCTGGAGGCGACGATCTTCCGCACATCACCGAGCTGCTTGGCGAACCCGGCGTCCTCACCGCCGGCGGCCTCCCTCTCGGGCCACGCCCCGGCAAAGCTGTCGTAGGTCGTGCGGCCGAACAGCATGGTGTCGGCCGTACCGAAGGTCGCACCGACGGCCGCGCCCATCTCGTCGTTGAAGTACGGGAAGTGCCACTGGTCGGGCGCCTCGACGACACCGTCGAGCGAGATGAACAGTCCGGCGGTGATCTTCCTCATGAGGTTCCTCCAGGTTCCGGCAGAGCTGGTCGGTCAACTCTGCGTCGTCTCTGTGTCGTCGGGTAGACGGCGAGGACGGGAGAAACTAATCGGCGAAACCCTCGACTCGCGACCCGAGACTCATACTCCGAGGCTCATGACCCGAGGCTCATGATCCGACCGCAAGCGCCGCGGGAGTGAGGACACGGTTCGGCAGTCGTGTCGGCACGGAGACCACCCGGCGCCGGGCGGCGGCGGCCTCGCGGACGAAGACCCGGCCCCGGCCCCGGCCCCGGCCCAGGTCCTGGCCCCCGCCCCTGCCACCCGCGAAGACGAACAGCCGCAGCACCAGGAAGCGGCCTGTCCCGGCGAGCCCGGAGGCGCTGAGGTAGACGACCTGCTCGGTGAGCGTCCCGGGCGACGACTGCACGAGGTGCAGGATCAGCATCGCGAGGGAGGTCACCGCGTAGGCCGCCGTGGCCGACCCGGCGGACTGCCAGTGCTGGCGCCGGCCGGCCCGCTTACCGGTCCCGAAGGTGAAGAGCGCGTGCAGCTCGGTGCAGAGGACGGTCGAGGCGACGGTGATGACCGCGTTCGCCACCGCCCAGGGCATCGCACCGGCCAGCAGCGCCACCGCACCGCTGGAGAGGACCCCGATCCCGCCGCCGCACACCACGAACCGGACGAAGGAGGCGAAGGGCCCGGGAGCGACCCCGCCCACCGTCACCGGCTGCTGCGCGAGCTGCGACTTCATGGGGTTTTCCTTCCGGGCGGCGGGGCCGTGAACCCCTGCGATCGACTGAGTTCAACCATGCCGTCGCCCGCCCGTCCCAACGAGACGGCCCACACCCGAACCCATGGTGGTGCTGGCTCCACCATGGAAGGGGGGTACGCCCGCCGAGCGGCCATGAACGCCTTCCGCGCGGCACCACGTTTCCGGCCCGCGGAACTGGAATACGTAACTGGACAGAACACGGTCAACGACCCGTCGCTAGAGCGACGGGCTTGCAGAGCGGGCGCCACTGGCTGTGGTGCTGCGCTTGCGTCCGATCCCGCCCCCCAGGTGTGGGGGTGAGTCTGGGGCGGTTGACTGCGCCCCGCGTCGCCACAACTCTTCCGCGCGAGCGCGGATGTTGCGGGAGCCGTTCCGATCTGCGTGATCAACGAATCCGCAGGACCGGCACGCGAACCACGCCTGGGAGACCCGGTTCGCTCTGTCGATGTGGCCGCACTCGGCGCAGGTGCGGGAGGTGTACGCCGGATCGACGTACACCACCGGCACCCCGGCCTTCTTGGCCTTGTACGCGATGAACGCCCCCAACTGGGCAAAGCTCCAGCTGGAGTGGGTGGCCCGTTGGGGCTTGCGAAGCCGTACCCGCTCGCGGATGCCCGTCAGCTCTTCGAGAGCGATTCCGCGACCGGTGCGTTCTGCCTCGGCCACCACATGCTTCGCGATCTTGTGATTGATGTCCTTCGCCCGCCGCGACTCCTTGCGCCGCCGCTTCTTCAGCCGGCGCTTGGCGGACGGGCTGTTCTTCTTCTGCAGTTTGGTGCGCAGGGTGCGCTCGCGCAGCCGTCCCCGGTTGAGTTCGCGTCCGGCCATGATCTGACCGTCCGAGGTGGTCGCGATGTTCACGATCCCCAGGTCGATACCGAGGAAGCCGTCCGGATCCGCGTTCGGTTCGGCTTCGGGGATCTCACAGGTCGCGTTCAGGAACCACATACCGTCCCGGTACAGCAGGTCGGACTCGCCCCCGCGGTACAGGGCCAGACGGGCCAACTGCTCGGGGGAGGCAGTGAACGCCACGCCCTTCACCCGCCCCGACAACGTCCAGATGGAGATGGTGCGGTCCGGGATCTGCCAGGACAGCATCCGGTCGTCAAAAGGCTGCGCACCCTCGGACCGGAACGCGATCGGCTTCTCCGTGGCCCGCCGGTACCGCTTGGACCACCGCTTGCCGAGGTTCCCGGCCTTCGCATTCGCCGCCAGTGTGCGGTAGGCGTCACACGTTTTCTTGATGACGTGTTGGGCAGCCTGCGCACCCAGCCCCCACCGCTGCTTGATCTCGCAGTAGGTGTGCTGGCGCAGCGCGAAGTTCCGCTTCACATCCTTGGCGAAGGCCACATCGGACACCCAGGACGCCGCCTCATTGCAGGCGTGCAGGGTCGCCTCAAGCGCCGCCGCCTGTACGGGCGTCGGCAACAGCTTGACCTGCACAACCAGTTTCATGAAACCCGAACCTACACAGCCGTCCGTACAAACAGACGACTTCCGCACACCCGCCCCACCATTCAGCGACATACCGGCCATACGTTCGACATCGCCCGGCTCCACCGGACAGTCCTGCGGGCGCTCCGCGCCCGAACTCCCGGGCACTGCGACGCTCCGCGTCGCCACCACACAATGCGATTCCTCCCAGGCGTAAGCGCCTGGGGTTCCTCGCAAGAAGCACACTGAACCGGCTGGAGGACCCCGCATGGCCCTGACCCGTGAAGAGCGAGAGACGTTCCTGAAAGAGCCGCACATCGCCGCGTTCGCGGTCGACGCCGGGGCGGGCCGCGCCCCGCTCACGGTGCCGATCTGGTACCAGTACGAGCCCGACGGCACCGTATGGATCCTGATCCAGGCGGACTCCCGCAAGAACCAACTGCTCGGCGCGGCGGGCCGGTTCTCCCTCATGGTCGACCGGGTCGAACCCACCATCCGGTACGTGTCCGTCGAGGGCCCGGTCCTCGACACGACCCCCGCCACCCGCGAGCAGCTCCACGAGATCTCGGCCCGCTATCTCCCGGCCGACAAGGTCGACGGATACGTCGACTTCTCCTGGAAGGAACACGGCACCCAGGTGCTCGTCCGGATGCGCCCCGAACGCTGGCTCTCGTCGGACCTCGGCGCGGTCTGAGCCGGAGGCCCGCGCGACAATCGCCCCATGAGCACCGAGTCTGCCTCCTCCCCGCCCCCCTCCGAGTTCGTACGGCTGCTGAGGGCCCAGCGGGTCTGGGACACCGAGCTGCCCCGCTTCACCCCGGACACCGCCCCGGCGGAACCGCTGCCGCTGTTCGAGCAGTGGTTCGCGGAGGCGGTGGGGGCAGGGCAGACCGAGCCGCACGCCATGTCCCTGGCCACGGCGGACGAGGAGGGACGGCCCGACGTACGGATCGTGATGCTGCACGGCGCCGACGAGGAGGGCTGGCACTTCGCCTCGCACGCGGGCAGCCGCAAGGGACGGCAGCTGGCGGCCAGGCCGTACGCGGCACTCGGCTTCTACTGGCCCGTGCAGGGCCGGCAGATCCGGGTGCGCGGCCGGGTGACCGTCGCCCCGCCCGAGGTCGCCCACGCCGACCTGCACGCCCGCTCGACCGGAGCCCTCGCCTCCGCGCTGGTGGGCCGGCAGAGCGAAGTCCTCGACTCCTACGAGGAGTTGGAACGCGCCTCTGAGGCCGCCTGGCGGCGCGCCCAGCAGGAGCCGGACGCCCCCGCCCCCTCATGGACGGTGTACGTCCTCGCCCCCGACGAGGTCGAGTTCTTCCAGGGTGACCCCCACCGACGCCATGTACGCCTCGCGTACCGACGCGCCGAGTCCACTTGGCGCAGGGACCTGTTGTGGCCGTAGCCGCGACGACGGGTGTCCTTCGCCTGCGGGCCCGGTGGGGGCTGGTCGCGCAGTTCCCCGCGCCCCTAAATAGCGGGGCTGCGCCCCTGGCTTTTTGTCTTTAGGGGCGCGGGGAACTGCGCGAGCAACCACAACGGGCCCGCAGCCGCGCACACAACCGAAGCCCCCTGCCCGAGGCGTCACACATCAACAGGCTCCCCATCCGTCGCGAGCCGCGCATGCAGATGCACATCCCGAAACGCATCCTGCCGCCCCGCCTCGAACATCGCCCCCCGCAGAGTCCCCTCATACAGAAACCCACACCGCTCAGCAACGCGACAAGACGCGTCGTGCCCAAGGGCGTGCCCCAACTCCAGCCGATGCACCCCGAGCCCCTCGAACGCCCACCGCCCGGCCAGCGCCAGCGACCGCGTCGCGACCTGCCGCCCCCGCGCCTCCGGCAGCACCCAATAGCCGACCCGTGCGACGCGTATGACGTGGTCGATGTCGTTGACCCCGATGTGCCCGAGCGTCACGCCACTCTCCGCGTCGGTGACGCGGTAGGAGGCCCCGACACCTTCCGCGGCCGCCTTGGCCCGCGCCCGCAGCGACTCCCGCGCACCATCCATGTCCTCGATCGCCCTGAGCGGGGTGTTCCACCGCTTGAACTCGGGGTCGGAACACCCCCGCAGCCACGCCTCGACATCGGAGTCGGCCTCCGCGTCCCACGGCCGAAGCCGCAGACCGTGACCGTGGAGTTCGGGAAAGGGACGGGCGGCGTGGGACTCGTACAAGTCGGTCATCGTTCCATTCAACAACGGCCGCCCGTACTAGGCGGAAGCCGGCCGGAACACAGGAACGGCGACCGTGACCGTCCCCTCCGTCTCCTCCCCTCCCGCCTTCTCCACCCCCTCCGCACGGAAGGCAACCTCCAGCGCCATCCCCATCCGCAGTGACTCCTCCCCGCACCCCACCACCTCGGTCATCATCCGCGGCCCCTCCGCGAGATCGACGACGGCGGCGACGTACGGCGTGCGGGAGCCGAAGGGCGGCAGGTCGTTGCGGTGGACGACGGACCAGGTGTAGAGCGTGGCGCGACCGCTGGCCCGTTCCCAGGTGACGTCCTCGCTCCAGCAGCGCGGGCAGAACTCGCGGGGGTAGTGGTGGGCGCGCCCGCACGCGCGGCACCGGCGCAGCAGCAGCTGCCCCTCGGCGGCGGCGTCCCAGTACGGCCGCGTAAAGGCGTCGATGTCAGGCAGATCGAACCGCACCCCGGCCATCAGAAGAAGCCCAGAGCGCTGTCCAGCGACCACGTCTGCCATGACATCGCGAAGAGGGCCACCAGAGAGATCAGCGCCATCATCGCGTTCTGCCCCTGCTCGGCCCAGTCGTGGATCATCAGCACGAGGTAGAGGAGGTTGAGGAGCAGCCCGCCGACCAGGGCGATCGGGGTCAGGAAGCCGACGACCAGGCCGAGCCCGAGGGCGAGTTCCGCGTACACGACGACGTACGCCATCGTGCGCGGCCGTGGCGCGACCACCACGTCGAAGCCGCTGCGCACCGCGTTCCACCGGTGCTTGGCCGCGACGTCCGACGCCCACGCGATCCCGGTCCCGCGCTCGAACCAGCCCTTTTTGTCCTTGTGCCGCCAGCTCTCCAGCCACCACAGCCCGAGGCCGATACGGAGCACGGCAACCCATTCCGCCCCGGTGAGCCAGATCGTGTCCATGAACTCCCCTGCCGCCGAACGGGATCTGACGGTACGTCAGTTCAGCGTACGGACGGCGTACGCGCAAGAGCCGCGCCTCACCAAGCCCTCACAACCAGACGCCCTACGCCACGAGCCCCACGCACTCCTCCTACAGCCGTGATCAATCCGCAACCAATTCCGGGCTTGACCGAGACCCATCAAGTGACCACATGAATACGCTCTGGCACATGGCCGACTCCACAGCGCCCGCGGGCTCCGCGGCACAGCCCCCCGCCGACCGCCCCGTGTACGTCATCGGCGGCGGCCCGGGCGGTCTCGCGGCAGCACACGCGCTGCGCGCGCAGGGCGTACGCGCCGTCGTGCTCGAAAAGTCCGAGCGCGTCGGGGCGTCCTGGCGGCGGCACTACGACCGGCTCCATCTGCACACCACGCGGCGGCTGTCCGGGCTGCCGGGCCTGCCGATGCCGCGCTCGTTCGGGCGGTGGGTGTCGCGCGACAACGTGGTGCGGTACCTGGAGAAGTACGCCGAGTACCACGAGCTGGAGATCGTCACGGGTGTCGAGGTCTCGCGCGTGGAGCCCTCCGCCGACGGCAGCGGCTGGCTGCTGCACGCCACCGGCGGGCGCGAGCTGACCGGCAGCGCGGTCGTCGTCGCCACCGGCTACAACCACACCCCGCACGTGCCGGACTGGCCCGGGCGGGACGCCTTCAAGGGCGAACTCCTGCACGCGAGCGAGTACCGCAACCCCGGCCCCTACGCCGGACGCGACATTCTCGTCGTCGGGGTCGGCAACACCGGTGCCGAGATCGCCGTCGACCTCGTCGAGGGCGGCGCCTCGCGCGTACGGCTGTCGGTGCGGACCGCGCCGCACATCGTGCGCCGGTCCACGGCCGGGTGGGCGGCCCAGTTCACCGGGATCCTCTGCCGACGGCTGCCGGTCGGCCTGGTGGACCGGATGGCCGGGCCGCTGGCCAAGGTCAGCGTGCCCGACCTGTCGGCGCAGGGGCTGCCGCGGCCCGACACCGGGCTGTACTCCCGTGTGAACGAGGGGGCCATCCCCGTGCAGGACGTCGGCCTGATCGACGCCGTCCGCAAGGGCCGCGTCGAGGTCGTGCCCGCGGTCGACGCCTTCGAGGACGGCAAGGTCGTCCTCGCCGACGGCGACCGCATCGGCCCGGACGCCGTGATCGCCGCGACCGGCTACCGACGTTCCCTGGAAGGCGTGGTCGGCCACCTCGACGTCCTGGACGCCCGGGGCCGCCCGGTCGTCCACGGCCCGCGCAGCCCCAAGAACGCCCCCGGCCTCTACTTCACCGGCTTCACCAACCCCATCAGCGGCATGCTCCGCGAACTCTCCCTGGACGCCGAAAAGATCGCAAAATCAATAGCCCGCGACAGAGACCAAAGACTCCCGTCCCACCTCCCACACTGACCCCCACTCCGACAAGGCACGCACCCTTTCAGGGGGCGGCGACCTTTCAGGAGCCGCGGCTTTCAGGGCGCGTCCTTTCAGGGGCGCGGGGAACTGCGCGCTCAGCCCACGAGGACCCGCACCAACGCACCCACCTCGGGCACACCTTCAAGGGGCGCGGGGAACGGCGCAATCTGTCGGCTTTTAAGGGGCGCGGGGAACTGCGCGACCAGCCCCCACCCACCCGCAGCCAAACACCCGCCCCACTCGCCCCGACCACCACCGTGTCCACGCGCAGCTTGAACACGGACGCACCGGCCCGATACGCCGGACCGGGCGCGTTCCCGGGCAGGCCCCGCCGGGTACAAACCCTGTGCTCGCCACAAGTTCTTTGCGTGCAGACCCGTTCCTGACGCGACGTCAGTTCAGTAATCTGACACTGCGTCAGTTATTGGCAGCCACACAGGAGCGGGCGGACCGATGCTTGGATCAACCCACGGCACCCTCACCACCGACTCCCGCCGGGCCCGAGTCATCGCCTGCGGCGAGCAACCGGCCCCTGCCGTGCACGGCAGGCCCGCCGCCACCGACGACCTCGACGTCAGCGGCCGGCCGCTGTACGCCGGCGTACCCGACCTGGACCGCTTCTTCCGCCCCGAACGCGTGGCCGTCGTCGGCGCCTCGGACGCCGAGGGACGGCCGAACACCGGCATCACCAAGCAACTGCTCGCCTGGTCCGAGCGGGTCGGCGCGCGGCTGCACCCGGTGCATCCGACCCGTCAGTCGGTCTTCGGCATACCGTGCGTCGCCGCTGTCGGGGATCTGCCCGAAGACGTCGACCTGGCCGTCCTGCTGGTCTCCGATCCGCTTCCCGTGATCGAGGAACTCGCCGAGACCAAGGTGAAGTTCGCGGTCGCGTTCGCCTCCGGGTTCGCCGAGACCGGCGCGGAGGGAGCCGCCGCACAGGCCAGGCTGGCCGCCGCCGTGGCACGCTCCGGGCTGCGGCTGCTCGGGCCGAACACCAACCTGAACGCCTTCGAGAGGTTCCGCGACGACCTGGACGGACCGGCGATCGCCCTGATCACCCAGTCCGGCCATCAGGGGCGTCCCGTCTTCACGATGCAGGAGCTGGGCGTACGGCTCTCGCACTGGGCCCCCACCGGCAACGAGGCCGACCTGGAGAGCGCCGACTTCATCTCCTACTTCGCCGAGCAGCCCGAGGTCGGTGCCATCGCCTGCTACGTCGAGGGGCTGAAGGACGGGCGGTCCTTCCTGCTCGCCGCCGACCGGGCGGCGCGGCGTGGGGTGCCGGTGGTGGCGGTGAAGGTCGGCCGCACCGAGACCGGCGCCCGTACGGCCGCCTCGCACACCGGCAAACTGACCGGCGCCGACGCGGTGGTGGACGCGGCGATGCGGCAGTACGGGGTGATCCGCGTCGACGGTCTCGACGAACTCCAGGACACGGCCGCGTTGTTGGCGCGTGCCCGCCGCCCGTCCGCCGACGGTGTTGTCGTCTACTCGATCTCGGGGGGTACGGGTGCGCACTTCTCGGACCTCGCGACGGAGGCGGGGCTGTCGCTCCCCAGGTTGTCGCCCGGTAAGCAGGCCGAGTTGCACGAGTGGATCCCCGAGTACCTCGACGTGTCCAATCCCGTCGACAACGGCGGGCATCCGGTGGGCGACTGGCGTGGCCGGAAGATCATCGACGCGATCCTCGCGGATCCGGCGGTGGGGGTGCTGATCTGTCCCATTACTGGTCCCTTCCCTCCCATGAGCGACAAGCTGGCTCAGGACCTGGTGGACGCGGCGGAGCAGACGGACAAGCTGGTGTGTGTGGTGTGGGGGTCGCCGGTCGGCACGGAGGCCGCGTACCGGGAGACGCTTCTCGGGTCGTCCCGGGTGGCCACCTTCCGTACGTTCTCGAACTGCATCACCGCGGTGCGGGCCCATCTGGAGCACGCCCGGTTCTCCTCGTTCTACCGCTCGCCGTTCGACGAGGCGCCGCGTACGTCGTCTCCCTCGTTCCGCAAGGCGCAGGCGTTGATGCGGCCGGGGCAGCAGTTGAGCGAGCACGCGGCGAAGCAGTTGCTGCGCGCGTACGGGATTCGCGTGCCGCGGGAGCAGTTGGTGACGAGTGCTGCGGCGTCCGTGCGGGCGGCCGGGCTCGTCGGCTATCCCGTGGTGATGAAGGCATCCGGTGCGCGGCTCGCCCACAAGACCGAACTCGGTCTGGTGAAGATCGGGTTGACCTCGGCGAGTCAGGTCCGCGACGCGTATCGCGACCTGACGGACATCGCGCGGTACGAGGATGTTCCGCTCGACGGGGTGCTGGTGTGCCAGATGGTCGAGCCCGGGGTCGAGATGGTCGTGGGTGTCACGCAGGACGAGCTGTTCGGGCCGACGGTGACGGTGGGGCTGGGCGGGGTGCTCGTGGAGGTGCTGCGGGACAGTGCGGTGGGGGTGCCGCCGTTCGGGGAGGATCAGGCTCGGTCGATGCTTTCTGAGCTCCGCGGGCGGGCGCTTCTGGAGGGCGTCCGCGGGCGCCCTCCGGCGGACCTCGACGCGCTCGTCGAGGTCGTGCTGCGGGTGCAGCGGATGGCGCTCGAACTGGACGGGGAGTTGTCCGAGCTGGACATCAATCCGTTGATGGTGCTGCCTCGGGGGCAGGGGGCGGTGGCGTTGGATGCGCTGGCGGTGTGCCGCTGACGGTGTCGCTGGCTGCGGGCTGTGCGTGGCTGACCGTGTCGCTGGCTGCGGGCTGGGTGTGGCCGGTCATGTCGCTGGCTGCGGGCCGGTGGGGGCTGGTCGCGCAGTTCCCCGCGCCCCTAAAAGACGCGCCTGCCGTTTGTCGTCCGGTCGGGGCCGCGACGGGGCATCCGATCGCAGCTGTGTCATCCAGCACCTATGGGGTGCCCATCAGAGGTCGTGCTGCGATCGGAAACCCCGACACGACCCCTTCGGCCGGAGGGCGACTGCCGGAGGGTGGGGCCACCTGTCAGAGGGGCTGCGCCCCTCCAGGGGCGCGGGGAACGGCGCAATCTTTTGGCTTTTGGCTTTTAGGGGCGCGGGGAACTGCGCGATCGGCCACGACGCACCCGCACGTACGCACCCGGCCCCGGCCACGCCTTCAAGGGGCGCGGGGAACTGCGCAATCTTTTAGGGGCGCGAGGAACTGCGCGACCAGCCACACACGACCCGCACTCACCAACGACCCGGATCGGATCACCTCTTGATACTCCACACCACCACCAACCACGTCTCATGGATCACCCTCAACCGCCCGGAAGCCATGAACGCCCTCACCCCGGACCAGCGAGATCACCTGATCCGGCTGTTCGAGGAGGCCTCCGCGGACCCGGACGTAAGGGCAGTCGTCATCACGGCAACAGGCCGCGGCTTCTGCGCAGGCGCAGACCTGCGAGGCGGCGGCCCACGAACGGACCGAGTCGCCGGAGACGTCGCCCGAGTGATCCGCCAGGGAGCCCAACGCCTGATCACGGCGATCCTCGACTGCGAGAAACCGGTGATCGCGGCGGTGAACGGCACCGCGGCCGGCATAGGCGCCCACCTCGCCTACGCCTGCGACCTGGTCCTGGCCGCCGAATCGGCAAGGTTCATCGAGGTGTTCGTACGCCGAGGCCTCGTCCCGGACGGCGCCGGCGCCTATCTGCTCCCCCGCCTGATAGGCCCCCAGCGCGCAAAGGAGCTGATGTTCTTCGGCGACGCCCTGACGGCCGCGGACGCGGAACGTCTCGGGCTCGTCAACAGAGTCGTACCGGATGGCGAGTTGGAGAAGACGGCCCGCACCTGGGCCGAACGTCTCGCCGCCGGCCCCACCCGCTCGATCGCCCTCACCAAGCAACTGGTGAACGCGTCCCTGGACACCGACCGCTCGACCGCCCTCACCGCGGAGGCCACCGCGCAGGAGATCAACATGACGACGGCGGACGCACAGGAGGGAGTGACGTCGTTCATGGAGCGCCGGGGACCGGAGTTCCACGGCCGCTGAGCCCCGCGGTGGTGAGCGCCCCTTCCAATCTGACACCCCGTCAGCTTCAATGGGCATTGTGATGGGACACGCAGGGATGGCCGCCGCGGCGGTCCGCTACCTCAGGTCGGCCGGGGCCCCGGACACCGCGGGCCGGGTCGAACCGCTCCCACGCCCGGACCTGCGCGCGGTCGGCGACGACGAACGCGCACCGATCGACCCGGCCGAATTCCGCCGCGTACTGGGCAACTTCGCCACGGGCGTGACCGTCGTGACCGCACCGGCGGGTGAGGAGGAGTCGGCAGGACCGGCCGGCTTCGCGTGTCAGTCCTTCTCCGCGCTGTCCCTCGACCCGCCGCTGATCGCGTTCATGGTCGCGCGTACGTCGACGACCTGGCCCCGCATCGCCCGCGCGGGCGTCTTCTGCGTGAACGTCCTGGGCGCCCACCAGGGCGACCTGTGCCGCGGCTTCGCGGTGAGCGGCGCCGACAAGTTCGCCGGGGTCGCCTACGACCCGGCCCCGGTCTCCGGGTCCCCGCGCCTGGCCGGCGCACCCGCCTGGATCGACTGCACGATCCACGCCGTCCACACGGGCGGCGACCACCTGATCGTGGTCGGGAGGGTGGACGCCCTGGGCACGACGGACGGCGACGGCGCGCCCCTGCTGTTCCATCGCGGACGGTTCGGCGGACTCGCGGCCGACTGACGCCGCCCATGGCCGCCGGAACAGGCGCCATGAAGGCAGCGCATGACGCGACGTTCGCGAGGGTGTGGGAAGAACCTCTTCTTGGCGCTCGCATCGCGGAACCGTTTCTCCGGGTGCCGGGTCCTCCTTCACGGAGGGTGGTTCCACGCCGCGGATCCACCTGTGGAGGTAGAGGGGGATGCCATGGGGGAGTTACGCGAGGGAGCACGGATAGGGGCTTGGTCCGTCGCCGGGGTCATCGGCCTGGCGGTGTTGTACGTGATCGGGGTGTTCGCCTTCGGCGGCGCCGCGTGGATCACCGCCCCGTTCCGTGGTGAGGCGGACGAGCGCAACAACACCGTCGGCTCGGGCGAGTTCCGGCAGACCACGTACGAGGAGTTCTTCGATCTGTGCGAGGCCGTGCAGAACGCCGAAGGCACGATCCAGGTGCTCCAGGATGAGCGGAAGGCCGCCTCGGAGACCCGCAGGACGCAGATCGACCAGTCGGTCACCGCGCTGAGGGCCACGCGGATCGAGTCGGTCAACGACTACAACTCGAAGGCCGCGCAGGAGCATCGCGCGCCCTTCCGTGACAAGGACCTGCCGTACCGGCTGGATGCCGGCGCCGAGCGCACGACGTGCACCAACTGATCCCCGTCTCGTCCCAGGGAAGAGGGCAGCACCGCATGAAGAAATTCGTACGCATGGCCCTGGCCCCCGTCGTCGCGCTCGTCGTGGGCCTCGCCCTGACGTCCTGCACCGACTCCAGCCAGGACAAGGAGAACGAGGCCAAGCAGAAGGGCTACGACCACCTGGTGGCCCAGCAGCCGGCGGGCCGCATGGAGTACTCGCCGACCCGTGAAGCGATCAACCAGTGGGTCAAGACGTGGGGGAAGCGGGGCAAACTCTCGTACGTCTACATCCAGAACGCCAAGGGCGAGTACGGGTACTTCATCATGAAGGGCCTGCCGGTGCCGCGCTGCAAGATGCTCACTCCGACGGAGAAGGTGGAGTACTCCGACGGCAGCTCCGCGGTTCTCGCGCAGCCCGGCATGGACGGCACGTACACGACGGGATCCACCTGCAACGCCTACTACGGCTTCGACGCCACGACGAACTCGTACATGGAGTTCACGGTCGGCACGAACCAGTCGTTCTTCCTGTTCGACAAGCCCATGTCGATGCCGGAGTACGCCAGCGCCAAGCAGTTGGGGCCGACCTCGGTGAAGGACGTCGACTAGCGACCGGGCGGCGTCGATGGCGCCGGTGATTCACGGGGCCTCAGGCCAGTGCCGGCCTGATCTCCGTCCGCTTTCGCCGGATCACCAGCGCCATCAGCGCCGCCGCGGCGCACAGCGCGCCCGAGGCGTACCACATGACGTCGTACGAGCCAAAGGTGTCGCGGGCCACGCCGCCGAGGAAGGCGACGAGGGCGGCGCCGACCTGGTGGGAGGCGAGGACCCAGCCGAAGACGATGGCGCTGTCGTCGCCGTAGTGCTCGCGGCACAGGGCGATGGTGGGCGGGACCGTGGCGACCCAGTCGAGGCCGTAGAAGATGATGAAGAAGATCATCGGCGGGTGGACCGAGGGGGCCAGCAGGAGAGGGAGGAAGAGGAGGGAGATGCCGCGCAGGGCGTAGTAGACGGCCAGCAGGCGGCGCGGGTCGAAGCGGTCCGTGAACCAGCCGGAGGCGATCGTGCCGATGACGTCGAAGACGCCGATGACCGCGAGGAGCGACGCGGCCGCCGTGATCGGCATGCCGTGGTCGTGGGAGGCGGGCACGAAGTGCGTCTGGATCAGGCCGTTGGTCGAGGCTCCGCAGATCGCGAACGTGCCCGCGAGGAGCCAGAAGGGGCCGGTGCGCGCGGCCGAGAAGAGGACCTTCACCGTACGCCGCGCCGCGCCGGGCACGGGTGGCGGCTTCTCGACGAACTCCGTTGCCCCGTACGGCTTCAGGCCCACGTCCGCCGGGTGGTCGCGCAGCAGCAGCCAGACGAAGGGGACGACCGCGAGGGCCGCCAGGGCGACGGTGACGGCCGCCGGACGCCAGTCGTGCTCCGAGACGATCCAGGACAGGACCGGCAGGAAGATCAGCTGGCCGGAGGCGGAGGCGGCGGTGAGGATGCCGGTGACCAGGCCGCGCCGCTCGGTGAACCAGCGGTTGGTGACGGTGGCGGCGAAGGCAAGGGCCATCGAGCCGGAGCCGAGCCCGACCAGCAGTCCCCAGCACAGCAGCAGCTGCCACGCGGTCGTCATCCACACCGTCGCGCCGGAACCGACCGCGATCACGATCAGGGCCACCGCGACGACCCGGCGGATGCCGAACCGGTCCATCAGCGCGGCGGCGAACGGCGCCGTGAGCCCGTACAGCGCGAGGTTGACGGAGACCGCGAGCCCGATCGTGCCGCGCGACCAGTGGAACTCCTGGTGCAGCGGGTCGATCAGCAGCCCCGGCAGCGAACGGAAGGCCGCGGCCCCGATGATCGTCACGAACGTCACGGCGGCGACGAGCCAGGCCCGGTGTATCCGCCGCCGGCGACGCCACCCGGTCCCGGATTCGTCCACGGCCCCGGGCTCCTCGACGGCCCCGGAGTCCTCGACAGCCGCGGATCCGTCCGCGACCGCGTCCACGCCTGCGTCCACGTCTGCGGCATCGGTTGTCTGTGTCACGTCATAGAGCTTCCGGCCTGCGGACTCTCCGAACGAGTGGCCAGAAGGACAGCATTAGCTAGAATCGGGCCATGGGTACGCAGTCCCCCTTCCATCCCCACCGCGTGGTCGTCCTCGCCCTGGACGGCCTCCTCCCCTTCGAGCTGGGCATCCCGCAGCGGATCTTCGGCCGCGCCAAGGACGCCGAGGGCCGCCATCTGTACGAGGTGGTGACCTGCTCGATCCGGCCGCCGGGCCGGGTCGAGGCGGAGGCGGACTTCTCCATCCTCGTGGAGAACGGCCCGGAGGCCCTCGCCACCGCCGACACCGTGGTCATTCCGGCCTCGTACGACCTCGGCCCGGTCCACGACGAGGGCGTACTCACGGACGAGCTTGCCGCGGCCCTCGCGCTGATCCGGCCGGGCACACGGCTCGTCTCCATCTGCACGGGCGGGTACGTGCTCGCCGCCGCCGGATATCTCGACGGCCGCCCGGCGACCACGCACTGGGCGTCCGCCGAGCACTTCCAGCGGCTCTTCCCGAAGGTGCGGGTGGACGCGGACGTGCTGTTCATCGACGACGGCGACGTGCTGACGTCCGCCGGGGTCGCGGCCGGGATCGACCTGTGCATCCACATCGTGCGCCGGGATCACGGTACGGCGGTCGCCAACGAGGTGGCCCGCCGCACGGTCGTACCGCCACACCGGGACGGCGGGCAGGCCCAGTACATCCAACGCCCTGTGCCCGAGCCGCAGTTGGCGTCCACGACCGCGGCCCGTGCGTGGGCGCTGGCGCGTCTGCACGAACCGATCCAACTGCGGGACATGGCCGCGCAGGAGTCCATGTCGGTACGCACCTTCACCCGCCGCTTCCGCGAGGAGGCCGGCATCAGCGCCGGCCAGTGGCTCACCCAGCAACGAGTCGAACGCGCCCGCCACCTCCTGGAGTCCACCGACTTCTCCGTCGACCAGGTCGCCCACGACTCCGGCTTCGGCACGGCCCAGTCAATGCGCCAGCACCTCCAAACGGCCCTGGGCGTCACCCCGACCGCATATCGCCGCACGTTCCGGTGACGGGAGTTCCCTCGCCCCCGCCGCCCCTGCCCTCCCCCGCTCAAAATGGGGTATGACCTCGCGGTGCGGCAGTGGCCCGCCGAAGGCGGGGCCACTGCTCAGCGCTCCATGGGAACGGTTTTTCAGATTTCGGGGGCGTCTTCGATCCTGACGATCACTTCGACCTCCACCGGTGCGCCCATGGGCAGCTCGGCCATACCGACCGCCGAGCGCGCGTGATGGCCGGCGGCCCCGAAGACCTCCACGAAGAGGGCCGAGGCGCCGTTGACCACGGTCGGCTGGTCGGTGAAGCCATCAGCCGACGAGACGAATCCCAGGACTTTGATCACCTCTGCCACGGAGTCGATGCCGACTTCCTTGTCGATCACGGCAAGAGCGTTGATGGCGCACGCGCGCGCCAACTCCTGCGCGCGCTCCACGTCGACCTCGGCTCCGACCTTGCCCGTGGTGCGAAGCACGCCGTCTTCGTACGGCATCTGGCCGGAAGTGAAGAGAAGGTTCCCCGCCCTCTTCGCCGGCACGTATATCGCCGTGGGCGGTACCACGGGCGGAAGGACGATGCCCAGGTCGGTCAGCCGCTGGCTGGCGCTCATGTCGATGCACCTCTTTCGTCGTTGATCACTTGTTCAACCCACTCGGCGACCGCGAAGGCGTGTGCGTTCTCGGCCGCGATGAGTTGCAGGCCCACAGGGAGCCTTGATGCCGCCGGTACGGGCAGGCTCAGAGCCGGGTGCCCGGTGAGGTTCGCCGGCCGTGTATTGCGCAGCAGCACCTCTCGTACCGGTAGTCGTTGTCCGGCCTCGCCGACGTCTTTCGCTTCGAGGGGAGGAGCGACGACGGGTACGGTCGGCAGGACGATGGCGTCCACGGTCCGTAGCAACTGGTCCACGGTGGCCGCCAGTTCGGCGGCATGATGCCGGGCGCGTTCATGGCGCCGGGCCGAAATCCCGGCTCCGGCACGGAGTCGCTCAAGGACGTCGCTCTGGTAGTCCTCGGCGTGGTCGGCCATTCTCCCGGCATGGACCCTGTTCGCCTCGGGGCCTTGCAGGTCCAGCGCGGTCGCGGTCATCTCCGGCCACCGCGGCAGCGGGATCTCGACGATCGAGGCACCCGCGGCGGCCAATCGATCGATGCTCGCGCTGTAGGCGTCGCCAACGGTCGTGGAGCAGTCCAGGGGCTCGGGGTTGGCCGGGATTCCCAACGTCGGCGCCCCGGGCAACGACCAAGTGGAGAGGTCGACACCGCCGAGCACTTCGGTGGCGAGCCGGGCATCGGCCACGGACGCGGTGAGCACCCCAACGTGGTCGAGGCTCGGAGACAGGGGGAAGACGCCGTCCAGCGGCAGTGTTCCGCGGGCCGGTTTCGCGCCGACGACACCGCACAGGGCCGCCGGGATACGTACCGAGCCCGCCGTGTCGGAGCCGAGGGCCAGTGGCACCACGCCGGCCGCCACCGCGGCCGCCGATCCGGCACTTGAGCCGCCGGCCATGCGGGACGGGTCGTGCGGATTCCGGCACGGCCCGATCCTGTTCGATGTGCCCGTGCAGCCGTACGCGAACTCGTGGCTGTGGCTCAGCCCGATGATGACCGCGCCTGCGTTCCTGGCCCGACGCACCACCGCGGCATCGGATGTCCCCACCCTGTCGGCGAAGACTCGCGAACCGCAGCGGTGTGGCAGCCCCCGCACTTCGATGATTTCCTTGACCAGCAGGGGAACACCTGCCAGGGGTCCCGTTCGGGTGCCTGCGACGGCCTGCGCGGCCTGTCGGGCCCCGTCGACGTCGATATGGACCACAGCGCCGAGGCCGCTGACCTGTTGGGCCCGGTGGATCGCGCGTTCCGCCAGTTCGACGGGATCGAGTTCACCGAGCCGCACCCCGCGGGCGATGGACTCCAGCGAGCCCGTGACGCCGTGCTCCTTCGGTGGCTTCACGCCGGAACCTCTTTGACCGCCGCCGGCGAGGGGAACCGCACCTTCGCGCTCGGGTCCACGAAGAGCATGGCCAGCATGCCCAGCGTGCAGGCGACCCCGGCGCCGATGAACATCGCGCCGTAGCCGTAGTCGGCGACCAGGAACCCGGTCAGCGTCGGCGCCAGAATCGTCGCGGTGTTGGCGAAGAAGTGCATGATTCCACTGAAGGTGCCGGCCCGCGCCGCTGCGACATCGACGACCACGGCCCAGTACACGGTGTCGGGCAGGAAGTTGAAGGCGTTGCCCAGAGCGAGAAGCGCCAGCACGGCACCTGGACTGTCAACCAACGGGATGCACAAGAAGACGGCACCGGTCAGCGCAAGACTGACCACCGCCAGCCAGGAGCGGGCGATCTTCAGATTGCCCGTCCGGCGTGCCAACCAGTCGGAGATCCTGCCGCCCAGCAGGATCGTGACGCACGCCCCTGTCCACGGCACCATGCCGAGATACCAGAGCGAGGTCAGACTGAAGCCGAACTCGTCCTGGAGGTACTTCGGTGTCCAGGTCAGCAACAGGAAGTTGACATAGAGGAAGGCGAAGAATCCCACGGTGTTGGCGACGAGCGTGCGGCTGCCGAAGAACGTGCGCCAGGTGTCGGCACCCAGCTGGTTCCCCTTGGGTTGTCCGGACACCGTCGCCGCGCCGGCTGCCAGAAGTTCCCGTTCCTCACCTGTGACCTTCGGGTGATCGGACGGCCGGTCGGTGAACACCCGCAGCCATATCGCCACCCAGACAAGGCCCAGCACACCCAGCACGACGAACATCACACGCCAGCTGGTGATGGCCAGCAGACCGACGGCGATGGGCGCGGTCAGCAGGGCACCCAGCGGCGTTCCAAGAACGCCGAGGCCGATGGCGGTACCACGCTCGGACGGTGCCGCCCAGACCGCCAACGAGCGGTTGATCGTGACGAACGCGGGTCCTTCGGCGAACCCGAAGAGCACGCGGAACATGGCGAAACCAGCCAGGGCGGACCCACCGAACAGCGCGATGCCGATGTCACCGGCGAAGATCATGCAGATCTCCAGCACCGACCACGCGGTCCCCGAGACGATCCACATCCATTTCGGACCCTTGGCGTCCGCCAGCGCCCCACCCAGCAGGGCTCCGACCATGTAGCCGTAGCCGAAGTAGCCGAGCACGGCACCCCACGCCGCCTTGTCCAGGCCGAACTCGCTGGTGATGGGGCCGGACGCGTACGCGATCGCGCCCCGGTCGACATAGTTGATGACCACCATCACGGCCATCAGGGCCATCACCAGGTACCGATAGTTCCGAATCACCACTGCACACCTCCACGCGGTCACAGCCAGCCTGCAATCGATTGCAAGTAGACACGCAATCGATTGCAGGCAAGTTAGGCCCCGGCTACAAGTCAGGTCAATGGGCCGGGCGAGGTCCACTAAAATCGTTGTCGTGAACAACTCGGGTACGCGCAGAGTCACGCTCGATGACATTGCCCAGGCAGCTGGCGTGCATCGGTCGACGGTGTCGCGGGCCCTGCGCTCGACCGGGGGAGGGGCTCAGGCGCTCCGCATCAGGGAACTCGCCGCGGAACTGGGATGGATGCCCGACCTGATCGCGGCCGGCCTGCGCAACCAGCGCATGCAGTTGATCGGGATTCTGGTTCCCCGGCTCACCGACCAGGTACTGTCCACGATCTTCGAGGGCATCGACCACGCACTGGCCCAGCAAGGCTGGCAAGCGGTGGTGGCCAGCACCTGGGACGATCCCTCGCGGCAACGCTCGCGAGCGAGGATGCTGCTCGCCCACCGGGTGGACGGACTGGTCGTGGCCGACAACCGGGAAGACGACCCGTACATCGTCGACGTCGCCAGCCACGGCGTCCCGATACTCCTGGTGAACCGTTCCTACCCCGGGTTTCCGTCGATCACTTGCGACGACGAACTCGGCGGAAGACTCGCGGCCGACCACCTGATCGATCTGGGGCACCGCCGGCTCGGGATCATCGCCGGGATGCCCTACGCGCGCAGCCTGCGCAACCGGGTTCGCGGGTTTCGCGACGCGGCCCGAGCACGGGGGGTCGACGTGGACGACGAGTTGGTCGTTCACTCGACCATCTACCCGTCCGGCGGGCGCGAGGCGGGCGCTCGGTTGCTGGCACTCCCCCACCCACCGACGGCGTTCTTCGCCGTCAACGACGCCGCCGCGATCGGGCTGATGGGGCTCCTGCGGGAACGTGGTCGGACAGTCGGCGACGATGTCAGCGTCATCGGATTCAACGACGTCCCCGAGGCGGCCGAACTTCATGTGCCGTTGACCACCGTGCGTTCTCCCATGCGCGCGCTGGGATCAGCGGCCGCGGCCGAGGTGCTGCGCATGGTGGAAGGGCAGAAGGTGGACAGCCAGGTGTTGCCAACCGAGCTGATAAGGCGCGCCAGCACCGGACAGGCGCCCGTGCCGGCCTGACGAACCCGAAGGCCCCCGCCGGCCCCAACGGGCCGGCCCCAACGGCGCGCTTCACCCGACGCGGTGCGCACCGTACAGCGCACCGGTGCTGCATCGCCCCGTTCCGTCGGCGCACGGGATGCATAGTGGTGCGGCACGTTCCCCTGGACCGCGCCCGTGGTCCAGGGGTTTTCCCGACGTCGTCGGTGAAGCGGGGCGAAATCTCTCCGGATCCCCCAGCGGCGTGGCTCAGAAGGTCAGGACTGCCCGGGCGACCCGCCCGGCCGACGCATCGGCGGCGGCCTTCTCGAAGTCCTCCACGGAATACGTCTCCGTCACCAACTCGTCCAGCAACAACCGCCCTTCGCGGTACAGCTCCGCGTACAACGCGATGTCCCGCTGCGGTCGAGAAGACCCATACCGACACCCAAGAATCGACTTGTCCAGATACATCGACGAGACAAGAAAGGACGCCTCGGCCGTGGCAGCCGGAACCCCGAGCAACACAGCCTGCCCATGCCGATCAAGCAGATCAACGGCCTGCCGGACCAGCTCCACCCGCCCCACGCACTCGAAGGCATGATCGGCCCCGGTAGGAAGAACCTCCCGCACGCCCTCCGTCGAAGACAGAAAGTGGGTCGCCCCGAACCGCCGAGCCACCCCCTCCTTCGCCGGATTCGAATCCACGGCCACCACGGTCAGCGCCCCGGCGAGCCGCGCCCCCTGAATCACGTTGAGCCCGATCCCCCCGGTACCGATGACGACCACGCTGTCCCCGCGATCCACCCGCGCCCGGTTCAGCACGGCCCCGACCCCGGTCAGCACCCCGCACCCGATGAGCGCGGCGGAGGTCAGCGGAATGTCCTCGGGAATCCGCACGGCCTGCACGGCCTTCACCAACGTCCGTTCCGCGAAGGCGGAGTTGGACGCGAACTGGTACAACGACTTCCCCGCCCGCGTGAACGGCCGCTGAGGCATCCCGATGGCCTTGCGGCACATAGTGGGACGCCCCCGGTCGCACTCCGCGCAGGTCCCACAGTTCGCGAGTGTGGACAGGGAGACATGGTCCCCGGGCTGGACATGGGTGACGCCCACACCCACCGCCTCCACGACACCGGCACCCTCATGGCCGAGGACCACAGGTACGGGGAAAGGTATGGTCCCGTCCACCACAGAGAGGTCGCTGTGGCACAGCCCCGCCGCGGAGATCGCGACGAGCACCTCACCCGGCCCCGGATCCCGTATCTCCAGGTCGTCGACCACCTGGGTCTGCTTGCCGTCGAAGATCACACCCCGCATGTCACACCCCTCACGCCCCGCATCGCGCCCACCTCAACCCTTCGGTTCCCTGGGAAGGCCGAGCACGCGCTCGGCGATGATCGTGCGCTGGACCTCGTCCGAACCGCCGTAGATCGTGTCGGCCCGGCTGAACAGGAACAGGTGCTGCAGCGCGTCCAGTTCGTAGGGTGCCGAGGCCGACCAGTCCACAGGCCCCACCGCCGCGCCCGCACCCCGCACTCGCACCGCCAGCTCCCCGAGCCGCTGATGCCACCGCCCCCACAGCAGCTTGGCCACACTGGGAGCGCCCTGGATCTGGGCCTGGTCCGCCGAACTCCCCAGCGTCCGCAGCGCGTTCCACCGCATGACTCGCAACTCGGCCCACTGGCGTACGAGACAGTCCCGTACGACGGGATCGTGGACCGCGCCCGTCGCGACGGCCACCTCCACCACCCGCCCCAACTCCTGCGCGAAGCCGATCTGCTGGGCGAGCGTGGAGACACCCCGCTCGAAGCCGAGCAGGCTCATCGCGACCTGCCACCCGTTGCCCTCGCCCCCGACGACGTGCTCCACGCGCGCGTGCGCCCCGTCGAAGAAGACCTCGTTGAACTCGCTCGTCCCCGTCATCTGCCGGATCGGCCGCACCTCGATCCGCCCCGGCTGATCCATCGGTACGAGCAGAAAACTCAGCCCGCGATGTCGCCGCGACCCCGCCTCCGTACGCGCCAGCACAAAGCACCAGTCCGCCTCATGGGCGAGCGAGGTCCAGATCTTCTGCCCGCTGATCCGGTACACGCCCGCGTCACTGTCCCGTACCGCCACCGTACGAACGCCCGCGAGGTCGGAGCCCGCACCGGGCTCGCTGTACCCCTGACACCAGAGTTCGTCACCGGAGGCGATCGGCGGCAGAAAGCGCGCCTTCTGCTCCTCGCTGCCATGGGCGATGAGGGTGGGCGCGAGGAGGTTCTCCCCGATGTGCCCGGTCCGAGCGGGGGCCCGGGAACGCGCGTACTCCTCGGCCCAGGCCACCTGTTGACTGAGCCTGACCCGCCGGTTCCCGTACCCACCCTCACCCCACCCGAGCCCGATCCACCCGGCCGCACCGAGCGTCCGCTCCCAGTCCCTCCGGTCCAAGGCACCCGCAACGCGCTCCCTCAGCCACCCCCGCACCTCAACCCGAAACGCCTCATCCTCCGCGGTGACCCCGAACTCCACGTCTCCTCCGCCCACCACAGCGCCCCTTCAGGGGCGCGGGGAACTGCGCGCTCAGCCACAGCCAACCCGCACCCGCCGACCAGCCCACCCCCTACGGCGAACTCACTCCTTCCCAGCCGCGCGCCGCGCAGCTCGCGCCATCTCCTCCACCCGCTCGAGCAACGGCATCGGATCCACCCCCACCGTCCCCGGCAAGAAGTCCGCGATCCGCTCAGGCGTCCACGCCCCCTCCGCGTACCCCGAACGGAGTTCCCTCGGCTGCGCCCACACCGCGATCTTCGGCCCGGCGATCGTGTAGACCTGCCCGGTGATCCGCTCCTCCCGCGCCCGCTCGGACAGCAGGTACACCACGAGCGCGGCCACGTCCTCGGGCTCGCCGATCTCCTTCAACTCCATCGGCACGTTCGCGGACATACGCGTACGTGCGACGGGCGCGACCGCGTTCGCGGTGACCCCGTACTTGTGGAGCCCGAGCGCCGCGCTCCGCACGAGCGAGATGATCCCGCCCTTCGCGGCGCTGTAGTTGGCCTGGGAGACGGACCCCTGGTGGTTGCCGCTGGTGAACCCGATGAGCGTCCCGGAACCCTGCCGCCGCATGATGGCGGAGGCGGCACGGAAGACGGTGAACGTGCCCTTGAGATGGGTGGCGAGGACCGGGTCCCACTCCTCCTCGGACATGTTGAAGAGCATCCGTTCGCGGAGGATCCCGGCCACGCACACGACTCCGTCGATCCGCCCGTACGTCTCCAGGGCCGTGTCGACGACCCGCCGGCCGCCCGCCATCGTCGAGATGTCGTCGGCGACAGCGACCGCGTCCCCGCCGGCCGCCTCGATCTCCTTGACCACGGCCTCGGCTATCTCGCTGGTCGGCTCGGCGCCCTCGATGGACACCCCGTAGTCGTTGACGACGACCCGTGCGCCCTCGGCCGCGGCGGCCAGCGCCACCGCGCGCCCGATGCCACGGCCCGCCCCGGTCACGGCGACGACCTTGCCTGCCAAGAAGTTCCCCACGCCCCGGCCCCTTCCCGCAGTTTCTGACGGTCCGTTAGATTCGACTCAGATTCTACGACCCGTCAGATACCTGGAGACAAGCCCCGGGGAGCACTCATGTCGATGCCGGCCGAGTTCCACGAGATCGCCAAGCGCGTGAACAACTGGGGGCGTTGGGGGTCCGACGACGAGATCGGCACGCTCAACCTGATCACCGACGAGGTGGTGCGGGAGGCGGCAGCGACAGTCCGCACCGGCCGCCGCGTCCCACTCGCCCTCCCCCTGAAGGAGGACGGCGTACAGACCGGCATGATCCCGGGCCGGGTCAACCCACTGCACGCGATGGTGCAGATCAACCAGGAGCTGTTCGGGCCCGGCACGGTCGCGTGCAGCGACGACGCCGTGACCATGGGCCTCCAGGCGGCCACCCACTGGGACGCACTCACTCATGTCTCGCACTCGGGGAAGATCTACAACGGCCGTCCCGCGACCACCGTCACGGCCCACGGCGGCGCCGAGTTCAGCGGCATCGACAAACCCCGCCACATCGTCTCGCGCGGCATCCTCCTGGACGTGGCCCGCGCACTCGGCAGGGACCGCCTCGCCGGCGGCCACGCGGTGACCCCGGAAGACCTGGAAGCGGCGGAGGGGCTGGCCGGGACGAAGGTCCGCGCGGGCGACATCGTCCTCGTACGCACCGGCCAGATGCAGCTCTATCTGGCAGGCGACAAGCACACGTACGCGTTCCCGTCGCCCGGACTGTCCGTCCGCACCCCGGAGTGGTTCCACGCACGCGATGTGGCCGCCGTCGCGAACGACACTCTCACCTTTGAGATATTTCCTCCGGAAATAGAGGACTTGTGGCTTCCTGTACACGCCCTCGATCTGGTCGAAATGGGCATGCTCCAGGGCCAGAACTGGAATCTCGAAGAGTTGTCCACAGCCTGTGGAGAACTTGGCCGCCATACGTTCCTGCTGTCGGCGATGCCCGAACCGTTCGTCGGCGCCACCGGAACCCCCGTGGCCCCCGTCGCGATCCTCTGAAACACCCTGCGGCCTCTGCCTACCCCGTCGGCCCTGTCGTCCCTGCCGGCAGAGGGTCGGCTGGCGGCGCGCCTCCCCCACACTCGGCCACGCCCGGGCGAGAGGGACCCAACCTCACCCCGAGCACGACACCGCGCGCCGCCATCCGGCTCCGGCGTACCCGCCCCGCTCCCGACCCTGGAGGAGCCGACGCCGAAAGCGACCCACGCTCGCCAAGGGCCCCCGTCACCGGAACCCTCGCCGTCCCCTCACGGCGAATCGCTGACCACAAGCGTGATCAAACGGACACGGCTCGTCAACACCTGTTCGGGGATTCACGGCTTACGCCCCTCTTTGTGCCGCCACGGGCGGAAGCACGGTACGGCGCATCGGGCAGCACGGGACGATTGGGGCTCGGGCCCCGTGCTTCCGTGCTCCGCCGGGAGGTCCGGATGCCATGTGCCGGGTCACTGGGGGCCGGTCGCGCAGTTCCCCGCGCCCCTGAAGGGGCACGGCCGCTCGACCGCGAAAGAAGCACGACCCGCACTCACCCCCGAAGGGACAGCGGCCCGCTCAGACCACCTCGAACGCCAGGTCCCCGTACGCGGCCGGAGCCGAGTCGCACGTCACCGTGGACGCCGCGGCCGCCGAACAGCGGTCCACCTCACACCAGATGCGCTTGCCGGCGCCCTCGCTGCTCCAGCCCCAGCGGTCGGCGAGGCCGTCGACGAGGGCCAGGCCGCGGCCGTTGGTCTCGTCGCCGTCCGCGCATCGGGGGCGGGGCGGGCGGGCGCTGGCGTCGAGCACCTCCAGGCGGACGGTGGCCACCGCCTCCGCCACGGCCCGCTCCCCGGCGGTGGGCCCGGTCACGGAACTCGGCAGCGACAGCCGCAGCACGGCCGGACGGCCGGTGTGCACCACCGCGTTGGTGACCAGCTCGGAGACGAGCAGGATCAGGGTCTCGGCAAGCGGCTCATCGGCCTCTATCCCGGACCCCGCGAGCCGCGAACGGGCCCACCTCCGGGCCCGCCCCACCTCTGCGGGGTCGGGCCGGATCTCCAGCTGCACTTGAAGCACCTGCACCGCTCACACCATCCGAACCGGCGGACACATCGCCTCGCGCCTCGCAAGGGCCACGATCGTGGTCAGAAAAGGGTTCACGGAACGTGATTCCCTTAGGAGACAGCATGGTTGACGTACAGTCACCCCAACAAGCGCTTCGGGCATATTCCAGCGCGAAGGAGTACGCGTGCGGCATACTGTGCGACGCTCGTCACGGGGAGTCGAACAGGCAGGAACGGTCCTGCTTCCCGCCTCGCGAGCGGTGCGCATCGCCGGATCCGGAGTTGCCTCAGGGGCAACACCGTGATGACCCGGCCTCACAACCACTCGCATCCCACACAAGGTACCGGAGCACGGCTCCGACTCCAGGCCGTGACGAGTCACGCATAGGACACAACCCGATATCAACGCTCGGTAATTCCGGTATGCCACGTTCAGTGACATCCGTCCGTTCAGGCCCGTTCCGTCATGCCACGATCGACGGCAATGGTCGTGCACAGTTCACGTCCGGGGCCCCGGCGCGGCGGCCGCCAAATCCGCCGCGAGTACTTCCTCGGCCTCGGCCGCGCTCTGCCCGCGACGGGCCCGCAACCAGGCACGTTTGAGGTGAAGGTGCACGTCGGACTCCCATGTGAATCCCATGCCGCCGTGCACCTGAAGGCAGTCGCGGGCGCCGAGCCCGGCGGCCTCGTCGGCCAGCAGTCCGGCCGTCGCGATGTCGAGCGGATCGGCCGTGACGGCGGCCGCGTAGACCGCACCACGCGCCACCTCCACCCGCACCAGCATCTCGGAGCACAGGTGTTTCACCGCCTGGAAG
Organism: Streptomyces sp. NPDC050988; assembly: GCF_044456225.1. NCBI lineage: Bacteria > Bacillati > Actinomycetota > Actinomycetes > Kitasatosporales > Streptomycetaceae > Streptomyces > Streptomyces sp. NPDC050988. Next base: position 86,796 of record NZ_JBITFQ010000013.1, on the reverse strand, counting down.
GCCCCGATCGGCTGCCCGAACTGCTCACGGGTCCGGGCGTGTTGCACGGCCAGTTCGCAGGTGCGGGAGGCGGAGCCCAACTGCTCGGCGGCGGTCAGCAGCGCGGCCACCGGGTCGGGCGGCGCGGCCCGGGGCACCCGGTGCAGCGGGGTGAGCGGGTCCGCCGAGCGCATCGGGACGGCTCCCGTCACATCGCCGCGTACGACGTCGGCGGCGTCCAGCCACTCGACGAGCGTGCCGTCGACGGCCGCCACGACGGTCTCGCCGGTGGCCGCTCCGGGCACCTCGCCGGCCGCGAGGTGCGTGGCCACGAGCGGTCCGGTGAGCAGCGCCCGGCCGGCCTCCTCGAAGGCCAGCACCGCCTCCGGAAGTCCCAGCCCGACCCCGCCCTCCGACTCGGGCAGCCGCAGCGCGAAGAAGCCCGCCTCGCCCAACTCCCTCCAGAGCGCGCGGTCGAGGTTCGGGGCGTCCGGGGCATCCGAGGCGTCCACGGCCGCCCGCAACCGCTCCCGTCCGAAGCGCCGGTCCAGCAGTTCGCGCACCCCCGCCCGCAACGCCCGTTGATCATCAGTGAGTTGGAAATCCATACGGTCATCGCCCCTTCGGGAGGCCCAGAATCCGTTCGGCCACGATGTTCCGCTGGATCTGCGAGGTACCGGCCGCGATGGTGTACGAGAGGGACGACAGCCGGTCCAACGTCCACCGGCTGTCCAGGTCGAGTGCCTCGGGCCCGAGGACATCGGCAGCCGCGTCGTACAGGTCCTGCCGCGCGCGCGAGTACCTCAGTTTGAAAACCGAACCCCCAACACCCGGCACTCCGCCCGACCGCTCCGACTCACTGACGTTCCACTGCGTGAGCCGCCAGAGCGCACGGAACTCGGCATTGAGACGACCGAGCCGGCGACGCAACAAGGCGTCATCCCAGCGGCCGTTCTTCCGCGCCTCGCACGCGAGTTCGCCGAGGACGCGCCGGCAGGCCACCACCTCGCCCACGAAGGCCGTCCCGCGCTCGAACGACAGCGTCACCATGGTCACGCGCCAGCCGTCGTTCTCCTCACCGACCCGGTTGGCGACGGGCACCCGCACCTCATCGAGGAACACCTCCGCGAACTCGGTCGAGCCCGCGAGCGTACGCAGTGGACGGACCGTGATCCCCGGGGCGTCCATCGGCATCGCGAGCCACGAAATCCCCCGGTGCCTGGGCGCCTTCGCATCCGTCCGCACCAACAGCTCGCACCAGTCGGCGACTTCCGCGTGGGAGGTCCAGATCTTGGAGCCGCTCACCACGTAGTCGTCGCCGTCCCGCCACGCGCGCGTGCGCAGCGCCGCGAGGTCCGAGCCGGCGTCCGGCTCGCTGAACCCCTGGCACCACACCTCCTCGCCGCGCAGCACAGGCGGCAGCCAGCGAGCCCGCTGCTCGGCGCTCCCCTCGGCCGCGATGGTGGGCCCGGCGTGCAGCAGCCCGACGAAATTGGCCCCTACGTAGGGGGCGCCCGCGTTCTCCGTCTCCTCCAGGAAGATCAGGTGCTGCGTGGGCGTGGCCCCGCGGCCCCCCGCGTCGGCGGGCCAGTGGAGCCCCGCGTACCCGGCGTCGTACAGCATGCGCTGCCAGCCGAGGTCGTACGCGCGCCTGCCGGGCCAGTCGTCGGGCGAGGGTTTCGGGGGCAGCCCGGGAAGGACCTTCGCGAGCCACTCTCGCAGGCGCGCCCGGAACTCCTCCTCCTCGGGCGTGTAGGAGAGGTCCATCACTTGTCGAGGTCCAGGCCCAGCATGCGGATGGCGTTGCCGCGCATCAGCTTGTAGATCGTCTCGTCGTCGAGGCCCTTCACATGGTCGAGGGCGACCTCCTTGGTGTGCGGGAAGGTCGAGTCGACGTGCGGGTAGTCGGTCTCGAAGGTCGCGTTGTCCCGGCCGACCACGTCCAGCGACGCGACGCCGTGCTTGTCGCGGAAGAAGCAGCAGAAGATCTGCCGGTAGTAGTAGGTGGAGGGCGGCTCGGGGATGAGGTCCCTGACCCCGCCCCAGGCCCGGTGCTCCTCCCACACGTCGTCGGCGCGCTCCAGGGCGTACGGGATCCAGCCCATCTGCCCTTCGGAGTAGGCGAGTTTGAGCTGCGGGAACTTCACGAGCACCCCGCTGAACAGGAAGTCCATCATCGAGGCCATGGCGTTGTTGAAGCTCAGAGACGCCTGAACGGCAGGCGGTGCGTCCGGCGACGCGGCGGGCATCTGACTACTGCTGCCGATATGCATGTTGACGACCGTGCCGGTCTCCTGGCAGACCGCGAAGAACGGGTCCCAGTAGCCGGAGTGGATGGACGGCAGCCCCAAGTGGGTGGGGATCTCGGAGAAGGTCACGGCCCGCACGCCGCGCGCCGCGTTCCGCCGGATCTCCGCGACGGCGAGTTCGATGTCCCAGAGCGGAATGATGCACAACGGAATCAGCCGCCCCCCACTCCCCCCGCACCACTCCTCGACCATGAAGTCGTTGTACGCGCGCACGCAGGCCAGCGCGACCTCCTTGTCGTGCGCCTCGGCGAAGGTCTGCCCGCAGAACCGCGGGAAGGTCGGGAAGCACAGCGAACCCTCGACGTGGTTCGCGTCCATGTCCTTGAGCCGCTCGACGGGATCCCAGCACCCCGGCCGCATCTCCGCGCGCGTGATGCCTTCGAGCGTCATTTCATCCCGGTCGAAGCCGACGGCTGCGATGTTGCGCTTGTACGGGAACTTCAGGTCCTCGTAGATCCACCAGTCGGTCGGCGGCCCGTCCGGGTCCATCGTGATCTGGTACTTGCCCGCCACATAGGCGAGTTCGCCGATCCCGGCCGTCAGCGGCTTGGGGCCGCGGTCCTGGTACTTCTTCGGCAGCCAGGTCTCGAAGAGATGCGCGGGCTCGATCACATGGTCGTCGACGCTGATGATGCGGGGCAGTTCGGTCATGGGTCCCCTCCGCCGGGCCAACTGCGAGTATCTGACGGACCGTCAGCTACAGGTCCCCTAGAAGGCTAGCCCCGCACCCCTGGACCGACAAGGCACCGAGCCCTACGCTCTCCAGCCAATCTGACTACCCGTCAGCTGTGAGGAGTACGGGCCATGACGACGGACACCGCACACGCACTGGGCGCCTCCCGCACCTTCTGGGAACTCGTCGAGCGTCGCGCCGCGCTCACCCCCGACCGCCCCGTCCTCCTCCAGGACGACCGCACCCTCACCTTCGAGGAGCTGCGCGCAGGCGCGGAGCGGACCGCGGCCGGCCTCCACGACCTGGGCGTACGCCCCGGCACGGTGGTCGCCTGGCAGCTGCCGACCCGTATCGAGACGGTCGTGCTCGCGATGGCCCTGGCCAGGCTGGGCGCGGTCCAGTCCCCGGTGATCCCCTTCTACCGGGACCGCGAAGTCGCCTTCGCCGTACGGGAGTCGGGGGCCGCCCATTTCGCCGTACCGGGCGAGTGGCGCGGCTTCGACCACACGGCGATGGCGGAACGCATCGGCGCACGGGGCATCTTCGAGGCGTACGACTCCCTGCCCGAGGGGAACCCTTCCGTCCTGCCCCCGCCCCCCACCACGGGCACGGACGTGCGCTGGATCTACTGGACCTCGGGAACCACGTCCGACCCCAAGGGCGTACTGCACACGGACCGTTCGCTGATCGCGGGCGGTTCCTGCCTCGCCCACGCGCTGCACCTGTCGGCCGACGACATCGGCTCGATCGCGTTCCCCTTCGCGCACATAGGCGGCCCCGACTACCTGGTCATGCTGCTGCTGTACGGCTTCCCGGCGGTCCTCTTCGAGAAGTTCGCGCTGCCGGACGCCCTGGAGGGCTACCGCAAGCACGGCGTGACGGTGGCGGGCGGCTCGACGGCGTTCTACTCGATGTTCCTGACCGAACAGCGCAAGAGCCCGGACACCAAACTCATCCCCACCCTCCGCCTCCTCGCGGGCGGCGGCGCCCCGAAGCCGCCCGAGGTGCACCACGCCGTCGTACGGGAGATGGGCGTCCGACTGACCCACGGATACGGCATGACCGAGGTCCCGATGATCACCATGGGCTCACCCGACGACTCGGAGGAGAACCTCGCGACGACCGAGGGACGTCCCCCGGAGGGCATGGAGATCCGGATCGTGGACGGAGAGGTGCGCCTGCGCGGAGAGGCAGTCTGCACGGGCTATCTGAACCCCGAGCAGACCACGGAGGCCTTCGACAAGGACGGCTTCCTGATCACGGGCGACCTAGGGCACCTCACACCCACCGGCCATCTCGTCCTCACGGGCCGTTTGAAGGACGTCATCATCCGCAAGGGAGAGAACATCTCGGCGAAGGAGATAGAGGACCTGCTGCACCGCCACCCGGCGGTAGGAGACGTGGCGGTGATAGGCCTGCCGGACGCGGAACGAGGCGAGCGCGTATGCGCGGTAATCGAACAACCACCAGACGCGACCCCGCAGTTGACGCTCTCAGCCGTGACGGCCTATCTACGCGCGGAAGGACTGTCCGTGCACAAGCTGCCGGAGCAACTGGAGCTGGTGGACGCCCTTCCGCGCAACGACACTCTGCGGAAGGTGCTCAAGTACAAGCTCAGGGAACGCTATTCGGGCACCGTGAAGTAGCGGGCGAAGGCGCTCACGATCTCCGGCTCGGTGACCCGGCCGTCGGCGTCCGTGTCGAGCGCGCCGGCCGCGGCGGTGGCGACGGTCTCAGGCGCGCCGAGGGCCTTGAGGGCGCGCGCGATCTCGTCGACGGTCGCCGCCGCGTCCCCGTCGCCGTCGGCGATGGCGAGCGCCGCGTCCAGGAAGGGGCGGGCGATCTCGGCGAACCGGTCGGGGTTGTCCCGCAGCCGCTTCACTGCACCGCCGACGAACTCCTCGCGGGTGATCCGCTGATCGCCGTCCCGGTCCGCTATTCCGGCCATGCCCTGCCAGAAGGCCTCCGCGCCGATGTAGAGGGCCTGGCCCTTGTCGGACCGGGCCGTCGTGCCGAACTCGGCGAGCAGTGCCTTCGTCGCCGCGTTGAAGTCCTCGCGGTCGATATAGCCGTTGCCGTCCTGATCGAAGGTGGCGAACCGGGCGGCGATCTTTCGCTCGTACTCGGTGCTGACCATGTCTTTTCGGGCCGCCTTACATCACGTGGGTACGTCTGGCAGGGAGCGTACGACGACCGGGGCCCTCGGGGAGCGGGAAAACGACGCTTGTGCCAAGACCGGGGAAATTCCGCGACAACCGTGTCGCGCAGTCACGGGACGATCTTCCCCTCCCCGCGACCGGCACGTGACGCGAATCACGCCGAAAGGGAATCCGGCTCGTCGTCGATCGCCGCGCCGACATCGGGATACACGTCGAAGAGCCGACGCACACCGAGGGCGCCCAGCACCCGGTTGACGTGGGAACCGTCCACAGCGCCCTGCGCGGGAAGGATCAAGCGGAGGCGTCCCTGACAGGAGCGGAGCAGCCGTCGGCTCGCTATCAGCACCCCCACACCACTGGAGTCGCAGAAAAGAACTCCGGAGAGATCGAGGACGACACTGTGCCGCCCGTCGGCCACGGCGTCGTGCACGCGCTGCCTCAGCACCGGTGACGTCACCAGATCCATCTCGCCCGACACCCGGAGCACGGCCCAGCCGCGCTGCTCGCCGTCGGTCACCCTGAGCGTCACGCGCCTGCCCCTCGCTCGACGTTGCGGACCCTGACGGCCCGACGACGTCGGACCCGGAAACGGAACCGGAAGTAGGCATGCCACTTCCCTGGTGCGCGGCTGCCCCACCCTCACTCCATGAAACACCGGATGCGAAATCGAAGCGTGCCCCAGTTGGGCTGTTTCGGTCGAGAACGGTCTAGTACGGTCGATCCTGGTCGGGCCGAGCCACGGCAGACACACGCACACCGTGAGGAGCCACACGCACAGCGTGATCGGGGCACTACCATCCGCAGCTCCGCGAGGGGCGCGCATTGCCACAAAGGGGCGTGCGTTGTCAGGGGTGCCGACTACATTCGGGAGGAAGCCGGAGAGGAGAATCCGGTGGACACAGGGACAGGCGCACCGCACGACCGGGGGTGAGGGGCCGCATGACCAATCAGGACACGCCGCCCCGCTGGGACCGCAAGATGCAACAGCGGCTCGCACGCGGGGAGGCGGCCGCGCTCGGTGAGCTCTACGACCGATTCTCTTCGCTCGTGCACGGCCTCGCCCATCGCGTGCTCGGAGACGACCGGGCCGCCGACGGCGTCACCCGCGAGGTCTTCGCCCATGTCTGGGAGAACCCCGATGCGTACGACCCCAAGCAGGGCCCCCTGCGCTCCTGGGTCGCCACGCTGACCCACCGCCTCGCCGTGCAGCGCCTGCGCGCGACGGAGACGGCCGCGCTCGCCCACGACGGCCCGGGCAGCACCGAGGAGCTGGAGCGCAAGGTCATCCGCGCCTCGGTGGCAGCCCGCGCCGACTACATCGTCCAGTCCATGCCCGCCCCGCTGCGCGCGGCCCTGGAGCTCGCCTACTTCCAGCGCCGCGACTACCGCCAGACCGCCGTCGACCTCGGCGTCACCGAGGACGAGGCCCGCCGCCGCCTGCGCCTGGGCCTCCAGCTCCTGTCCACGGCCCACGACACGGGCCGCTCCGGGGGTGCCGAATGACGGGCACCGAGGCACACGACAACTACGGGGAGAAGCCGGACCCGGAGGACCACAACGACCGAGTGGGCCCCCAGAGGGACACCCCGCCCCCGGAGAACGGTCCTGGCGGCCCATCAGGCCCAGAACCCCCTCACCCCAACGCACCCCGCACGCCCGACGAACCCCCGCGCATACCCATGCCGCGCACCTCGGTCGAGGACACCGGCCTGCCCCTCCCCGAACCAGCCCCCGCTCCCCTCTTCCTCGAACACCGGGTCCTCAAGTCCCTGCTCGGCGCCTGGGCCCTGGCGGCCTGCTCCCCCGAGGAGACGACAGCGGTCGAGGACCACCTGGGCACCTGCGGCGCGTGCGCGGACGAGGCCCTGCGCCTGCGCGACGCGGTGGGCCTCCTGCACCCGCCGGAGAGCCTCGACCTGGACCCCACGCTCCGCACCCGCGTCCTGGAGAGCTGCCTGGACCGCCGCCCGCCCCGCATCCCGGTCCCCGAATGGGCAACACCGTACGACGCGGAGACGGCCCGCCTGGACGCCCTCCTCCAGGACATCGGCGACGCGGAGTGGCACGCTCCCGTACGCCTGCGCTGGTTCGAGGGCGACGAACAGACCAGCCGCCGCACCACCGTCGCGGGCGTGATCGCCCATCTCCTGACGGTCGACGGCCTGGTGGCCGTCACCCTAGGCCTGGACGACCCCCTGGAAACAACACCGTCCGCCCCCACCCCCTCCTCCCGCACAGAGGCCTTCTGGACCGCCTCACACTTCCCGCCCACCCGTTCCGTACGAGCCCCCTGGCGCGAGCAGGCCCACAACCTGGTCCGCACGGTCGCCTTCGCGGGCGGAGGCTCCGGCCGCCTCCCGGTCTCGTACGGCGCCTTCGAACTCCCCCTGCGGGACTCGATGCTGGACCGCGCCTTCGAGACCTGGGTCCACGCGGGAGACATCGCCGAGGCGGTCGACTACCCCTACGAACCGCCGTCGCCCCGCCACCTGCACGCCATGATCGACCTGGGCGCCCGCATGCTCCCCACAGCCCTGGCCGCCCGCCGCCAGGCAGGCCTCGCCACCCCCGGCCAGACCCGCCACCTGGTCCCGGCCGGCACCCCCGGCCGCAGCCTCCGCCTGGAGATCGAGGGCCTGGGCGGCGGCGAATGGCTCATCCCCCTGGACTCCCCCGGCGCCCTGCCCTCCCCCGACCACGAGGTAGCCCACATAGCCCTGGACGGCGTCGAGTTCTGCCAACTGGCAGCAGGCCACGTCTCCCCGGACGAAGCAGCAGCGGGCCAACTGGGAGACCGAGAGGCAATCAGAGACGTCCTCTTCGCAGCAGCGTCCCTGAGCCGCATGTAGCGCGCACCCCAGCCCGCACCCCCGGGCCGCACCACCAGGCCCCCGGCCCGCACCACCGGGCCCGCGCACCCCCCCGGCCCGCACCCGCCCCACGCACGGGAGCGGGCCGTGCCGGTACGTCGAAAGTCCGCCGCATACGGCTCCTCCAGGAAGGGTCTTCCTGGAAAGCAAACGGCCGTACACCCCGCCGCGGCGGACTCGACGTACCGGCACGGCCCGCGCCCCCACAACAACGCGAGACGCGACGCACGCACCTCAGTCAAAAACGACGGTCCGCCGCCCGTTCAACAGAATCCGCCGCTCCGCATGCCACTTGACGGCCCGGGCAAGCGCCTGGCACTCCACGTCACGCCCCACAGCGACAAGCTGCTCCGGCGTGACCTGATGCCCCACCCGCTCGACCTCCTGCTCGATGATCGGCCCCTCGTCGAGGTCGGCCGTCACATAGTGCGCGGTGGCACCGATCAGCTTCACACCACGAACGTGCGCCTGGTGATACGGCTTGGCGCCCTTGAAGCTAGGCAGGAACGAGTGATGGATATTGATAATCCGCCCACTCAACTGCTTGCACAGATCATCGGAGAGCACCTGCATGTACCGAGCAAGCACAACCAGCTCGACACCCTGCTCCCGCACCAACTCCAGCAACTGCGCCTCGGCCTGAGCCTTATTGTCCTTGGTGACCGGAATATGATGAAAAGGCACATCATACGAAGCCACAAGCTCAGCGAAATCCGTGTGATTGGAAACCACAGCCGCGATCTCAACGGGCAGCGCCCCGATCCGAGCCCGGAACAACAAATCATTCAGACAGTGCCCGAACTTGCTGACCATCAGCACGACCCGCATCCGGTCCTCGGCCCGATGGATCTGCCACTCCATCTGGAACGAGTCACCGATCGCCGCGAAGCTGGCCCGCAGCTTCTCCACCGTCACCGGCGACTCCGCCGAGAAGTGGACCCGCATGAAGAACAGCCCCGTGTCATGGTCACCGAACTGCTGACTGTCCTCGATGTTGCACCCGGTCATGAAGAGATAACTCGACACGGCGTGCACGATGCCCTGCTTGTCAGGACAGGAAAGCGTAAGGACGTACTGCTCGGTCACGGACTGCTCGTTCATGCCCGCCAGGGTCCCATATATCCAGGCAGCACCGAACACGAGCCCTTAGGGGCGCGGGGAACTGCGCGGCCAACCCCCACGGTGCCGCACGCACAACCAGACCTCAGCCAGGCCAGACCCCAGCCAGGCCAGACCCCAGGCAGACCAGACCCCAGCCAGGCCAGACCTCAAGCCGACCGAGTCATGATCCGCAGAACCTCAAGAGTCCGAGGCGGCACATCGGGATCCTCCCCATCGCTCACCGCCATCCGAACGTGCGCATCCCGAGCAGCCCGCACAGCCTCGGGCCACCCCTGATGCTCGAGATAGACGGAGACGGCGGCATCAGGCCCCACCTGATGCATGATCCGCAGCACCCGAAGCACGGCGCTGTCGACGAGCGCCGCCTCCTGGGAGTCCCGGAAGATCGTCCCCACGTATTTCTCGGCGGACCAGTTGTCCAGCCAGGTGTCCTCGACGAGGCGATAGACGGCGTCGGTCACATCCCCGTACCCGTCGACCCCCGCGAGCCAGACCCCTCGCTGGAACTCGGTGTCGGAAAGCATGTGCAGCGCGGAGCGCACATTGCTGCGCCAGCGCCACCACGGCATGTCGTTCAGTGGCATGCCGCCCATGGTGGATGAGCGACGCCCGCGACGGGAAGAGTTCTCCGAACCTTGCACGGTCACCGATCGTACGTTCTCGCCGATTCGTCCCGCCCCGCACCCCGGAGTTCACCTTCTGGTCACCAAGCGTTGACCATGGGTCACACCGCCCGTAGCGATGTGGCGGAATCGTGCGTGTCCATGACCGGCAGGCGACGCACCCGCACCTTCCTCCCCGCCCACCACCGTCCCGCCAAGGCCAGAGTGCTGTCCGCGGGCGCGTTGGCGGCGTGTGCGTCCCTGGCCGTCGGATGCGGTGTCGTCCCCGGTACCACGGGGGGTTCCGGGGACGACACCATAACGGTCATGACGTGGGCGCCCGAGAAGACCAAGGCGACCAACAAGCCCGGCATGCCCGCCATGGCGCTGGCGTACGCGCGCTGGATCAACTCCAAGGGCGGCATCAACGGCCGCAAGCTCAAGGTCCTCACCTGCAACGACCACAACGACACGGTGGCCGCGGCCAACTGCGCCCGCCGCGCGGTCGACGAGAACGTCATCGCCGTCGTCGGCTCGTACAGCCAGCACGCCCGCTCCTTCTTCTCCCCGCTGGAGACGGCCGGCATCCCGTATCTCGGCGGGTACGGCGTCACGGACGACGAGTTCACCAGCCCGCTCTCCTACCCGGTCAACGGCGGCCAGCCCGCCCTCCTGGCCGGCCTCGGCCAGCAGCTCGCCAGGAACTGCGGTCCCATCACCCTCGTACGCCCCGACACGATCGCCGGTGACGAGCTGCCCGTCCTGCTCGACTCCGGTCTGACCGCCGAGGGGCATTCGGCCGCCGTCGACCAGCGGGCCGCCGAGGACGCCACGGAGTACTCGAACCACGCCGACCAGGCGCTGCGGCGGGTCACGGCGGATCCGACGGAGGAGGGATGTGTGGTGCCCGCGCTCGGGGACCGCACGGACACCTTCATGGACTCGTTCCGGCGTGCCCGCGAGGCGTACCCGACGGTGCGGACGGCCTCCGTGCTGGGCAGCGTCGACCAGTCGGTGATCGACGCGACGGGCAGCGCGTACGAGGGCTCGTACGTCACCGGCTGGTACCCCGCGTCGCGCGACAAGCGGTGGAAGCCGATGCGCGAGGTCATCCGCGAGGAGGCCTTCGGCGACAACCGGATCGACGAGTCCGACCCCGGGGCGCAGACGACCTGGGTCGCCTACACGGTGCTGAAGAAGGCCGTCGAGTCGCTGGGCGACGGCGAGGTGTCCTCGCGGACGCTCCGGCGGACGCTCGACGACGGACTGAAGATCAACACGGGCGGGCTGACGCCGACGCTCAGCTGGAGCTTCGACGATCTGATCGCGGCGAGCGGCTTCCCCCGGCTGGTCAACTCGGACGTCTCGTTCCAGGTGGTGCGCAAGGGCCAACTGGTCTCGGCCCGCAAGGGGTTCGTGAACGTGTCGAAGGTGCTGGAGAACACGGAAGCGTCCTGAAACCGGCCGGAACCCACCGGGCACCGGCCCCCGCCAACGCCGCAGTCAGCCCAGCCGGTCGTCAACGCCGGAGTCAGCCGAGCCGGTCGCCGGTCACAGCTGACCGGGCTGGCGCTCCGTCAGTCCATAGGTCTGGGCGATGGAGTTCCACAGCTTCGCGGCCTTGGCCTTCTGCGTGGTCGCTGTGCCGCTCTCCCGGTTGCCGGCCGCGGTCTGGCCCGTGTTGCGGGCCTGGCCCTTGCGGCAGCCCTTCTTGCCCGCCGTCTGGTCGGCCCAGGCCGCGTAGTGGGTGTCCGCCGCGGAGGAGGCCTTCCAGGCGCTGTTGAGCGCGGCGGTGAGCTGCGCGTGGTTCGGCAGCTTGTCGACCGAGAGGTCCGCGAGGCTGGTGACCAGGCCGTCGCGCTGCTTGGCCGCGTTGCGCAGATCGGTGGCCGCCTGGCCGAGGTCGGCGCACTTGCGTACGTTGCCGACGGCCTTGACCACCGAGTCGCGACTGTCGCCGCTGTCCGCCAGGAGCTTGTCCAGGGCCACGGCCTGCTCCTTGGCCGGGTCGGCGGACGCGGAGGCCGAGTCGTCCGTGGCGGGCGCGGTCGCCGCCACCGGCTTGTTTTCGTCGCCGTCGTCGCCCCCGCCACCGCTGAGGAGGGCGCCCGCGCCGATGCCGAGTACGGCGATGCCCACCCCGACCGCGGCGATCACGGGCACGCGGGAACGGGTGCGGCCGCCGCGGCCGTTGTCACCGTCCGCCACGCCTCGGCGTGCGCCGCGACCTGCGGGACCCCCGGGTCCGGGTGCGCCCGGGCCGCCGGGCGCACCGGGACGGTTCGGGGTACCGAAGCCGGCCGCGGCGCCCTGTCTCCCGCGCGGCCGGCCGACTCGGGGCAACTGCTGCGTGGAGCCTCCGGCGTCGGCCCGGAAGAGGTTGTCGAACTCGGCCGGCGGCTGCTGCCGGTCCTCGGGTACGCCCGGGCGCACCCCGTACTGCTCCGCGCCGGGCTGGGCCGGTACGGGCGCGATGAACTGCGTGGGCTGGGCGTCGGGGTCGACGGCGGGAGGCAGGGGTCCGGCGCCATTGCCTCCGGACGTCGGGTCCGCCCCGTCGGGCCGGACCCGGCCGAGGTACCGCGTGGACTCGGAGGACATCGCCGTGGGGGCCGCCCCCGCGGGGGGCATCTCGGGCGGCAGCGCACCGGGGCCCACCGGGGGAAGGAGCTGTGTGGCGCCCTCGTCGACGGACGGCGCGGCGGGAACGGGCGGCAGGAACTGGGTCGCACCCTCGTCCATGGCGGCGACGGGCGGCAGCGCACCGGCGCCCGCGCCAACGGGCGGCAGCGGCGCGGCAGTCTGGCCGCCGTGAGCCTGCGGATAGCCGTAACCACCCGGAGCCTGCCCCCCGGCGGAGCCACCGTGCGGCTGGGGCTGCGGCTGCTGCGGTGCCGCGTGGCCCGCACCCGCACCCGCACCCGCACCCGCACCCGCACCCGCACCCGCAGGAGCCTGGGGCGCCGCCTGGCCGCCGTGAGCCTGCGGATAGCCGTAACCGCCCGGAGCCTGCGCCCCGGCGGGTCCTTGTGCGTGTGATCGCGCGTTCTCGGGCGCGTACGCACCCGCAGTCTGCGGGGCGCCGTACCCGTTCGTCGGCGCGCCCTCGTGCGGGAGGGGTGTCCCGGCGCCCGACCCCTGCTGGGGCGTGGAACCCGCTCCGGCGTTCTGCGGCGGAAGCTGGCCTCCGCCGTTCGGCGCCTGCGGGCCGCCCCAGGGGCCACCCGCCGTGCCCTGGGCCCCGTACTGGGCCGTCGGGTCGGCGTACTGCGACGGCTGCCCGGCGTATCCGCCCTGCGCACCGGCACCGGCACCGGCACCGGCACCGGCGCCCGGGGCCGACCCGTCCCAGCCCGGAGTCGGGGCTCCCGGGCCTCCCTGGCCTTCTTGTCCCGAAGGGGTCGTGCCCCAACCCGGCGGCTGGGCGCCCGCGTCCGGCGCCTGGGCGGCGGTCCAGCTCGAGATCTGCGGGGGCGCGTCCTGGGCCGGAGCGCCCGAGGCCGGAGCGTCCCCGCCCTGACCCGCGTGCTGCGTGCCCCAGCCGGGCGCCTGCGCACCCGCACCCTGGTCCTGGCCCGCATTACCCCATTCACTGGTCGGCGTCCAACCCTGCCCGGCCTCCGGAGAGGCCCCCGGGGCGGGTCCCGGACCCCACGGCTGGTCCCAGGCCTGACCGCCCGCCGGAACGGCGCGATCGCCCGTCTGGCCCGGCAGGAGGGGTTCGCCGCCGTCGGACGGCAGCACGATGCCTTCGTGCGCGGGCCGCGCCGAGGGCTCGTCGCCCTGTCCGTTGTGCGTCACCGGGACTCCTACGAATGGGGGACCTTCGGAATCGTCGGTTCACGCTACCGGGTCCCCACAACCCGGTGCCACGCAGCACAGGTCGTGACGGCTGTCTCCGGGGGCGGCAGTAACGAATCCGCCCCCCAAGACGCTGTTTATGCCTCCTTTCGCCTCACAGCCCTCCGTTCACCCCGCGTTCACTCCCGCGTAGACCCCGGGCCCGCCCGGCGGATCAGGCCGCCGCCTGCAGATCCATGCGCGCCCCGAACTCCCGGACCACCGGCTCGTCCCGGTAGGGCTCCAGGCGCTGTTGGAAGTCGTCCAGGTACTCCGCCCCGCGGTTGGAGCGCAGCGTGCCGAGCAGTTCGACCGCGCGCAGGCCCGTGTGGCAGGCCTGCTCGACCTCGCGCTGCTGGACCTGTGCGGTGGCCAGCAGTACGTACCCGATGGCGCGGCGCCTCGCGCGCGTCTCGGGGTGCCCGGCGAGGGACTCCTGAGCGCACCGCGCGGCCGCCTCCGACTGCCCGAGGTCCCGGTGACAATGCGCCAACTCGTCGGCCAGATACGCCTCGTCGAAGTGCGCGATCCACCGCGGGTCGTCGCCGGAATCCGGATCGGCCTGCTCCAGCGCGGCCACGGCCCGCCCGGACGCCGCCTGTGCCGAGCGCGCGTCACCCATCAACGCGTGCCCCCGCGCCTCCGCGGCGTGGAACATCGACTCCGCGCGCGGTGTGACCCGCCCGCGCGCCCCCTCCTGCGCCGCCCGCGCCAACTGCGCGATCTCCCGCGGATTGCCGAGCTGCGCCGCCAGGTGGCTCATGGACGCGGCGAGCACGTACCCGCCGTACCCGCGGTCGCCCGCCGCCTGCGCGAGCCGCAGCGCCTGGATGTAGTAACGCTGGGCGAGCCCCGGCTGTCCGGTGTCGACCGCCATGTAGCCGGCCAGCTCCGTCAACCGCGCGACCGCCGCGAAGAGTTCACGCCCGACCGCTTCCCGGTACGAGCCCGCGAGCAGCCCGGAGACGACACTGTTCAGGTAGTGCACGACGACCGGGCGTACGTGCCCGCTGCCGTACTGGTGGTCCAGGTCGACCAGCGCCTGGGTCATCGCGCTCACCGCCGCCACGTCGGACTGCCCGACCCGTGGCCCGGCCGCACGCGACACCTGCGCGTCCGGCGAGGAGATCAGCCAGTCCCGGCTCGGCTCGACGAGCGCGGAGGCCGCGACGGACGAGCCGGACAGGAAGTCCCGCCGCCCCACGTCGCTGCGCCACAGCTCGCAGACCTGCTCGATCGCCCCGAGGACGGTCGGCGAGAACTGCAGCCCCACGCCGGAGGCGAGGTTCTTGCCGTTCGCCATGCCGATCTCGTCGATCGTGACGGTCCGGCCCAGCTTGCGGCCGAGCGCCTCGGCGATGATCGCGGGCGCCCGCCCGCGCGGCTGCTGTCCCCGCAGCCAGCGCGCCACGGACGTCTTGTCGTAGCGCAGATCGAGACCGTGCTCCGCGCCGCACATGTTGACCCGGCGGGCCAGCCCGGCGTTGGAACAGCCCGCTTCCTGGATGAGCGCCTGCAGTCGTTCGTTCGGCTGCCGCGCGACGAGAGGCCTTGCGGCCATTGGCGTACCCCCTGTGGCTGCGGTGCCTGCCCACGCACCGAGTTGACGAGTCCTCAGTGACCGGGACCTCCCGCACCCCTGCCGGGGAGCGAAAAGATCCGGCCTCGAAGATCAATGCCCCGCGGACATACCGAAGATGCGAGACATGTGAGGATTGCCGGGGTAAAGGCTGCTGCCCGCCCCTCCGGTGGCTACCCACCCCCCGCTGCCGCCTCCCATGCGCGCCCCCACAGATGCATCCATGCGCCCCACGTGTGGAATCGGTGCTCCTCCCCCGCGCGCGCAGGAAAAAGAGGTGCGAGCCCGAAGGGCTTTCCCAAGAAGGGCGGTGGTGGGAGACGGGTGGGCGTAACCCCTGGTGGGTGCGGGAGTTGAGTTCAGCGTGGAAGAGACGATCGCAGGCACCGAGACCGCCCAGATCCCGAAGCAGCGAGGCGAGTCGCTGCAGGACATCGCCGTGCGCTATGCCGAGGAGCGCCATTGGGACGTGTTCCCAGGCACTTGGCTGGAAGCCGCCGACGGGGTACAGCGCTGCTCGTGCGGCGAGCCCTCGTGCGCCGTGCCCGGCGCGCATCCGGCGCGTGAGGACTGGGCGACGCAGGCCACGGGCAGTGCGACCGTCGCGCGTCGGCTCTGGGCGAAGCAGCCGTCGGCGTCGATCCTGCTCCCCACGGGGCGGACGTTCGACGCGATCGACGTCCCCGAGACCTCGGGGTTTCTCGCGCTCGCCCGGATGCGGCGGATGGAGCTGACGCTCGGTCCTGTGACGTGTACGCCGGACCGGCGGATGCAGTTCTTCGTGTTGCCGGGTGCCGCTGTGAAGGTGCCCGATCTTGTGCGGAAGCTCGGGTGGCCGCTTGCTTCTCTTGATCTGAATGTGCTGGGCGAAGGTACGTATGTGGCTGCGCCGCCTACGCGGTTCGGGGCGCGGGGGGCTGTGCAGTGGGCCTGTCGGCCGACTCCGGCGAATCGGTGGCTGCCGGATGCGGAGGAGTTGATCTCGCCCTTGGCTTACGCCTGTGGGCGGGACGCCCGGCGGTAGTGCTGCGCACGGCTGGTGGGGGTCTGCGGGTCCGGTGGGGCTGGTCGCGCAGTTCCCCGCGCCCCTGAAGGGGCGCCCCATGTCGGACCCGACCCGTATCGTGCCCTGCATGACGGACGGAGTGCGGGTGGATGACGCGGTGGCCGTGCGGGTGCGGGGGCTGTGGAAGCGGTTCGGGGAGCAGGTTGCCGTCGCGGGGATCGATCTGGAGTTGCCCGCGGGGCAGTTCATCGGGCTGGTCGGGCCCAACGGGGCGGGGAAGACCACGACTCTGTCGATGGTGACCGGGCTGCTGCGGCCCGATCAGGGCTCCGTGGAGGTCGTCGGACACGACGTGTGGCGCGACCCCGTGGAGGTCAAGGCCCGGATCGGGGTCCTGCCCGAGGGTTTGCGGCTCTTCGAGCGGCTCTCCGGGCGGGAACTCCTCGCGTACACGGGGCGGCTGCGCGGACTGCCCGGTGCCGAGGTCGACAAGCGGGCCACCCAGCTGCTCGACGTGCTCGACCTCGCCGGCGCCCAGCACAAACTCGTCGTCGACTACTCGACCGGCATGCGCAAGAAGATCGGGCTCGCGGCCGCGCTGCTGCACAACCCGGAAGTGCTGTTCCTGGATGAGCCGTTCGAGGGCGTCGACCCGGTCTCCGCGCAGACGATCCGCAGGGTCCTGGAGCGCTACACCGCCTCCGGCGCGACCGTCGTCTTCTCCTCCCATGTGATGGAGCTCGTCGAGTCGCTGTGCGACTGGGTCGCCGTGATGGCCGCCGGCCGCATCCGCGCCCACGGCCCCCTCACCGAGGTGCGCGGCGAGGCGCCCTCCCTCCAGCATGCCTTCCTCGAACTCGTCGGGGCGAACGCCCGCGACACCGGTTCCGACCTCGACTGGCTGGGCGGCGGCGCCCGATGACCGCCGCGACCGCCACGAAGGCCTCCACCACCTCGACCGCCTCCGTCACCCCCGTCGTCGTACGCCTCAAGCTGTCGCTGCTGCGCAACGGGCTGCGGCAGTCGGCGGGACGGCGGGCCGTGTACGTGGCGTCGCTCGTCATCGTGCTGCTGTTCGCCGCGCTCCAGCTCATCGGGCTGATCGCGCTGCGCGGCAACACCTACGCGATGACCGTGACGGTGCTGCTCACCGCCGTGCTGGCGCTCGGCTGGGCCGTGATGCCGCTCTTCTTCTCCGGCGGCGACGAGACCCTCGATCCGACCCGCCTGGTGATGCTGCCGCTGCGCCCGCAGCCGCTCGTACGCGCGTTGCTGGTGGCCTCGCTGGTCGGCATAGGCCCGCTGTTCACGCTGTGCCTGCTCGTCGGTTCGGTGATCGCGATGGCGCACGGGGCGGCGGCGTACGTCACCGGGGTCGTCGCGGTCGTCCTCGCGCTCCTGGTGTGCGTGGCCCTCGCGCGGACCGTCGCGACCGCCAACACCCGGCTGCTGACCAGCCGCAAGGGCCGCGACCTGGCCGTGCTGAGCGGTCTGGTGATCGCGGTCGGCGCGCAGGTCGTCAACTTCGGGGCGCAGAAGCTCAATTCGTCGGGCATGTCCACGCTGGACCCGGCGGCAGACGTGATCCGCTGGGTGCCGCCCGCGTCGGCGCTCGGCGCGGTGGACTCCGTCAGCGAGGGCTCGTACGCCGTCGGTCTCGCCCAGCTCGCTCTGAGCGGGGTGGCGCTGGCGGTGCTGCTGGCCCTCTGGCAGCGGAGTCTGACCCGGCTGATGACCTCGCCGGACGGCTCGACGCTGCAGGCCGCCGAGCCCTCCCGGGACAAGGCGGGCCGCTCCTCCGGGCTCGGCCGGCTGCTGCCCGCGGGACGCACGGGCACGGTCATGGAGCGCAGCCTGCGGTACGTGTGGCGGGATCCGAAGACCAAGGCCGCGTGGGTGACCTCGCTCGCCATCGGCCTGATCGTGCCGGTGTTCAACGCGCTGCAGGGCACCGGCTCGATCTACTTCGCGTGCTTCGCGGCGGGCATGCTCGGCATCCAGATGTACAACCAGTTCGGGCAGGACACGTCCGCGTTCTGGACGGTCGCGATGACGATCTCGTCGACCCGGGACGCGTATGTCGAGCTGCGGGCACGGGCGTTGGCGCTCCTGGTGATCACCCTTCCGTACGCGGCCCTCGTGTGCGTCCTGACGACGGCGCTGCTAGGCGACTGGCGCTCGCTGCCCGAGGTGTTCGGCCTGTCCTTCGCGCTGCTCGGCGCGATGCTGGCGACCGGGGCCTGGTCCTCCGCCCGCTTCCCGTACTCGATCCCGCAGGAGAGCTACAAGAGCGTCGCTCCCGGCCAGGCGAGCCTCGCCGGATTCTCGATCTTCGGCGGCATGATCGCGGCCGCCCTGCTCTGCGCCCCCGTCATCACCCTCACCATCTGGCTGAACGTCTCGTCGGACGGCGACAGCTGGACGTGGCTGCTCCTCCCGATCGGAACGGCCTACGGAGCGGCGATCGCCCTGGTGGGCCTCCACCTCTCCGCCCCACGAACGGCACGGCAACTGCCGGAGATCCTGGCGGCGGTGAGCAAGGGCTGACAGACCGACGTGGGCCCGCGCCCCGTTTTTAGGGGCGCGGGGAACTGCGCAGTCTTTTAGGGGCGCGGGGAACTGCGCGACCAGCCCCCACCGGGCCGCAGGCGAAGGACAACCCGCGATGCAACGGCGCCATTCTGTCGAGGCGCCTAACGAAGCGCCTCGTCCAGGAAGGGCTCGACGGCCGCCCGCCAAGCCTCCGGCTGGTCATAGTGGACAAGATGCCCCGCATCGGCCACCTCCGCGTACTGCCCGTTCGGCAGGACACGGACCATCTCCTGGGACTCGGCCCGGCCCAGCTCACCGTCGAGGCCACGGACGACGAGGGCGGGGCACTGGACCTGCGTCAGCTCCTCCCAGTGCGCGTCGTACACCCAGGTTTCGCGGGACTTGAGCATCTGCTCGGGCTCGAAGACGGGCCGCCAGCCGTCCGGCGACTCGGCCATCACCTCGGCGTAGAACTCACCGCGCGAGGGGTTCGGGCGCTCCACCCAGGGGTCGTCCTCGCCGAACCACTTCCGTACATCGGCGAGTGTGGCGAACGGGACCGGCCAGGCCTTGAACCAGTCCTCCCACTCGCGCTGCGAGGCGGCTCCCAGAGCCGAGGCCCGCATGTCGCAGATGACCAGGCCGCGCACGAGATCGGGGCGCTTGGCGGCGAGCTGCCAGGCGGTCAGGGCGCCCATGGCGTGCCCGATGAGGACGGCCGGGCCGAGGTCCAGCTGTTCGAGGGCGGCCTCGGCGTCCTCGACGTACGCACCGCGGGTGTAGGAGGCCTCGGGCGGCTTGTCGCTCTGGCCGTGACCCCGCTGGTCGAGCGCGACGGCGCGATGCCGCTCGGAGAGCCAGCGGGCGGTGGGCGCCCAGTGGGATGCACGGCCCATGAGGCCGTGCAGTAACAGCACGCCGGGCGCACGCTCGATCTCCCCGGACGCGGCCCTGAGGGGATCGGTCCTGGGAGGGTCGATCTTGGGAGAGTCGGCGAACTCCCAGGCGGCGAGGCGTACGCCACCCGCACCGCTCACGTCGATGCGCCGCACCATACGTTGGCACCCCCCTTGATCCGCTCGGCCGGGTCGTCCCGCACGAACCGGCCGGTCCACTCGTACCGCTGGTCGTACCGGTGCTCCTGCTGGTTCTTCCTGCGTAATCCGTAGTGGTTCCGTCACTCATACGCTATCGAATGCGCATTCGAAGATGGGGGTCTTGGCGGCAACACCCCTCCTTCGAGTGACCTCGCTCAAGGATTGACCGCCGCCGCCGAGGGGAGATCTTCAACGGGAGGCGGGCCGCTCGGGGAAAACGGTCCGTGGGGAATGACCCTGGGAGCTCGGGGCTCCGGGTCAGCACAGGGGAGGACAGGCCCCGGCGCCTCAGGGCGCCGGGGCCCTCCTCATGTCCGCGGCACATCCTCCCGCCCCCTCCCCGACCGCGCACCGGCGCCGCTGCCGCCACGGTCAAGAGCCCTCAGGTCATATGCCTCTCGCGACAGCCTCGCACGCAAACTGCCCGACCGCTGCGATTCCGCGCACTGAATCTTCATTTCTGAGCGAACAACGAGGTGGGACAACTGGGTTGTGTGTTACGGAAGTTGACGGCTGAGGGCGCCCCCTCAAGGGGCGCGGGGAACTGCGCGACAAGCCCCCACCAACCCGCAGCCGAAGAACCCGCAGCCAAGCGGAGCGCTACCGCTTCGCGACGAACACGTGCGACGCGACGTCCGACTCCAGCTCCGCCGCCTCACCGCCACTGCCCACCAGCACCCCACCCGCGGACTCCGTCACGCTGACGACGGACCCGGGCTGCACGCCCGCCCTCCGCAGCGTGTACATCAGCTGCGCGTCCGTCTGGATCGGCTCACCGATGCGCCGGACGACGACCGTCTTGCCGTCGAGCCCGGGGTCGAGATCGGCCAGCGACACCATGCCCGCGTCCAGGAACGGGTCGGCCCCGTCCTTCTCGCCCAGCTCCTCCAGGCCCGGGATCGGGTTGCCGTACGGCGACTCGGTGGGGTGACGCAGCAGTTCGAGCACGCGGCGCTCGACCGCCTCGCTCATCACGTGCTCCCAGCGGCAGGCCTCGGCGTGCACCTGCTCCCACTCCAGACCGATCACGTCGACGAGCAGGCACTCGGCGAGACGGTGCTTGCGCATCACGCGCGTCGCGAGGCGGCGGCCCTCGTCCGTGAGCTCCAGATGCCGGTCGCTGGCGACGGACACCAGTCCGTCGCGCTCCATGCGCGCCACGGTCTGGCTGACCGTCGGCCCGCTCTGGTCGAGCCGCTCGGCGATACGGGCGCGCATGGGGACCACACCTTCCTCCTCCAGCTCGAGGATGGTGCGGAGATACATCTCCGTGGTGTCGATCAGTCCGGACATACGTGCCCCTCGATTAGCTCTGCCGGAGGCTGAGTGGCTCACCGGCGTGTGCGCTGGCCCTGGCACCAATTCTGACGCATTCCACTGACAACCGTGCCGCGCAGGTGAAACCGCGTGGTGACGAGTGCCGGCGCGAACGGCCGGACATGAGCTCGGCCGGGCGGGAACGGGGGCCCTCAGCACCCAGTGTCGCCCCTGCCGACCGTATTGACACAGCACTGGTCCAGACCGCAACGTGATCCGCGACACGACCGGGTGTGGACGGGGAGAGAGGGCTTCGCGCATGGGCGACAGCAAGCTGGCCGGGCAGTTCTTCGACGCCGCGATCGGCCTGCTGCAGCGGGTGCGGGACGAGGAGGCCGGGGCCGTCGAGGCCGCCGGGACGCTGATCGCCGACACGGTCGCCGACGGCGGGCGGCTCTTCGCGTTCGGCGCCGGGCACTCGTCGCTTGCCGCGCAGGACCTGGTGTACCGGGCGGGCGGCCTCGCGCTGATGAACCTGCTCGCCGTGCCAGGTGCCGTCGGGGTGGACGTCGTGCCGGCGACGCTGGGCTCCGCGCTGGAGCGGGTCGACGGCCTGGCGAGCGCCGTCCTCGACACCAGCCCGGCCCGCTCCGGCGACGTACTCGTGATCGTCTCCCTCTCCGGGCGCAACGCCCTGCCCGTGGAGATGGCGATGCATGCCCGCGAGCTCGGCCTCAAGGTCATCGGGGTCACGTCGGTCGCGTACGCCTCCGAGACGAAGTCCCGGCACACCTCGGGTACGTATCTGAAGGACCACTGCGACGTCGTCCTCGACTCGAAGATCGCGATCGGCGACGCGGAGCTCACGCTCGACAGCGTCCCGGCGCCCTTCGCGCCCGCCTCCACGGTCGTGACCTCCGCCCTCCTCCAGGCGGTCATGGCCACCGCGGCGGGCACCCTCGCGGACCGCGGCATCGAGCCCCCGCTCCTGCGTTCCGGCAACGTCGACGGCGGCCACGAGTGGAACGGCCGGGTGTTCGAGGAGTACGGGGACCGGATCTTCTACCGCCGTTGATCCTCCGGAGGGTGGCGGTTCTGAATCTGCGGGCCGTCAGTGGCTGATCGCGCAGTTCCCCGCGCCCCTAAAGGACGGCTGCGCCGCCTTTCCAGCCCGCCCGGCCACTCCCTTCCAGCCCGTCCGGCGTTTGAGGACGAGCGCGGCAGCGCGATGCGGGGGTTCGGGGGCGGAGCCCCTGAGTAGGGACGGGAATGGGTAGGGGCGGCGGGGGCGAAAAAACTCCTGAGGCGGGCCCCCAATCCCCACCTCACCCCCTCCCCCCCAACGCCTCCCCAAGATCCAGCGCCGCCGCGATCCGAACGGCGACATCCTCCGCGTACGTGGCATCGAGCCGCTCGAACTGCGTACGACTGGACCCACGCAGAAACGTGACGACACCCAACGTCCGCCCCCGACTGCGCAGCACCGCGCACAGGGCGTGGACGGAGTCCGGGGGCCACTGCCGGGCAACGGCCCACTCACGCGCCCGCTCGGGCTCATTCGCCCCGGCCCCCGCCCGCGCCGCCCCCGCACTGGCCCGTACGGACCCGATCCGCTCCACACACTGGAGCGCCGGATGTCCGTCGGCATACCGCACGGGCAGCCCCGCCCGCCCCGCGGGAAGGCTCGGCCCCGGCGCCCCGGAGGGCGTGGCGGCGGCCCGTACGAGCCGGACCGGGCCCTCGCCGTCGGGCACGGAGCCACCGGCCACCCGGTCGATCAGCGCGTGATCGGCGAAGCCGGCCAGCGCGAAGTCGAGGTGGACGCTCGCTGCCTCGGCCGGGTCCTCGCACTCGGCGGCGGCGCGGGCGGCCCGGTGCAGCTGGTTGGTCCTGAAGCGAAGGAGCGCCGCCTCCTGCTCGGTCTGCTTGGCCTCGGTCACGTCCTGGAAGAGCCAGCCCACCCCGAGCGGAACCGGTTCTTCCGCGAGCGGCGAGGCGAGCCGCAGGAAGCCGCTGCGCCAGCACCGCCGCTGTTCGCCCTCGTCGGTCCGCACGGTCACCCACATCTCGGCGGGCGCGGGCGGGGCCCCCTCCGCGAGGACGTGCGTGAGCGCGCTCTCCAGCTCCTCCACGCCCTGCGCGAGCAGCTCACCCAGGGGGCGCCCCAGTACGGCCGTACGCCCCGCACCGAACGCGCGCGCCGCGTGCGCGTTGACGACGGCGGGCCGCAGATCGGCGTCGACGAGCACGACGCCCCAGGAGGCGTCGTCGAACAGTGCCTCGCTCAGCGCGATCGACCGCTCCAGATCGATCTGCGCGTGCACCTCACTGAAGGCGCAGTACACCCCGGCCGGTTTCCCGTCGGGACCGGGCACGGCGGCGGACTGGGTCCGTACGAGCACCCGGCCGCCGTCCTTGGTGAGCAATGCGAACTCGTGGACCTGCCGTCCGGGCGCCTGCATCGCGGAGAGCAGCCGGCCCTCGACCTCCTCGGCGTCCGCAGGCCGTACGGCCCAGCCGGCGAACCCCTGCCGCCCGACCGCCTCGGCCGCGGTCCAGCCGAGGATCCGCTCCGCCTCCCGGTTCCAGTGCGTCACCACTCCGTCGGCGTCGAACGCGCACAGCGCCGCGTCCATCCCGTCGAGCAGAGCGGCGAGCAGATCGGCCCCGTCCCGCTCGGGCTCCTGCGGCCCGAGCTCGTCCGTGGTCCCACTACGCCGCGAAGCACTCACCTGGCACCCCCTGCAGGCCGTGTCGGCGTGTCCTGCGCGGTGTGCCCGCGCGTCTGATCACTCACTTCACTCACTACGAATCACTCACTAGGAATCATTCAACTCGAACGTGACGCAGCCCACATCTGGTTCCCACAAGATTGAGGAAATCGTTGTGTGGGGGCCAGGCCGCCGAGGCTCGGAGGCCCGACATGGACGCAGCCACACCTGGCACCGGGGTCGCCGACGGGAACGTGCGGATCGGCGGGGTCCCAGGTCACAGCAGGCGCCGCCTGATCGGCGTGCGTACCAGCAAGATCGGGTGAGCGTTCGAGGAATGGGATTGATTCGCACGGATGGGCGTTTTCAGAGGAGAACGGCTTCCTCGGGGCCCTTGATCGCTAGCATCGTCTGCACACGTCGAAAGGAGGTCACTCGCTCCTCGGCCGCAGGCCGCAGCCTGTGCCTCTCATGGACAGGTCGAGTGACCAGCCCCAGTCATCACGATCGGAAGATCAGGGAGGTGCCCTCGATGACTACGTTTCCCGCAGGCGAGCAGACCCACCAGGCTGTGCTTCCTCAGCAGCCTGCTCTGGAATCCGTGGGAGCAGACACCCCTGGGAGCAGGGACGAAACGGCTCACGGACACCCCGCCACCGCGCGGGGCACCGGCAGGAAACATGGGCGAGGGGAGACCGACGGGCGCGGCACCAGAACCCGTCGGCGTCACGCCGAAACCAACGCCTCGGCGATGGAGACGGCAGAGAACAGGAGCGGTGACGCTCCCGCACACGGCCACACGTACGCCGGTGGCATCGGCGCGAGCCGGGTCTTCGTCCTCTCCAAGGACGGCCGCCCCCTCATGCCCTGCCACCCCGCCCGCGCACGCGAACTCCTCGACAAAGAGCGGGCCGTGGTCGCCAGGCAGGTTCCCTTCACCATCCGGTTGAAGGACCGCACCCTCACCGAGTCAGAGGTCGACGGCGTGCAGTTACGCATCGACCCCGGCTCCAAGGGC
This sequence comes from Streptomyces sp. NPDC050988, assembly GCF_044456225.1. Lineage (NCBI taxonomy): Bacteria > Bacillati > Actinomycetota > Actinomycetes > Kitasatosporales > Streptomycetaceae > Streptomyces > Streptomyces sp. NPDC050988. The sequence continues at coordinate 62,042 of NZ_JBITFQ010000013.1, read as the reverse complement.
ACGGGCCTCGCCCTCACCGACGAGAAGAAGGAAGCCGACGAGCAAGGGGCTACTGTCACCGTCCGGCGCGGGCTGATCTCAATCGAACTCCAGCACCGGGGCGATCAGATCCGCATGTGCATGCAACAGCGCGCCGGGTACCGGCACAGACGACGGTCCGCCAACTGCCGCTACCGAGCACCCCGCTCGGACAACCGCACCCGCCCCGGAGGATGGCTGCCTCCCTCACTGCGCCACCGCGTCGACACCACCGTCTCCCTGGCCAGGCGCATGTGCCGATACGCACCCGTCACCGAGATCCACATAGAACGCGTCGCCTTCGACACCCACGCCATGAGCGCAGACAGACCCCGCACCGGAGCCGAGCGGCAACAGGGCCCGCTCGCCGGAACCGAGATCCGCTCCTACCTCCTCACCAAGTGGAACCGCGCCTGTGCCTACTGCGACGCCACCGGCGTACCTCTGAACATCGACCATCTCCGGCCCCGGAGTCGTGGAGGCTCGGACCGCGTCGCGAACCTTGTCCTCGCCTGCGTTCCCTGCAACCAGTCCAAAGGCAACACGCCCGTCGAAATCTTTCTGGCCCACCGACCCGACCGCCTCGCGAAGATCCTCCGCCAGGTCAGGACACCGCTCCATGACGCCGCCGCCATGAACGCCACCCGATGGCGACTCACAGAGGCCTTGGAAACCCTCGGGAGACCGGTTCACGCGTGGTCGGGCGGCCGCACCAAGTGGAACCGCACAGCCATGAGGCTGGGCAAGACCCACACCTTGGACGCTCTGTCCGTCGGGCGTCTGAATCACGAAAGCGGCGACGCGATCGTCCGGCTTCCGGTGCAGGTCCTCATCGTCAAGGCCACTGGACGCGGCTCGTACTCCCGCACCACTCCGGACCGGTTCGGGTTCCCTCGTCTCCGGCGCGCCCGGACAAAGCAGCACTTCGGATACGTCACCGGGGATCTCGTACGAGCCGTCGTGCCGACCGGCAAGTGGGCAGGCACATGGACAGGACGTATCTCAGTGCGGGCCATGGGGCAGCACAGCCTCACCACACCTGCAGGCCGCTTCAACGTCCGCCACCGGAACCTCCGGCTCGTGCAGCGGGGCGATGGATACGGGTACGCCACCAGGCAAGAGCCCCTGCCGTCCCCATCGCGAAAACCGGTTGAGCGACGTGCGACCAGTTCCTAGAGTGTGGCCATTCCGGAAAGGAGGTGGTTCGGCAGATGTATGAAAACCGGACAGGAGAGGTGGCTGCGGGCTAGCGGCCCGTCACCACATTCAGTGCGGTGCCGGACCAGCGCGTGAGACGAGCGTGCAGCCGGCCCAATCTCAAGCAGTCACCCGACCCGCGAGCTCGCCGGTAAGTCCGGCTGGCTCCCTCCTCGGAGGGGACCAGAGTTCGCGGGTCGTCTGCGTTTCGCAGGTGTGTGAGGTGGGGCACTGGCGTATTGGGCGAGCCGGAGTACTCTTGCGCCATGCTTCCGATGCTCGTTCGACGCCGTCACGTGGACTTCGTGCGCGTCACGAGCATGGGCTGTCGGCTTTCCGCCTGACCTCGGCCCCCTTCAGCTCTTTCACTTGGCACCTGTGGCCCCTCGCCCCACCCTCGGCGGCCGGCCCGGGCCCGTAACCCATGCGGACGCACACCATGACGAACCCGTTGAATCAGACGAGCCCGTTCAATCAGGCGTATCAGCAGCTTCCGATCATCGATCTCTCCGCGGCCGATCGCGGGCCGCAGGCGCGTGCGCTGCTGCACGCGCAGTTGCACAGTGCCGCGCACGACGTGGGGTTCTTCCAGCTCGTGGGGCACGGGGTGGGGGAAGGCGAGACGGCCGCTCTGCTCGACGCGATGCGTCGGTTCTTCGCGCTTCCGGAGGCGGACCGGCTCGCGATCGACAACGTCAACTCGCCGCATTTCCGCGGCTATACGCGGACCGGTGACGAGCGCACCGGCGGCAGCCGCGGCAGCCGCGACTGGCGCGACCAGCTCGACATAGGGGCGGAACGGCCCGCGCGGACACCCGGTCCCGGTGAGCCCGCGTACTGGTGGCTGGAGGGGCCCAACCAGTGGCCCGCCGCGCTGCCGGAGCTGCGTACCGCCGCCCTGGCGTGGATCGACCGGCTCAGCTCCGTCGCGGCGCGGCTCCTGCGCGAGCTGCTCGCCGCCATCGGTGCGCCCGCCGGTTTCTACGAGCCCGTGTTCGGCGAGCGTGCCCATCCCCATCTGAAGCTGGTCCGGTATCCGGGCAGTGCGGGGGACGGCGCGGAGCAGGGCGTTGGGGCGCACAAGGACTACGGGTTCCTGACGCTGTTGTTGCAGGACCGGGTGGGCGGGTTGCAGGTGCAGCGGGAGGACAGGCTGTTCCATGACGTGCCGCCGATCCCGGGGGCGTTCGTGGTGAATCTGGGTGAGCTGCTGGAGGTGGCCACCGACGGGTATCTCGTCGCCACCAACCACCGGGTGGTGAGTCCGGCCGGTGCCACCGAGCGGTTCTCCGTGCCGTTCTTCTACAACCCCCGGCTCGACGCCCGGATCGAGCCGCTGCCCTTCCCGTACGCGTCCGCGGCGCCCGGAGTGACGAGCGACCCGGCGAACCCGCTGTTCGCGGAGTACGGACGGAACGAGCTGAAGGGCAAGCTGCGGGCGCATCCGCTGGTCGCGGCCCGTCATCACGCGGAGCTGCTGGTCCCCGCGTGACCTGCGTGAGACGGGTGTAGCGGATGTGGCCCATGTGGCGGCACCCCGTGGGGCGCCGCCACATGGGCCGTGCACACCTGGGCCGTGCACACCTGGGCCGTGCACACATGGACTGTGCGCACGTGTGCCCTCAACACACGAGAAATCAGTGGGCGATGTCCTCGTAGCCCTCGATCTCTCGCGGGTTGCGGGTGCCCGGTCCGACATAGCGGGCGGAGGGCCGTACGAGCCGGCCCGTGCGCTTCTGTTCCAGGATGTGCGCGGACCAGCCGGCGGTGCGGGCGCAGGTGAACATCGAGGTGAACATGTGGGCCGGGACCTCGGCGAAGTCGAGGACGATGGCGGCCCAGAACTCGACGTTCGTGGCGAGGACACGGTCCGGGCGGCGGGCGTGGAGTTCCGCCAGGGCCGCCTTCTCCAGGGCCTCGGCGACCTCGAAGCGGGGCGCGCCGAGTTCACGGGCGGTGCGGCGCAGGACGCGTGCGCGGGGGTCCTCGGCGCGGTACACGCGGTGGCCGAAGCCCATCAGCCGCTCGCCCTTGTCGAGGGCCTGCCGCACGTAGGCGTCGGCGTCGCCGGTGCGCTCGATCTCCTCGATCATGCCGAGGACGCGGGAGGGGGCGCCGCCGTGCAGCGGGCCGGACATGGCGCCGACGGCTCCCGAGAGGGCCGCCGCCACGTCGGCGCCGGTGGAGGCGATGACGCGGGCCGTGAAGGTGGAGGCGTTCATGCCGTGTTCGGCGGCGGACGTCCAATAGGCGTCGACGGCCGCGACGTGCTTGGGGTCGGGCTCGCCGCGCCAGCGGATCATGAAGCGTTCGACGACGGACTGGGCCTTGTCGATCTCGCGCTGCGGGACCATGGCCAGGCCCTGGCCGCGGGCGGACTGGGCGACGTACGAGAGGGCCATGACGGCGGCGCGGGCGAGGTCCGCGCGGGCCTGCTGCTCGTCGATGTCGAGGAGGGGGCGCAGGCCCCACACGGGCGCCAGCATGGCGAGCGCGGACTGGACGTCGACGCGGATGTCACCGGAGTGGACGGGGATCGGGAACGGCTCGGCGGGCGGCAGGCCGGGGTTGAAGGCTCCGTCGACGAGCAGTCCCCAGACGTTGCCGAAGGAGACGTGGCCGACCAGATCCTCGATGTCGACGCCCCGGTACCGCAGGGCGCCGCCCTCCTTGTCCGGTTCGGCGATCTCCGTCTCGAAAGCGACGACTCCTTCGAGCCCGGGTACGAAGTCGGACATCAGGCGGCTCCTCATGATGTGGGCGACAGATGGTTTGCGGGGTGTGCGTTTGCGGGGTGTGCGAGGGTGCTCGTGACCATATGTCTGTGACGGGTGTGGCCGTCCGGTTCCGCGGTCGCCTCGTGGACTCGCGGTCCGTACGTCATCCCGGTGATGCCCCGTCCGGATGGCGGTCACCCAACCGTCTCGGAAGCAGGACGATATCCCTTGGTGCCACCTTTGGGGAGAGCACGCGGCACTGAGTGCCATGGCGTGATGAAGACCACGCCTGTCGGGTGCTCGTCTGCCGCCTTTCGGAATACGGCAGGATGACGGCGTGACCGACCGTGAACCCGTCCTCGACCCGGCGTTGATGCGCAAGCACTACCGGGCCGAGGGACTCGACGAGACCGAGCTGGCCGAGCACCCCATGGAGCAGTTCGGGCGGTGGTTCAGCCTGGCCGCGACGGACGGGCTGCTGTACGAGCCGAACGCCATGGTCGTCTCCACCGCGGACGCCGAGGGGCGGCCCAGCTCCCGCACGGTCCTGCTGAAGCAGTACGACGAACAGGGTTTCGTCTTCTTCACCAACTACGAGTCCCGCAAGGCACGCGATCTCGCCGCCAATCCGTACGTCTCCCTGCTCTTCCCCTGGCACACGATGGCCCGGCAGGTCATCGTCAGCGGTACGGCCCGGCGCACGGGCCGCGACGAGACGGCCGCGTACTTCCGCACCCGGCCGCACGGCTCCCAGCTCGGTGCCTGGACGAGCACCCAGTCCGCGGTGATCTCCTCCCGCGCGGACCTGGACACCGCGTACGCCGAACTGGCCGCCCGCTACCCCGAGGGCGAACAGGTCCCGGTCCCCCCGAACTGGGGCGGCTTCCGCGTGGCCCCCCAGTCGATCGAGTTCTGGCAGGGCCGCGAGAACCGCCTCCACGACCGCCTGCGCTATGTGGCCCGGGAGGACGGGTCTTGGCGGGTGGAGCGGCTGAGTCCGTGAGGCCACGGGACCGTCGTCGGGGTCAGAGCTTGCCCCAGACGAAGCCCGTGCGGTGGCCGCCGAGCAGGCGGGATATCTCCTGGAGGAAGTCCGGCCTGAGTTCCGGCCAGTTCCAGAACTCCAGGCCGAGGTGGCCGAACGCGTAGTAGTCGTCCTCCCAGATCCAGTCCGTGAGGGGGACGGGACGGGCGCACGCGGGGCAGTCGACGGTCGCCGCGCCGGTCTCGTGCCAGGTCCCCATCGCGGCGGCGAATCGGGGCCAGGCACCGTTCTCCGGCCCGCCCGGGTCCGGATCCGCCTCGCCCGCCTGGCCTTCCCCAGAGACCTCGGCTTCCCCAGAAGCCTCGTAGTCCTCGTAGTCCTCGTAGCTCTCGGAGTCTTCGTAGCTCTCGGAGTCCTCGTCGAACGTCTCGCCGCTCAGCGGGGTCGTCGCCTCGCAGCGAGGGCAGGTGACGGACTCCGGGCCGCCCTGGCCGCTGTCGAAGACGGTCCGCTCGGTGTACACGGCGAGTCCGTCCCACGGATCCCAGTCGGGGGACTCTTCCACCGCGCGCTGCCAGTTCGGCCCCGGCGGGTGTCCGAGTGGCTGTCCCAGGACGCAGTCCGTGCGCTCGCCGAGCACGATCCCCTCCGCGACCAGCCACTCCACGGCCCGGGCCGCGAGCGCCTGCGCCTCGTCCGCCGTCGCGTCGACGTCCACGACCGTCTGGAAGTGGTCCCCCATGCCTCTGCCCCCGCCGTCACCGATCCGTCCACCGGCCTCAAACGCTACGCGCCACCACTGACAACGCCCCTCGGCCCTCTCAGAAGGGCCCTCAGCCCAATACCCTGTCCAGGATCTTCGCCCACTGGCGCACCACTCCCTCCCGGCGGGCCCCGTCGTCCGTGAGGAGGTTGGCGAGGCCGAGGCCTCGGGACATGTCGAGGAAGCCCTGGACGGTTTCGCGGGCGCCGGGGCGGGATTCGTCGGCGTTGAGGAGTTCGACGGCTATGCGGTGGGTCTCGCGGCCTACGCGCGCTTCCAACTCTGTTACGCGGGGGCGTAGTTGGTCCTCGTTGGAGGCGGCCACCCAGAGGTGGAGGGCGGCTCGGAAGAGGGGGCCCGTGTAGAGGTCGACGAGGGCGGCGACGACCGCGTGGCGGTTCGTGGGGCCTTCGGGGAACAGGTCGCGCAGGGCGGTGGAGCGTTCTTCGGCGACGTACTCGACGGCTGCGGTGAAGAGGTCCTCGCGGGTCGGGAAGTGGTGCTGGGCGGCGCCCCGGGAGACGCCGGCGCGTTCCGCGACGACGGAGACCGTGGAGCCCGCCCAGCCGTGTTCGGCGAGGCAGGCGACCGCGGCTTCCAGGAGGCGCTGCCGGGTGGCCCGGCTGCGGTCCTGTTTGGGTACGCGCTCGACGAGCGGCGCGCCGTTCACCACGCCGCCCGTCGTGGCGCCACTGTTCACCGCACCCATGGAGGATCCCGTCGTTCGAGGAAGGCCGTCATCCCCTCGCGGGCCTGCGGGGAGGAGAACAACCGGGCCGAGAGCGCGGTGAGGTCGGCCGCGTCCCGGTCGAAGGTGTCCAGCACCTTAACCGTGAGCAGCCGTTTCGTCTCGGCCAGTCCGTCCGGGGAGGCCCGGCGCAGTCCGTCGAGCACGGGCGCGAGTACGTCGTCGGCGTCCTCGCCCGCCGCCGTGACGAGGCCGATCCGGGCCGCCTCGGCCGCGTCGAACCTCTCCCCGGTGAGGTAGTAGCGGGCCACCGCGCGCGGGTCGAGCCGTGGCAGCAGGGGCAGTGAGATCACGGCGGGGGCGACCCCGATGCGTACCTCCGTGAAGGCGAACGTGGCCTCCTGGGAGGCGACCGCGATGTCGCAGGCGCCGAGCAGTCCGAGGCCGCCCGCCCGCACATGGCCGGTGACGCGGGCGACGACGGGCTTGGGCAGTTCGACGATCTGGCGCAGCAGGGCGACCAGGACGTCCGGGTCGGGCGGGTCGCGCAGGTCCGCGCCCGCGCTGAAGGTGTTCCCGGTGTGGGTGAGGACTACGGCGCGTACGTCACCGTCCTTGCCGCACTCCGTGAGCGCGTCCGCCAGCTCGCCCACCAGCCGGGCGGAGAGGGCGTTGCGCCGCTCGGGCGCGTCGAGCGCGAGGGTGGTGATCCCGCGCTCGTGCGCCCGCCGTACCACCGTCATGCGCGCTCCTTCAGTTCCCGTGGCTCCCGCAGTTCTCGCAGTTCCCGGCGCAGGATCTTGCCGGAGGCCGCCCTGGGCACGCCTTCGATGAAGACGACCTGCCTGATCTTCTTGTACGGGGCGACGCGCTCGGCGACGTACGCCATGACGTCGTCCTCGGTGAGGTCGTCGGCGGCCGGCTGTCGCACCACGTACGCGTGCGGCCGTTCGTTGTTGTCGCTGTCGTAGACGCCGATGACGGCGGCGTCGGCGATGCCGGGGTGGGTGAGCAGGAGGGCCTCCAGTTCGGCGGGGGCCACCTGGAAGCCCTTGTACTTGATGAGTTCCTTGACGCGGTCGACGACGTACAGCCAGCCGCCCGCGTCGACGTGCCCGACGTCCCCGGTGTGCAGCCAGCCGTCCTCGTCGATCATGGCGGCGGTCGCCTCGGGGCGGCCGAGGTAGCCCTTCATGACCTGCGGTCCGCGGATGACGATCTCGCCGCGCTCGTCGACGCCGACGTCCTTGCCGGGGTCGTCGAGGGAGACGATCCGCATCTCGGTGCCGGGGATGAGTTTTCCGACGCTTCCGGGAGGCGGGTTCGCGGAGTCCCGGGGCACGACGTGCGTGCCGGGCGAGAGTTCCGTCATGCCGTACGCCTGGCCTACGGGCGGCACCCCCAGCCTGCGCGAACAGGCCTCCGCCAGTTCGGCGTCCAGGGGCGCGGCCGCGCTGATGATGTACTCCAGGGACGACAGGTCGTAGCCCTCGACGGCCGGGTGCTTGGCGAGGGCGAGGACGATCGGCGGGGCCACGTACAGGCCGGTGATGCGGTGTTTCTCGATGGCCGCGAGGAACGTCTCCAGGTCGAAGCGCGGCAGTACGACGACGGTGGCGCCCTGCCTGAGGGGCGCGTTCATGAGGGCCGTGAGCCCGTAGATGTGGAAGAACGGCAGGACCGCGAGGATGCGGTCGCCGGGGCCCATCGGCATGGTGGGCGACAGCTGGGCGAGGTTGGTGGCGATGTTCCGGTGGGTGAGCATCACGCCCTTGGGGGTGCCGGTCGTCCCGGAGGAGTACGGGAGGGCCGCCACGTCCTCCACCGGGTCGATGTCGATCTGTGGCTCGGGGGCCGTGGAGCCCAGCATGCCGAGCAGCGAACGGTGTCCGGGTGCCTGGTCGCAGACGAAGATCTCCCGTACGCCGCCCGCGAGTTCGGCCGCCGTACGGGCCGTGTCCAGGAGCGGCGACACGGTGACGATCCACTCGGCCTTGCAGTCCCGCAGCTGCTTGGCGAACTCCTCGGGCGTGGCGAGCGGATGCACGGTCGTGACCGACGCCCCCGCGCGCGTGGCGGCGAAAAACGCCACCGGGAAGGCGACGGTGTTGGGGCTGTGCAGCGCCAGCACGTCTCCCTTGCCGACCCCGAGGTCGGTGAGTTCGGCGGCGATCCGCCGGTGGAACGTGTCGAGTTGGGCGTAGGTGAGGGTCATCCCGTCCACGCCGTCGATCAGCGCGGGCGTGTCGCCCCGGGAGGCGGCACGGCCCAGCACCGCCTCGTGGATGGGTTCTTCGACGGCGGGGACGTCTTCGTACTCGCTGCGGAACACCATGGCGGGCCCTTTCAGGAGTCGAACCGGAGGCTCGGCCGGAAGCTGTAGGGGAGATAGTGCTAGTAGGACTTCGGCAGGCCCAGGGTCTGGTGCGAGACGTAGTTGAGGATCATCTCCCGGCTGACGGGCGCGATCCGGGCCACGCGGGACGCGGTGATGAGGGACGCGAGGCCGAACTCGCCGGTCAGGCCGTTGCCGCCGAGGGTGTGCACGGACTGGTCGACCGCTTTCACACAGGCTTCGGCGGCCGCGTACTTGGCCATGTTGGCGGCCTCTCCGGCGCCGGCGTCGTCCCCGGAGTCGTAGAGGAAGGCCGCCTTCTGCATCATCAGGCGGGCGAGTTCGAGTTCGATGTGTGCCTGCGCCAGGGGGTGCGCGATCGCCTGGTGGGCGCCGATCGGGTCCCGCCAGACGGTGCGTTCGCGGGCGTAGGTGATGGCCCTGGAGAGGGCGTAGCGGCCCATGCCGATCGCGAAGGCGGCGGTCATGATGCGCTCGGGGTTGAGGCCCGCGAAGAGCTGGAGCAGGCCCGCGTCCTCGTCTCCGACGAGTGCGTCGGCGGGCAGGCGTACGTCGTCGAGGGTCAGCTCGAACTGCTTCTCCGCGCCGTGCAGTTCCATGTCGATCTGCCGCCGCTCGAAGCCGGGGGCGTCGCGCGGGACGATGAACAGGCAGGGCTTGAGTTTGCCCGTACGGGCGTCCTCGGCGCGGCCGACGATGAGGGTGGCGTCCGCGATGTCCACGCCGGAGATGAAGACCTTGCGGCCCGTGAGGATCCAGTCGGTTCCGTCCCGGCGGGCCGTCGTGGTGATGCGGTGGCTGTTGGAGCCGGCGTCGGGTTCGGTGATGCCGAACGCCATGGTGCGGGTTCCGTCGGCCAGGGCCGGGAGCCAATCTTGCTTTTGGTCTGCTGTTCCGAAGCGGGCGATCACTGTGCCGCAGATGGCCGGGGAGACGACCATCATGAGGAGGGGGCAGCCTGCGGCGCCCAACTCCTCCAGGACGATGGAGAGTTCGGCGATGCCGCCGCCTCCGCCTCCGTATTCCTCGGGGAGGTTGACGCCCAGGTAGCCCAGCTTGGCTGCCTCTGACCAGAGTTCGTCGGGGTGGGCGCCCGCGGCGATGACCTTGGTGAGGTATTCGCGGCCGTAGCGGGTGCCGAGGGCGGCTACGGCTGCTCGGAGGGCCTTGTGTTCGTCTGTTTCTAGGACGGTGGTCATGGGGCTCCTCAGGGGGAGGGGGGTTCTGTTGTGTGGAGGGTGCGGGTTCGTTGTGGCTTGTCGCGCAGTTCCCCGCGCCCCTAAAAGCGGCCGGTCTCGGCGCCTCCAAAAGCGGCCGGTCTCGGGGCCTCTAGAAGGGCGCCTCTTGTCTAATGGGGAGCCGATTGCTGGACGACCGCCAACAGCGCGCCCACCTCGACCTGCTGGCCCGGAGTCGCGTGCAGGGCCGTCAGGGTGCCTGTTGCCGGGGCGGTGATCTTGTGTTCCATCTTCATTGCCTCCAGCCAGATGAGGGGGTCTCCGGCCTGGACGGCGGAGCCGGTGGTGAGGCCGTCGGCGATTCGGGCGACCGTGCCGGGCATGGGGGCGAGGAGGGAGCCGGGGGCCTGTTGGGCGGCGGGGTCCGGGAAGCGGGGCAGGGCGGTGAGCGCGGTGGTGTTCACGTAGACGCGGTCGTCGTGGCGGGTGACGTCGAACTTCCGTCGTACGCCGTCGATTTCGAGTACGACGAGATCCGCGGCGGCGCTCAGCACGCGGACGCCGTCGGCCGTCAGGCCCTCGCGGGTGTGGTGGTAGCGGACCTCGTGCTCTCCGGCCGCCGAGGCGTAGCGCTTGGTCTGGGGCTGGGAGGGCAGGTTGCGCCAGCCGCCGAAACGGGAGCGGCCGTGGGCGTCCGCGAGGGCGGCGGCCAAGGGGGCGTACGGGTCCGGGGCGGCCGTGGTGAGGTCGGCCAGGTGGCGTTCGTAGAATGCCGTGTCCATGTGGGCCGTAGTGAACTCCTCGTGGCGCAGGGAGCGTACGAGGAGGTCGCGGTTGGTGACCGGGCCGTGGATCGTGGCCCGCTCCAGGGCTCCGGCGAGGCGGCGGATCGCCTCCGCGCGCGTGGGGGCGTACGCGACGGCCTTGGCGAGCATGGCGTCGTAGTGGACGCCGATCGTGTCGCCGTCCTCGTAGCCGGTGTCCAGGCGGATGCCGGGTACGGAGAGGCGGTGCAGGGTGCCGGTCTGCGGGGCCCAGTTCTGGGCGGGGTCCTCGGCGTAGAGGCGGGCCTCGACGGCGTGGCCCGAGGGCGTGGGCGGGTCGCCGTCCAGGCGTGCTCCCTCGGCGACGCTCAGCTGCAGAGCGACCAGGTCGATGCCGAACACGGCCTCTGTCACCGGGTGTTCGACCTGGAGGCGGGTGTTCATCTCCAGGAAGTGGACGTCGTCCCCGGAGACCAGGAACTCGACGGTGCCCGCGCCCGCGTAGGTGATCGTGCGGGCGGCGGCCGTCGCCGCGGAGTGCAGGCGCTCCTCGACGCCGGGGGCGAGGGCCGGCGCGGGGGCCTCCTCGATCACCTTCTGGTGGCGGCGCTGGAGGGAGCAGTCGCGGGTGCCGTACGCCCACACGGTGCCGTGGGTGTCGGCGACGATCTGCACCTCGACATGGCGTCCGTGCTCGACGTACGGCTCGACGAAGACCGTGCCGTCCCCGAAGGCGCTCTGGGCCTCGGTCGAGGCTGCCTTCAACTCGCCTTCCAGGTCGGCCAGTTCGCGGACGATTCGCATGCCGCGGCCGCCGCCGCCCGACGCCGCCTTCACCAGGACCGGCAGATCGGCCTCGGTCACCGCGTCCGGGTCCAGGGGAGCGAGCAACGGCACCCCGGCGGCCGCCATCAGCTCCTTGGCGCGGGTCTTGGAGGCCATCGCCTCGATCGCCTCGGGCGGCGGGCCGATCCAGACCAGGCCCGCGTCGAGGACGGCCCGGGCGAAGTCGGCGTTCTCGGACAGGAAGCCGTACCCGGGGTGCACGGCGTCCGCGCCCGCCGTCAGCGCGGCCTTCACAATCAGCTCGCCGCGCAGATACGTCTCGGAGGGTGTCGATCCCGGCAGGCGCACCGCGGCGTCGGCCACGCGCGCGTGGAGGGCGTTCTCGTCGGCGTCCGAGTAGACGGCGACAGTTCGGATGTCCAACTCATGGCAGGTTCGGAAGACTCGGCAGGCGATCTCGCCCCGGTTGGCGACCAGCACACTCGAAATCATGGGACCTCTCACATCCGGAAGACGCCGAAGCCGCCGCGTGCGCCCTCGTAGGGAGCCGTGTGGATCGCGGACAGGCACAGGCCGAGGACGGTGCGGGTGTCGCGGGGGTCGATGACCCCGTCGTCGTACAGCCGCCCGGACAGGAACATCGGCAGGGACTCGGACTCGATCTGCTGCTCGACCATGGCGCGCAGGGCGGCGTCGGCGTCCTCGTCGTACGGCTGCCCATTCGCGGTGGCGGACTGCCGGGCGACGATCGACAGGACGCCCGCGAGCTGCTGGGGGCCCATGACGGCGGACTTGGCGCTGGGCCAGGCGAAGAGGAAGCGGGGGTCGTAGGCCCGGCCGCACATGCCGTAGTGGCCCGCTCCGTAGGAGGCGCCCATGAGCACGGAGAGATGGGGCACGCGGCTGTTGCTCACCGCGTTGATCATCATCGCGCCGTGCTTGATGATGCCGCCCTGCTCGTACTCCTTGCCGACCATGTAGCCAGTGGTGTTGTGCAGGAAGAGGAGCGGGATGTCGCGCTGGTTGGCCAACTGGATGAACTGGGCCGCCTTCTGGGACTCCTCGCTGAAGAGGACTCCTTGGGCGTTCGCCAGCACCCCGATGGGATAGCCGTGGAGCGTCGCCCAGCCGGTGACCAGGCTTCTCCCGTACAGCGGCTTGAACTCGTCGAAGTCGGAGGCGTCGACGAGACGCGCGACGACCTCGCGGGGGTCGAAGGGCGTGCGCAGATCCCCGGGCACGATGCCCAGCAGCTCGTCCTCGTCGTACTTGGGCGGGGCGGCCGGGCCCGGATCGCCGTACGCCTTGCGGTGGTTGAGGCGGGCGACGACGCGGCGCGCCTGCCTGAGGGCGTCCTGCTCGTCGACGGCGAAGTGGTCGGCGAGGCCCGACACGCGCGCGTGCATCTCGGCGCCGCCCAGCGACTCGTCGTCGCTCTCCTCGCCGGTGGCCATCTTGACCAGCGGCGGACCGCCGAGGAAGACCTTCGCCCGCTCCTTGACCATGATCACGTGGTCGGACATGCCCGGGATGTACGCGCCGCCGGCGGTGGAGTTCCCGAAGACGACGGCGACGGTCGGGATACCGGCCGCCGAAAGCCGGGTGAGGTCGCGGAAGATGGCGCCCCCGGGGATGAAGATTTCCTTCTGGGACGGCAGGTCTGCGCCACCGGACTCGACGAGGCTGATGCAGGGCAGGCGGTTGGCTAGCGCGATGTCGTTCGCCCTGAGCGCCTTCTTCAGGCTCCACGGGTTGCTGGCGCCGCCGCGCACGGTCGGGTCGTTCGCCGTGATCAGGCACTCGACGCCTTCGACGACACCGATGCCGGTGACGAGGGAAGCCCCGACCGCGTAGTCGCTCCCCCAGGCAGCGAGCGGCGACAGCTCCAGGAAGGGCGTGTCGGGGTCGAGGAGCAGCTCGATGCGCTCACGGGCCAGCAGTTTGCCGCGCTTGCGATGCCGGGCGACGTACTTCTCGCCGCCGCCCGCGAGGGCCTTCGCGTGCTCGGCTTCAAGCTCGGCGAGCTTGGTGAGCATGGCCTCGCGGTGGGCGGCGTAGTCCGGGGAGCCGGTGTCCAGCGCGGACGCCAGGACCGTCACAGCAGTACCTCCGGGATGTCGAGGTGGCGGGAGCGCAGCCATTCGCCGAGCGCCTTGGCCTGCGGATCGAAACGGTGCTGGGCGGCGACGCCCTCGCCGAGCACGCCCTCCACTACGAAGTTGAGGGCGCGCAGGTTCGGCAGGACGTGCCGTACGACGGTCAAGTCGGCCGTCTCCGGGAGGAGTTCACGGAACCGGTCGGTGGTGAGGGTGTGCGCGAGCCATCGCCAGGCGTCGTCCGAGCGGGCCCAGACGCCGACGTTCGCGTTGCCGCCTTTGTCGCCGCTGCGGGCTCCGGCGACGAGGCCGAGGGGGGCGCGGCGGGTCGTCCCCAGGGTTGGGGGTTCGGGCAGTGGCTCCGGCAGCGGGGGTTCCACCAGCGGCTCCAGTACGCGGGTGTCGTAGGCCGGCATCACACGGACTCGGCGCCCGTCATGGAGGACGGCCACATGGTCCACCTCCCCATGGGGGACGTACACATCCTCGAAGACCCCATAGGGCGCGCCCTTTCCAGGTGGCGCCATCACATGGAATCCGGGGTAGCTGCCGAGGGCCAGCTCGACGGCGGCTCCGCTGAGGGTCCGGCCCACCGTGTCCTGGTCGGGGTCGCGCACGACGAGCCGGAGGAGGGCGCTGGCAGTCTCCTCGGTGGGGGCGTCGGGGTGGTCGGTTCGGGCGAGGTCCCAACGGACGTCGGCCGGGCGGGACTTGGCCGCCATGAGCGCGGTCTCCAGCTGGGCCCGTACGAGCGCGGCCTTCTTCTCGATGTCGAGCCCGGTCAGGACGAAGACGACCTCGTTGCGGAAACCGCCGAGGCGGTTGAGCCCGACCTTGAGCGTGGGCGGCGGAGCCTCACCGCGCACACCGTCGATCCGTACCCGGTCCGGGCCCTCCCGGGTGAGCCGGACCGTGTCGAGGCGCGCGGTGACGTCGGGGCCCGCGTACCGGGCGCCGGACGTCTCGTACAGGAGCTGGGCGGTGACCGTGCCGAGGTCGACGACGCCGCCGGTGCCGTCGTGCTTGGTGATGACGCTCGTGCCGTCCTCGTGGATCTCGGCGACGGGGAAGCCCGGGTGGTGCAGGCGCTCCGGGTCGTGTTCGGCGAAGAAGGCGTAGTTGCCGCCGGTGGCCTGCGTGCCGCACTCCAGGACGTGCCCGGCGACGACGGCACCCGCGAGCCGGTCGTACGCGTCCGGCGCCCACCCGAAGTGGGCGGCGGCCGGTCCCGTGACCAGGGCGGCGTCGGTGACACGGCCGGTGACGACGATGCCCGCGCCCTCGCGGAGGCAGGTGGCGATGCCTTCGCCGCCCAGGTAGGCGTGCGCGGCAAGGCTTTTCGGGTGGCGCGCGGTGAGGTCGTCGCCCTCGACGTGCGCGACCCGCGCCGGGACACCGAGCCGCTGGGCCAACTCCCGTACGGCGTCGGCGAGTCCGGCCGGGTTGAGCCCACCGGCGTTGGCGACAATCCGTACGCCCTTCTCGTGCGCCAGGCCGAGACACTCCTCCAACTGCCGCAGAAAGGTGCGCGCGTAGCCGCCGGCCGGGTTCTTGAGGCGGTCGCGGCCGAGGATGAGCATGGTCAGTTCGGCGAGGTAGTCGCCGGTCAGGACGTCCAGGGGGCCACCGGTGAGCATCTCGCGCATCGCGTCGAACCGGTCGCCGTAGAAGCCGGAGGCGTTGCCGATGCGGAGGGGGTGGGGGACGGAGTGGAGGTCGGGGCTGAGGCTGGGGCCGGGGGCTGCGTCGGTCATTCCGTGGCTCCCTTCGGGGGGCGTCCCGCACCCGGCGGACCCGCGAAGGCCTGCGCGATGTTGAGCCAGCGGTCGGCGTCGGCCCCTTGCGCCCGTACGGCGAGATCGGCGCGGTGGGCCCGCCGGACGACGAGCAGGCAGAAGTCGAGGGCGGGGCCGGTGACACGCTGGGCGGCGTCCTCGGGCCCGTACGTCCACTGCTCGCCGTCACCGTCACCGTCACCGTCGCCGGAGGGCGAGGTGAGTTCGACGCGGAACTCCTCCTCGGGTGGGGTGAGTCCCCGTACCCCGAAGGCGAAGTCCCGGGCCCGCACCCCGATGCGCGCCACATGCCGCAGCCGGTCGGTGGGTGGCCTCATCACATGCAACGCGTCGGCGATGTCCTGCCCGTGGGCCCAGGTCTCCATGAGCCGGGCCGTCGCCATGGAGGCGGCGGACATGGGCGGCCCGTACCAGGGGAAGCGCACTCCTCTGGGCGCCGAACACAGCGCCTTGTACAGGGCGTCACGCCCCGCGCGCCACTCGGCGAGCAGCCGTGCGGGCGGCAGCCCGGCGCCTTCCTCGGCCCCGTCGTCGACGAACCGCTCGGGGTCTGCGAGCGCCTTCTCCACCTCCGCCCCGAAGGCCTCCAGATCGGTCACCGCGAGCAACGCCGACCGGTCGGTCCAGGCGAGATGCGCGATCTGATGAGCGACGGTCCAGCCCGCCGCCGGGGTCGCGAGCGCCCAGTCGCCCTCGCTCAACTCCCCGACCAGCCGGTCGAGTTCCTCGCTCTCGTCGCGCAGGTCGTCGAACACTGGCGTCGGATCGGTCACGATGCGCTCCCCTCGGGCACGGCGGTGTGCGGCGCGGTGTGCCCAGGAGCATGGCAGTGCTCACAGAAACAAGCAAGCGTGCTTGGATAATTCGCGCGTGTTGTCTGAGCGTGCCGATCCGGCAGCTCTCAGCTGCGAGAACCCCCTCGAAGGCGAAGCCCTCGGAGTCCCGCCGGAAGCCCTCATCGCGTTCGCGACGACCGCCGCCATCGAGCACTCACCGAGAGGGATCGCTGGCCACTGGCCCGCCCACGCCTCTTTCCGGGGCTCCGCTCTGGCTCCGGTTCGGTTCCGGGGGGGGGCCATCGCCGCCTGACGGCGTAGCGTGGCCCCATGGCAGCCGTTGTTACACGTATTGACCTGGTACCGCCGGACAACAAGCTGAAGTGCAGCATGCATGACAGCAAGAGTCCGAACTGCAGCGGGCCAGTTGTAGCGGTGGCGACGTTCGATGACGTCGGAGGCAAGGACAACCACTGGAAAGTGTGTCAATGGTGGGTCGACAACAGCCCACTTGCGATCGCCTGCCGGGAAAATCAGTAACTCACACAGCACGAGGCCACGGGAAACACCGCCCGTGGCCCCCCGTGTGCCGCCGAGCCCAGTGCCCGGGTGTGTGGTCTCGTGCGCCCCAAGACCCCGCGGAAGCCCTTGGCGGCCTAAGGGTTGTCCCGTAACTGCCATAGAGCGAGCAACGGCCCGCGGCAACGGGCAGCTTCAAGCTTCAGGGCGGCCCGGGTACATGGCTGATCGCTGCAGGGTTTCGCCCCACTCGTCCATCACATCTCGGGACTCGTCCATGTCGGGATCGCGACCTCCGCCGGGTGCGTAGGCCGGGGACCGGTCCGCGCGGAGCGGCACATGGGCGCAGTACCAGGCCCGCTTGGCGCCCGCTTGCTCCGCGTCCGTGCCTGTCCGTAGATAGTCGAGCAGCGCGGTCATGACCCGGCGGCGTCCGAATGCGTAGACCGCTGGTTCGACGAACCAGCGGCAGAAGCTGGGGTCCGGGTCGTAGACGGCTGCGGCCATCAACGGAGCGAAGAACTCTTCGGGCAGACAGGTGCGTTCGAGCAGTGGCTTGCGTGCCGCATGGGCCAGATGCCGCGCGCGGCCGGCCTCTGGTACGCCGGCCATGTTCCCGAGGTTCAGCAGCCTTGCCACCTCGGTTGCGCATGACAGGAACGAGCGCGCATCTGCCTCGTTGTGCTCTTCTTCGGCCATGGCGGCATTCTGGACCGGCTCAGGCCGAGAAGGTACGGGGCGATGATTACTTCTCCGCGAGTGAAACGATCATATTGTGGCTGGTGTGATCACGGCGTCGGTGCCGTCCTGGACAGAGCCCTTCACCGGGCTGAGCTCGCGCTAATTCGCCAAGTTGGTAGCCGTGGTGCGACGCGAGCAGACTGCGGATCAGCAACACGGCCGCCCCTGGAGTCTGTCGCTGGAGGACCGTGTCCTGCTGGTCACGGCGTACTGGCGCACGAACTTGACGATGCGCCAGCTTGCCCCGCCGTTCGGGGTTTCCAAGTCGGCCGCAGACCGGATCATCGACCACATCGGTCCGATGATTGCATTCCGTCAGCGGAAGCACTTCCACAAGGACACCGTGCTCATTGTCGACGGCACCCTGGTGCCCACCCGCGACCACACGGTGGCCGAGCAGTCCAAGAACTATCGCTATTCCACGGCGCATCAGGTGGTCATCGATGCCGACAGCAGGCGTGCCGTGCTGAGCCCGCCGGGCTCCCGGCAACCTGAACGCCGAAAGGGGCACCCCACGATGGGATGCCCCTCTGCAAGTAGACCGTTCACTCAGCTGTCGCCACGTGGAACCATCCAGCAATGACGCTTACGGCTGACATAACGAACTCGATAACCTTCATGCCAACCTCCGCCTTGCGATTTGAAATTGTACAGTCAGGGCTTGTGCCCTTGTCGTTGCTCTTACGGCGCGTGCGAATGACCTTGGAAAACTCGTAGGAGTGCCATATTGCCATACCAACCGCAAGCGTGATTGCCGGAATCGAACCGGCCCCAGCGATAGCTCAATGAACGGGCCAACACATCGACATTACCACGAGTAGCTAATCTGACATACCGTCACCACCTCTGCCGATGACGCCACTTCTGACCTCAGGGCGAATGCCGGAGATATCTCGGAGCGCTTTGAACAAGCGGTCTTCGACATACCCCATGCCTTGGATCGGAGTTCAACTAAAGGCGAGAGTCGGCGATGACCCTCTCAACAGAAAGGGTCCGGGGTGATCTGCCAGATGGTGACGAGTTCCGTGCGCGGCGTGACCATGTAGACGAAGAAACCGCCATCCACGAACGCGTGCTTCGCCCCCTCGTCCGCCCCCTGATAGGCAGGTCCATGGAGATAGAGCGCTTCAGCTGCCCGTACCAGTTCGTCCACTCTCTTCTCCACCTCGGCGATGAACGCGGGCGGAGCGCCGGACGCGACGGTCTCTTCGTCCGGGATGTATTCCCAGTGCCAGGTCACGCGGTGTGCACCGCCTTGGCCGCTTCACGGTAAATACCGCCGGCCGTGGTCAGGTGTGTGCGCGCTTCGTCCGGGGCCGTCGCGACGTGGGCGAGGTATTCGGCGTGGTGGTAGGCCTTCGCCATCCCCGGATGCCGTTCGATCTCGATCAGGGCGGCCCAGTGGTTGAGGTAGGCGTGGACCGGCTTGATGGAGCCGTGTTCCACGGCCTCCGCGAGTGCCTGGTCCTTGGCTTGGTCATAGGCGGCCAGAAGCTGCGGGGCTACGACAGCGCAGGCCGCGCGGAGGGCGGCGGGCGTCCGCTCCGGGCGCGGGATAAGCGGCCCGTCACCTGCTGTTTCGACGTGCTGTGCGCTCACGCTGCCGTTCCCTTCGCCGTATCGGTACCAGGTGTCCCGCTCTCGACCTCTCGCAGCCGGCCCTCTTGCATCTGGCGGATGCGCGAAGAGGTGTATCCGGATGCTTCGGCCACCCGGACCGGCCACCCACGCCGGGTGGAGGTGGTCAGGGCATTGCTGATGGCCTCCCCAAGGCGGCCGGACGCGGCGTCGAATGCTGCGCGCGCCGTGCGGATACTGTCGATGGCCGCCTTCTCGTCCGGGGTCATGGCGTCCGGTGCGAGGTGCGGTGTGCTGCGGGGATGCGGGGTGTTGGGGGTCCTGGGCACGAACCCGACTGTAACCCTCACACTATTATTTGCGAAACGATTTGCGTTTTCTGTCGGCTTCCTTCGGTCACGTCCGACCACCGGTCAAGACGCCGCCCCGGCGTCCAGCCCCTTGGCCCTGCCCCGGCCCACCTGTGTCCGTACCGCCCCCATGCTCGCCGCGATGACGAGTGTGATCGCCAGGGCCTCCGTCATGGAGAGCGTCTGGCTCAGGACCAGGAAGCCGGCGATCGAGGCGATGGCCGGTTCGAGGCTCATGAGGACGGCGAAGGTGGAGGCGGGCAGGCGGCGCAGGGCGAGGAGTTCGAGGGTGTACGGGAGTACGGAGGAGAGGACGGCTACGGCGGAGCCCAGGGCGATCGTGGTCGGGTCCAGCAGCTTCGTGCCGGATTCGACGAGGCCCAGGGGCAGGAACAATACGGCCGCGACCGCCATGGCGAGCGCCAGCCCGTCGGCCTGCGGGAAGCGCCGGCCCGTACGGGCGCTGAAGACGATGTACGCGGCCCACATGGCGCCGGCCGACAGGGCGAACGCGACGCCGACCGGGTCGAGGCTGTCGAAGCCTCCGCCGCCCAGGAGGAAGACGCCGCCGAGGGCGAGGCCGGCCCAGACGAAGTTGAGGGCGCGGCGGGAAGCCACCACCGAGAGCACGAGGGGGCCGAGCACTTCCAGTGTGACGGCGGGGCCGAGCGGGATGCGGGCGACCGACTGGTAGAAGAGGCCGTTCATCGCGGCCATCGTGATGCCGAAGACGACGACGGTTCCCCAGTCGGTACGCGAGTGCCCCCGCAGTTTGGGGCGGCAGACCACGAGCATCACGATCGCGGCGACGACGAGGCGGAGCGTCACGACGCCGAGCGCTCCGGTGCGCGGCATCAGCGTCACGGCCAGGGCGCCGCCGAACTGGACGGAGATGCCTCCGGCGAGCACGAGTCCCACCGGGCCCAGGGCCCGGATCCCTCGCGGGCTGCCCGCCGGGCCGTCCGCCGGGCTGGGCCCTGGGGCGGCTCCCAGGTCGGACACGGGGGCCGGGCCGGCGACGGCGGCCGTGGGGTCGGTGACCGACGGGGACCGGTCAGCGCTGGGGATGTTCACGGGGCCGTCCAGGGAAGTTCGGGTCGAGGGTTGTTGTTCGTTGCATGTTGCACGTTGCAGTGCATCTTGGTGGACTTGACGGTCCAGGGTAATGGACTTGGTCAGGGCTGTACAACAGTTTTGCAGCTTACGCTGCGGTGGAATGTGGGGTGGCTGGCTGCGGGTTCGTTGTGGCTGGTCGCGCAGTTCCCCGCGCCCCTGAAGGGGCCCGTCGCGTGCCAGGCGCGCCACCTCGCGGAGTTGGCGCCAAGGCTCGCCTCATCCGTCGGCCAAGCGGCGCAGGAGGGATCGGGGCCTGTAGGGGATGGCCTCCGACAGGGAGATGGCGGTGCTGGTCCTGTCGACTCCTTCGATGGCGAGGATCGCCTTCGTGATGCGGTGGAGGTCGGTCGTGTCCTTGGCGACGACGTGCGCGAGGAGGTCGGCGTCGCCGGTCGTGTAGTGGACCTCGATGACCTCGGGGAGGGCGAGCAGTCCCTCGTGGACGCTCTCGGGCTCGGCCTGGCTCATCGTGAGCGACATGAACGCCACCAGGCCGTACCCGAGGGCGGCCGGGTCGACGCGCCGACTGAAGGGCTTGAGCGCGTCCTCGGCGGCCATCCTCCGCAGCCGGGCGTGAACGGTGTTCCGGGCCACGCCCAGGGTCTGGGCCAGGGCGAGGATCGTGGCGTCCGGGTCCTCGTCCAGGGCCAGGACGATCCGGGCGTCCAAGGGATCCATCAAGGGGTTCGTCGGTGTCATGTTGTGCATTTTGGCACTTGGAATCCATTCTGTTGAGCATCTGTCGCACCAGATTGGGTTTGTATTGCGCTGATGACCCGGTCTGTGGTCAAGGTGGAGAGGCGTTCCGCGCCCCCGCCCTGACTAAGGACCGCTGCCATGGCCTTGAAGACGCGCCCCAGCGGCACCGGCAGCTCCTGGATCGTCATCGTGTCCGCCGGGGTCGCCGCCGGACTGCAGGTGTGGAAACTGCCGCCCGCGCTCCCGTTCCTGCGGCACGACCTGTCGCTGACCCTGGTCCAGGCCGGGACCCTGCTGGGCATCGTCCAGCTGGCCGGGATGCTCGGCGGACTGGCCATCTCGCTCCTGGCCGAGCTGATCGGCGAACGCCGCTGTCTGAGCGGGGGGTTGGTGCTGCTGTTCCTCGGGTCGGCAGGCGGCGGCCTCGCCTGGTCGGCAGGCTCGCTGCTGGCCTCCCGGGCGGTCGAGGGCGCCGGTTTCATCCTGGTGGTGGTGACGGGCCCGGGGCTGATCCGCCACGGCACGCCGCCTGGCCGCTTCACCACGGCCATGGGCTTCTGGGGCGCCTATCAGGGCATCTCCACCTTCGCCGGTCTCATCACCGGCGCGCTGGTCCTGCAAGTGGTGCCGTGGCGGGTGTGGTGGTGGGCCATGGCCGTGCTCGCGCTTGCCCCGCTGCCCTGGGTGCTGGCCCGCGTGCCCCGCGACGACGCGGGCGGTGCCCGTGGTGCGGCGGCCGCCCTCACCCGCATCGGCCGCACCGTCCGGGCCCCCGCCCCCTGGACGGTCGGCCTCGTCTTCGCCTGCTACACCCTTCCGTGGATGGCCGTGGTCGGGTTCCTGCCCACCATCTACCGCGACGGCGGGATGACGGGCAGCTGGCCGGGCATCCTGAGCGCCGTGGTCGGAGCGGCGAACGCCATCGGCTCGATCACCACCGCGGCACTGATGAAACGCGGCCTGCCCGCCCGCGCCCTCCTCGTCCCCGCCTTCGCCCTCATGGCCACCACCTCCCTGTCGGCCTTCGCCGTCGACTGGCAGACCCTCCGCGCGGGCACCACCTGGCAGTTCCTGTGCGTCGTGGCCTTCTCGCTGACCGGCGGCGCGATACCGGCCACCCTCCTGCGCATGATCGGTGAACTGACGCCGACGGGCGGTTCCGCCCCCGCCGCCATGGGCCTGGTGCAGCAGCTCTTCAACACCGGCAGTTTCATCGGTCCCGCCCTCGCCGCGTGGCTGGCCACCCGCACCGGCGGCTGGCACTCCACCTGGTGGATCACTTGCGCCTGCGCGGCCGTTGGCATCGCCCTCAGCCTCCGCCTCAGTCCCCGGGTCACGGCCCCGGCGGTGGCTATCGCCCTGGAGAAGGCCACGGCCCCGGTGGGGGACTCGGCGACCGCCCTCACCACATCCGCACACCCCTCCAAGCCCCCACGGGACCGCTGACGGCGTCGCGCCGCACGCTTGTGTCTCGGGAGCCCTGGGCTCGGAGCCGTCCGGCCTCTCCGCCAAGCCCTAGCCCTCCGCCAAGCCCTCCGCGAGCACCTCGGCCAGGTGTCTGCCCTTCCGGCCTCCGAGCTGTTCGAGCTGTTCCAGTTGGGTGCGGCACGAGAAGCCGTCCGCAAGGACCAACGGTTCCTCTCCAGCCGCCCGGACCGCCGGCAGCAGTTGTTCCTCCGCGCAGGCCACCGACACTTCGTAATGCCCCTTCTCGAAGCCGAAGTTGCCCGCCAGGCCGCAGCAGCCGCCGGAGAGTTCGCCGGTCAGGCCCGCTGCCGTGCGCAGGCGGCGGTCCGGGGCGTCGCCGAGGATCGCGTGCTGGTGGCAGTGGGTCTGGCCGACGACCGGGCGGTCCAGGCGGGGCGGGATCCAGTGCGGGTCGGCGTGGTGCTCCAGCGCCTCCGCGAAGGTGACGACCGCCGACGCCACGCGATGGGCGCGCGGATCGTCGGGCAGCAGCTCGGGCAGGTCCGTACGCAGGGCGGCGGCGCAGCTCGGTTCGAGGACGACGATGGGCGGGCCCTCCCCGGGGAAGGTCGGGTCCCCGAGCGGGTAGAGCAGGTCGAGGGTGCGGCGCATCACCTTGCGGGCGCGGTCCAGTTGGCCCGTAGAGACGTAGGTCAGGCCGCAACAGACCCGGCCGCGGGGAGCCGAGCGCGGGAGGGCCCGCGGCGGGTTCGGGGCCGTCGGCACTCCGCCGTCGCCCGGCGCCCGGTCCGGTAGCGGCCCCGGTCCCACGGTCGGCTTCCGCCTGATCCACCTGCCGACGTCCGGTACCAGCCGAAGCCACCGGCCCACAGGCGGCACCCGCAGAAGCCGACTCTCCCCCGGCGGCCACGGCAGCACTCTCATCCCCGCCGCCTCCAGGACCCGTACCGCCGCCTTTCCCACGGACGGCGACAGGTACTCCGTGAAGGTGTCCGGCCACAGGAGGACCATCTTGGGCAGGCGGCCGTCCGGGTGCTCTTCGTACTCGACGGACTCGACGCCCGCGCGCGTTTCTCGGCGCGCCTGCGCCCTGGCCCTGCGGCCCCACCACCGGGTGAACGTCTCCCCCGCCAACCGCGGAATCCTCCGCTCGGGCGCGATCCCGCCCAGCCGCTTGGCGAGTGCCGCCAACGGGGGTACGGAGGTGAGGGCGTTGACGAGCCGTGCCGTACGCGTACGGTCCACCACCCGAAGCCACGCCGGCAGCCACCCCATCGCGTAGTGGGCCGCCGGGCGACGTCGGCCCTCGTAGTGGTGGTGCAGGAACTCCGCCTTGTACGTGGCCATGTCGACGCCGACCGGGCAGTCGGAGCGGCAGCCCTTGCAGGACAGGCACAGGTCCAGCGCGTCCCGGACCTCCGTGGACGCCCAGCCGTCGGTGACGATCTCGCCCGCGAGCATCTCGTGCAGCAGCCGGGCCCGTCCGCGCGTGGAGTGCTCCTCCTCGCCGGTCGCGCGGAAGGAGGGGCACATGACGCCGGAGCCCGGACCGGCCGTCTCCGTGCGGCACTTGGCGACGCCCACGCATCTGCGGACCGCCGCCGAGAAGTCCCCGCCGTCGTGCGGATAGCCGAAGGCCACGTCCACCGGCTCGCGCGGGAGCACGGCGAATCTCAGGTTCTCGTCCAGGGCGGCGGGCCTGACCAGCATTCCCGGGTTGAGCAGGTCGTCCGGGTCCCACACCGCCTTGGCCCGCTCGAAGAGGGCGACCATCTCCTCCCCGTACATCTTCGGGAGCAGTTCGGCCCGGGCCTGTCCGTCGCCGTGCTCTCCGGAGAGCGAACCGCCGTGGGCGACGACCAGTTCCGCCAGCTCCTCCGAGAAGCGGCGGAAGCGGCCGATGCCCTCGCGGGTGAGCAGGTCGAAGTCGATGCGTACGTGGATGCAGCCGTCCCCGAAGTGCCCGTACGGCGTGCCGCGCAGGCCGTGGGAGGTCAGCAGCCGCCTGAAGTCCCGCAGGTACGGGCCGAGTCGGGCCGGGGGTACCGCGCAGTCCTCCCAGCCGGGCCAGGCCTCGGTGCCGTCCGGCATCCGGGTCGCCGTGCCGCTCGCGTCCTCGCGGACCCGCCACAGGGCCCGCTGACCGGCCGGATCGGTGACCACGAGGGAGTCGACGACGTCGGCCGCGCGCACGATCGCGTCCGCACGCGCGCGTGCCTCCGCCGCCGTCCCGCCGCCCGTCTCCACGAACAGCCAGGCGCCGCCCCTGGGCAGTCCCGCGTCCGCCCGTACGAGATCGGCCGCCATGCCCTCCACTGTCAGCGGCCCGTACGGCAGCAGGCCCGCCGCGGCCTCGGCGGCCGCGCTCTCGTCCGCGTACGCCAGCACGGCCAGCGCACGCGCGCGTGGGGCCTCGACCAGCGCGACGACCGCCTCCGTCAGCACGCCCAGGGTGCCCTCGGAGCCGCAGAAGGAGCGGGCGACGTCGGCGCCCTTCTCGGGGAGCAGCGCGTCCAGCGCGTACCCCGAGATCCGGCGGGGCAGGTCCGGGAAGCCGGTGCGCAGCCGCCCCAACTCGCCCTCCACCAGGGCCCGCAGCCCCTCCGGAGCGCCCGACCAGGACCTGCCCGGGGACAGGAACTGGCCCCTCGCCGTGACCACGGACAGCTCGCGCACGCTGTCGGCCGTCGTGCCCCAGGCCACCGAGTGCGACCCGCACGAGTTGTTGCCGATCATCCCGCCGAGCGTGCACCGGCCGTGGGTCGACGGGTCGGGCCCGAAGCGCAGGCCGTGCGGCGCTGCAGCCTCCTGGAGGCGGTCCAGGACGACCCCCGGCTGGACCACGGCCGTGCGCGCCTGCGCGTCCAGGGACACGATCCGGTTCATGTGACGGGTGAAGTCCAGGACCACACCTGTGCCGGTCGCCTGTCCCGCGATCGACGTACCACCACCGCGCGCGACGACCGGGACGCGGAGACGGGAGCAGACGGACAGCGCCGCCGCCACGTCGTCGGCGTCTCTGGGGGCGACCACGCCGAGCGGCACGCGCCGGTAGTTCGACGCGTCCATGGTGGTCAGCGCCCTCGCCGTCGCGTCGAAGGCGACCTCTCCGCGCACGGCTTTCCGCAGCTCCGACCGCAGCTCCCCGAGATCCATTTCCGTCATGCCTCCAAGAATGCACCCCGTCACTGACAGTGACCCCCGGCGAGCGAAGGAGGCTCGGCCCCCGGATTGGGGACGACTTGTGAAAGCGGGCACGAATCCTGCCCGGTCCGATCACGAACTCCCATATAGTGACCGCCAGTTGAGCACCAGGTGTCGCATCCCGCCCAGGACACGACCGAGGACACGATTGATGACCGCGCCCACTCCGCAAGCGCGCCCCACCCCAGATCGGCCGTCCCCAGCGCACCTCGGAGGCGAGCGACCTCGCCTGCGTGCCGTCGTGCTCGCCCCGCTCCTGGCCGCCGTACCGGCGGCGCTCGCCGTCGGCGCCGCGGTCGCCCTGGCCCCCGCCTCGGTGCGCGTGCCCGTCGCCTGGGGCGGCAGCGCGGCCGTCGTCCTGCTGTGCCTGGCGGTCGCCCTGGCGAGCCGCGCCATGGCGACGTCGCGATTACTCGTCCGCCGCCTCGAAGCGGTGTCCCAGGAGGCCGGCCGCCTGCTCCAGGAGCACGCCCGCCTCACCGAGGAGTCCGCGCGCGAACGCGCGCGTCTGACCGACGACCACACCCGGGAACGCGCCCGCCTCGCCGAGCAGAACACCCACCAGAAGGTCCGCCTGGCCGCCGAACTCGACCGGGAGCGCGTCCGCCTCGGCGCCGAGCACGCGCGCGTGGCCGACGAACTGCGGCAGGCGAGAACCGAACGCGCCGCCGCCATCTCGGCGGCCGCCAACACCGCCGGCCGACTGCAGGCCCTGGCCACGAGCATGCTCGCCGACCTGCGCGCCATGGAGGAGCGGCACGCCGACGAGGACGTCCTCACCGACCTCCTCCACCTCGACCACCGCACCGCCCAGGCCGGCCGCCTCGCCGACTCCGTGGCCGTCCTCGCGGGCGCGCGCTCGGGCCGCCGCTGGGCGCGGCCCATCGTCATGGAGTCGATCCTGCGCGGCGCGATGGGCCGTATCAGCGGCTACCAGCGTGTACGTGTGCACTCGTCGAGCGAGGCCGCCGTGGCCGGGCACGCCGCCGAGGGCGTGATGCACGCGCTCGCCGAAATCCTCGACAACGCCGCGAACTTCTCGCCTCCGACGGCCGAAGTGCATGTCTACGTAGAGGAGGTTCCGGCCGGAGTCATCGTCTCCGTGGAGGACAGCGGGCTGGTGATGGGCGAGGTGCAGCTACGCCGCGCCGAACGCGCCGTCTCCGGCGAGGAGGCGGAACTCGGCGGCCTCAGCGGCACCCGGCTCGGCCTCGCGGTCGTCGGCCGCCTCTCCCGCAAGTACGGCCTGAAGGTCTCCTTCCGCCCCTCCGCACGCGGCGGCACGGGCGTCCTGATGCTCATACCTCAGGACATCCTCGCGAGCCCGGGCTCGACGGCGACGCCTACGCCTGCTCCTACGCCGACATCGACGCAGGCTCCGACTTGGAGGCCTGCTTCGGCTTCGGCGTCGGCTTGGACGCCTGATTCCACGCCGGCCTCGGCCACGGCTTCCGCTTCGACGTCGGCTTCGGTGCCTGCTTCGGCCTCGACGTCGGCTTCGGTGCCGACTTCGAGGCCGACTTCAGTGCCGACTTCGAGGCCGACTTCAGTGCCGACTTCGGTGCCGACTTCGACGAATGGCTCGGCTCCCGAGGCTGTACCGACGTCGGCTTGGGGTTCGGCCTCGTCGCCTGCCCCGGAGCCGGCTTCGGCTTCCGCTTCGGGTTCCGCGCCGGCCTCCACTCCCGCTTCGGATCAGCCGCTGCCCCCCGACCCGGCCTCGACCTCGGCTTCGGCCGCCGATGCAGATACCGGTACGGGTACGGGTACGGGTGCAGGTAGGGGTAGAGGTACGGCATCGGCTGCAACACCGGCCACGGCCTTCGCCTCTCCCCCGGCACCGCCCCTGAGCCACGTACCGCCCACGCCCCACATACCGACCGCGACCCCGGCCTCGGCACCGGGCCCGGCCGTGGCCTGGGTCGCGATTCCGGCCACGTATGACGCCCCTGAGGCTCATGGGACCCATGAGACCCATGAGACCCAAGGCGCCAACGACACTCACGCCACTCACGCCACTCACGCCGCCCGTCACGCCCGCGAGCCCGAGGCGTCCGACCCCGCGTCGCAGTCCTGGCCCCAGCCCCAGCCCTGGCCCCGCCCCCAGGAGTCGTACGCCGCCGCGCACGCCCGCTCCGACCTGGACCCGGAGCCCGTGCCGGCCCACGGCTCCCCGCTCCAGCCCGTGGTCGCCGACCCCCTCGTCAGCCTCCCCAAGCGCCGCCGGGGCCGCACCCTCGCCGAGGCGGAGGCCGAAGTGGAGGCCCAGCGCTCGCGCAACCGGCCGCCCACCGCGCTCGAAAACCCCGACGGATCCAACAGATCCGACGGCTCCGGCACTCCTTACTCCCCCAACTCCCCGGAGGCCCCCGGCTCCACGCCCGACGACGTGATGACCCGCGCCGCCCGCTTCACCAGTTTCCGCCAAGCCGTCCGAGGGACGTCGGCGGAGGAGCCCGTACAAGCCCGTACGAGCCCTGCCACCTCCCACCCGGAAAGCGACCCCACTTCATGACCGGCCCCACCGGCCCCACCGGCAGCACGGCAACGGCCGCCGTCGCCGTATCGGCGTCCGCCTCCCCCACCGCCCACTCCTCCGTCGCCGCCTCCACCTCCGCCTCCACCGAGGAGAAGCTGACCTGGCTCATGCAGGGCATGCTGGCGCGCACCCCCGGCGCCCGGCACGCGCTCGTGCTCTCGCGGGACGGCCTGAAGCTGTGCCGTACGCCGGAACTCTCCGTCGACCAGGCCGACCAGCTCGCCGCCATCGCCGCCGGTATCCAGTCGCTGTCCCACGGGGCGTCCATGGAGTTCGGGGACGGCACCGGGGGCGTACGGTCGGCGATGGCCGAGTTCTACGGCGGGGTCCTGTTCATTGTGGAGGCGGGCGAGGGCGCGCATCTGGCCCTGGTCACGGCCGAGGAGGCGGACCCGGGGCTCGTCGGGCACAACATGGCCGAACTCGTGGAACAGCTCGGCGAACACCTGAGTTCGCAGCCACGTACGTCACTGAGCGCGCAGCCACGTACGTCATGAGCCGGCCGGGCAGGGACGACGCCCCCGACCGGCTCTACACCGTCACGCAAGGACGCAGCCGGTCCACGCCCGGAACCCCGTTCGACCTGGTGACCCTGGTCGTCGCCGAGTGCGACGCGGTCCCCGGCATGCAGTCGGAGCACGCGGCGATCCTGCGCCTCGCCGAACGGCCCACCGCCGTCGCGGAGGTCGCCGCGGAACTGCGGCTGCCGGTCAGCATCACGAAGATCCTGCTCTCCGACCTCCTCGCCGAGGGCCGCGTCAGCGCCCGCCACCCGCGCAGGGCCGCAATCGCCGGCCGCCCCGATCCCGACATCCTGGAGCAGGTGCTCGTTGGACTCCGCAACCTCTGAACCGACCGCCGCCGTCGTCCGAACTCCGGGCACCGGTACGTCCGACGCGCGTACGCCCGAAGACCAGGCGCCGGAGGCTCGGACGCCCCTGGAGGCGTCCGCCGACAACGGGCTGAAGATCGTGGTCGTGGGCGGTTTCGGCGTCGGCAAGACGACGATGATCCACTCGGTGAGCGAGATCCGCCCCCTCAGCACCGAGGAGACGATCACGGGGGCCGGCGGGACGGTCGACGACGTCAGCGCGGTGCCCGGCAAGTCCCGGACGACCGTCGCCTTCGACTTCGGCCGCATCACGCTCAGCGCGCGCACCGTGCTCTACCTCTTCGGCGCGCCCGGCCAGGAGCGCTTCTGGTACCTCTGGGACCGGCTCTTCACCGGCGCGCTCGGCGCGGTCGTCCTCGTCGACACCCGCCGCATCGACGACTCCTGGTACGCCATCGACCGGCTCGAACGCCTCGGTACACCGTTCATCGTCGCCCGCAACGACTTCGGCGGCCCCGCCCACACACCCGACCAGGTACGCGACGCCCTCGACCTCGCCCCGCACATCCCGCTCCTCGACTGCGACGCACGCTCCCGTGACTCCGGCAAGCGTGTCCTGATCACCCTCATCGAACACATCAAGAGCCTGTACCTCGCCGAGGACCCGCAGGTCATCGAGAGAGTGCGGGCCGCAAGGAGTCCGTACGCGGCCGAGGGCTCCGCCGCCAGTACGCCGCAGGACCAGGTCACCGCACCCGCGGTTATCACCCCCGCGGTCACCGCCCCCGCGCCGGAGTTGACCCGGTGAACCCCGCCCCCGTGCGCCTCAACGGGCCCCGGTTCCTGGCCGAACCCGCCGATCTGTACCGGGAGTTGAGGCGCGAGCACGGTGCCGTGGCGTCGGTGCTGCTCGACGGGGACATCCCGGCCTGGCTCGTGCTCGGCTACCGCGAGCTGCACCAGGTCACCGGGGATCCGGCGCTGTTCAGCCGTGACTCCGGCCTCTGGAACCAGTGGGACCGGGTCCCCGACGACTGGCCGCTGCTGCCGGTGATCGGCCGCGGCCAGCCGTCCATCCTCTACACCGTCGGTGAACGCCATCGCAAGCACGCGGCGATGGTCAGCGACGCGCTCGAAGCCGTCGACGCCTTCGAACTGCGTACGCTCGCCGAGCGGTTCGCCGACGAACTGATCGACGCGGTGTGCGCCAAAGGCGCGACGGACCTGATCGCGGACTACGCGTCCCTGCTCCCCGTACGTGTCCTGGCCACCCTCTACGGCTTCGCCGACGAACAGGGCCCCGGGCTCGTCGCCGCCCTGAACGACATGGTCGACGGCCAAGAGAGCGCCATCGCCGGGCAGTTGCACCTGGCCGCCGCGATGGCCCACCTGGTGGCGGACCGGGCGGCGCGGCCCGCGGACGACGTGGTCAGCCGAATGCTCGCAAGGGGCCACGCAGGAGGCCGTGGTGGCAGCCATGGTGGAGGGGCCGCGGGCGGATTCACGCACGAGGAGATCACCCAGGACCTGATGGTCATGATGGCCGCGGGGCACCAGCCGACCGCCGACTGGATCGGCAACTCGCTGCGGCTGATGCTCACGGACGAGCGGTTCGCGGCCTCGCTCTTCGGCGGGCGGCGCAGTGTCGCCGAGGCGATGAACGAGGTGCTGTGGGAGGACACGCCCACCCAGAACGTGGCCGGGCGCTGGGCCGCCCGCGACACGCGGCTCGGCGGCCGGGCCGTACGCGCCGGTGATCTCCTCCTCCTCGGCCTCCAGGCGGCCAACCACGACCCGCAGGTCCGCACCCACAGCTCCGCCCTCACCGGCGGCAACAGCGCCCACTTCTCCTTCGGCCACGGCGAACACCGCTGCCCGTTCCCGGCCCAGGAGATAGCGGAGGTCATAGCCCGCACAGCCATCGAGGTCGTCCTGGACCGCCTCCCGGACATCGACCTGGCCGTACCCGCCAACTCGTTGACGCGTCGGCCCTCGCCGTGGCTACGGGGCCTGACGAACCTCCCCGTGCGCTTCACCCCTGCGCCGCCCCTCGGGGACCCACCTGCATGAGGAGTTGAGGCCTTCACGAACGCCGGACGGGCACGAGCCGTTCAGGTCCGCGGGCGAGGCTTTCGGACGACGGCGCCGGGTGGGAAGTGCTCTGTGCCGAGGACTTCGTCTGCCCGGTGGATGGTGATGGCGAGTTCTGCCATGCCGCGCAGTGGGGTGAGATCGACCTGCCGGTGCTTGTCGTAGCAGTTGATCATCAGCTTTTTGAGGTTGGGAAGTGCCCTGGCCACCGTGGCGAGGTCGTCTTCTGCCTCCCAGGTTCCCAGCCAGAACTCTTCGATCTGCGGTGCGGGCGGGAGTTCGGCAAGCATGGACAGGCCGGCGCCGACCTGCAACATGAGGTAGCTGAGCTTGGGCAACGCCGAGACCTGGGAAAAGCCGTCCACGGGGCCACACAGATTCAGGGTAGTGAGATTGGGCCAGCGGGTGATGCCCTCAAGCGTGCGGAGATGCGCGCAGGAGGTGCTGCCGAGCCACAGACTGGTGAGATCTCCGCCGACCGACAGTGATTCAAGGTTCCGGTACGGAAGTTCCAGGTCGAGGCCGAGTCTTTCGAGACGAGCCAGGCCCTGGAGTGCGTCGAAGCGTGCCGCCGCACATTGGAAAAGGTCGAGACTTATAACGGACATGGCGGCCAGGGGAGTCAGGTCCGCGACATTCGGACAGCGATGGAAGGAAATGCTACTCAGGCAGGTGTAGGCCTGGAGGAACTCCAGGTTGTCCATTACAGAGTTGTCAGAGACGCGCAGCACCTGCAGCTCTTCCAGCCTGATTGCGCTGGTGATCTCACTGTTCGTGAAGTTCCCGGCGAAGGTGACATTGCGGGGAGTTCGCAGGTTGCGCAGGGCCGCAAGTTGCTCCGCTGAGCGCACCACGGCATGGCGGAAGTCCAGGAGGTGGGCGAGGACTTCGCGTGCGTAGTCCTCGGTGTCGAAGTTGCCCCAGTCGTTTTGCAGCGTCGACTGAACGCTGATATCGGTGCTGGCGCGGAATTTCTTCATGACCGTGAGAGCGGCATCGCCGCCGATGCGGCCGGCGGTGCTGACGACGGCTTCGGCCTCGTCGTCCTCCAGCCCTTCGGGGCCGGAAAGCAGGTCGAGGATGACCGGGCCGACGGCGGCCAGAGTGCGGGCTTCATCATGGCTCCGCGGAGGCAGGAGAGCGGCCGTGCGCTGCTGAACGTCCTCGCGAACAGCCGGGTCGAGTTCGGTCGCGTGTTCCAGGCAGGCCGTGGCCAGCAGATGCAGACGGGTGCGGTGCTTGGGTGTGCGGTCGCCTCGGGTGATCAAGCGGCGCAGCAGGCTCGCGCGTTCATGGGGTCGTGCGTGGGCCACGGCCATACGCAGGACGTCCTCCCACTGATCGTCATGGGCGTGCCGGACCAGCAGGGGGATGTCGCGTGCCTCGATGGCGGCCTTGGCACCGAGAAAGTCCTGGAAGGTGCGGTGGACGAAGTCGATGGTCTCGGCGGTGGGCTGCCGTAACAGCCCGGAGCGGGCGAGCAGGTGGGTGAGGACACCGTCGGCGTCGGCCTGCTGGGCGATGTGCGGCATGGCGGGCAGGGCGTCGTCGACGAGCGCGCGTGCCGTGTCGTGGTCGAGTTCGGTCTGGCCGTTGCGAATGAGCCAGTAGGCCAGGCGCTGCAGGAGCTGGACGCTCTCGTGCTCGGTGAGGCTGAGCCCCTCGGGGGCCTCGATGTCGCGTTCGCGGTCACGGCGGTGCATCAGCATGGACAGGGCGGCTTCGTACAGTGCCATCCGGCCGTGCGGCAGGTGCCGCGCCGGTCGCGATGCAGGGCACAGACCAGCGCACACAGCAGTGGTGTGGTGGTCAGGCGGGCCAGGTCGCGTTGGGAGCGCACGGTGTCCTTGAGCGTCTCCTCCAGGGTGGCCAGGTGGGCCCGTTCCTGAGCGGTGGTGGCGTTGGAGGCGGCCGCGGTGTGCCAGCGGGTGACGAACACCGCCACGTCCCGGGTGCTCATGGGACGTACGGTCAGTTCGGTGAATCCGCCGTCGGCGAGCCAGCCCTCGGGCACGGCGGAAGGCCGGGTGGTCACCAGATAGGCGGCCTGCGGGTAGGCGGCCAGCAGTTCGCGCAGCCACTGCCGGGTCTTGGCGCGCTGGGCCTGGGGGACTTCGTCGAGGCCGTCGATGAGCAGCAGGGCGCGGCCGTCGATCAGTGCCTGGTCGGCCCAGCCCGTCGGCTGGGCGCCATCGCGCGGGCAGCCGACCGCGGTCAGATATTCGTGCGGGGCGGGCAGCTCGCCACGGCGTACGAGGGTTCGCAGCGGCAGGACGAACGGCAGACAGTCCGCCAAGTGGTCCAGCTCGGGCGGCAGGCTGCGGCGTGCGGTGGACACGGCGAGCCACTGCAGCAGGGTGGTCTTGCCGCTACCTGCCAGCCCTCGCACAAGGGTTCGCCGCTGTCCGGCCAGGGCCTGCTCGGCCCGCTCCACGCGTACCTCCAGCCCCCGGCCTCCCGCGCCCATCCCGCCCCGACTGTCAGTGGGCTCGACACCGCGGACCGGGGCGGCGAGTTCCAGGCTGAGATAGGCGGCGTCCAGCGGCCAGCAGGCACGCTCCGGCCGGGACAGATCCAGCCCGATCACCGACAGCTGCCCATAGCGCTGTTCCAGATAGCGCCGGTACCAGTTCTCGAACCGCGTCTGCGGATCCGAAGCCGAAACCGAATCCGAGTCCGAATCCGCAGGCGAAACCGAGTCGTCCGCGGTCGCGACACGCGCGGCGGCGGGAGGCAGCGCGCGGGCCCGCAGCCGTAACAGCGGTTCGGCATCGGTCTTCAGAGCCGCCGCGAGCGCCACGACGGTCGCCTCGCTGGGCATGCCGGTCCCGTTCAGCGCCTGGCTGACCGTGGTGCGCCCCAGCCCCGCCCGCAGCGGCAAGGCGGTCATCGACAACCGTCGCCGCACCCGCAGGCTCCGCAGCCGCTCCTTCAGCTCCGCCAGCGCTTCCTGCCGACTCTCGCTCGCCCCCACCCCGGCCCCCTCCACGGACAGCGCCGCCCCCGTTGTTCAAGCCCGTTCATCTTTGTCCATCCGAACGCCGCCGTACGCGACTTCGGCCACCTTCCTTCCATCGCCCCGCTTCACGGAACGGAACGGAAGAAGCCTCATGACCACCTCGCCCACGCACCTGGCGCTGCTGACCCTGGCCCTGCTCGCCGTCTTCCTGCTCGCCCTGTTGGCCGCAGTCACCGCCGGCCTGCTCGCCCGCTGGGACGGCGCCACCGCGCCCGCCGCGCTGCTCCGCGCCGGAATCGCCTTCGGCGGCGCCCTCACCCTGCTCATCGCCGTGCTGGCACTGGTGGCCGGCACCCTGACATAACGCGCATGGACACCTCGTCTCACCGGCCGGACGACGTTTCACCCACGTTTCCGGAAACGGATACGCTCCCGTCGTGGCTGATATCCAGATCCCCGCTGACCTCAAGCCCGCCGACGGCCGTTTCGGCGCGGGCCCCTCCAAGGTGCGTACGGAGTCGCTCACCGCGCTCGCCGCGACCGGCACGTCCCTGATGGGCACGTCCCACCGCCAGGCCCCGGTGAAGAACCTCGTGGGGAAGGTCCGCGAGGGCGTGAGCAACCTCTTCCAGCTCCCCGAGGGCTACGAGGTCGTCCTCGGCAACGGCGGCTCCACCGCGTTCTGGGACGTCGCGACGCACGGCCTGATCGAGAACAAGTCGCAGCACCTCACCTTCGGTGAGTTCAGCTCGAAGTTCGCGAAGGCCGCCAAGCTCGCCCCCTGGCTCGCCGACCCGGACGTCATCACCTCCGAGCCGGGCACCCACCCGGAGCCGGTCGCCCAGTCGGGCGTGGACGTCTACGCCCTCACGCACAACGAGACCTCCACCGGCGTCGCGGCCCCGGTCAAGCGCGTCGCGGGCGCCGACGACGGCTCCCTCGTCCTCGTGGACGCGACGAGCGGCGCGGGCGGCCTGCCCGTCGACATCGCCGAGACGGACGTCTACTACTTCGCCCCGCAGAAGTCCTTCGCCGCGGACGGCGGCCTGTGGATCGCGATCTTCTCCCCGGCCGCCATCGAGCGCGCCGAGCGCGTCCACGCGAGCGGACGCCACGTCCCGGAGTTCTTCAGCCTGCCCACGGCGATCGACAACTCCCGTAAGAACCAGACGTACAACACCCCGGCCCTCGCGACTCTCTTCCTGCTGAACGACCAGCTGGAGTGGATCAACGGCCAGGGCGGCCTCGACTGGTCGGTCCGCCGCACGGCGACCTCCGCGCGCACGCTGTACGGCTGGGCCGAGGACGTCAAGTACGCGAACCCGTTCGTCACCGACCCGGCCAAGCGCTCACAGGTCATCGGCACGATCGACTTCACCGACGACGTCGACGCGTCCGCCGTCGCCAAGGTCCTGCGCGCCAACGGCATCGTCGACACCGAGCCCTACCGCAAGCTCGGCCGCAACCAGCTCCGCGTCGCCATGTTCCCCGCGATCGACCCGGCGGACATCGAGTCCCTCACGAAGTGCGTCGACTACGTGATCGAGAAGCTGTAGCCGTCGTCATCGAGCGGCTGTGACCGTCGCTCGTACGGCAACTGGGGCGCCCGGCACGGCAACCGTGCCGGGCGCCCCTGTCTCTCCCATGTACCTGACCTACGTCGCCGTGCAGCTCACCCCCGGCACACCCCCGCCCCCCGGCGCGCCCCCGAACCCGAAGGTCGCCGAACCGCCCACCGCGAGCGCCCCGTTGTGGTCGGCGTTCGCGGCCGTGACCGTCGAACCGGTCTGCGTGTACGAGGCGTTCCACATGCTGGTGACCTTCTGGGCGCCGGACCAAGTCCACGTGACCTTCCAGGACTTGAGGGCCACAGCGCCCGAATTGGTCACCTTCACCTCGGCGTTGAAGCCACCGCCCCAGTCGCTGCTGACGGTGTAGGCGGCGGTGCAGGCCGCCGTGCCCCCGCCGGGATCGCCCGGGTCACCGGGGTCCCCGGGGTCGCCCGGATCACCCCCGCCGCTCGGAAAACCCGGTGCCTTCACGCTCGCCAGGTATCCGTCCTTCACCGTGTCCACGGTCGTCCAGTCGTCCTTGAGGATCCCGCCCGTGTCACCGGAGTTGGGGTTCCAGGACCAGAAGGTCCAGGAGATGCTGTCGGCGCCGTACGTGCTCGTCGGCCGGAGGTAACTCACCAGTGCGGCAAGCCACTTCTGGTCGATCGTCGACTGGAGTGTCGTGCCGAACTCGCCCACCCACACCGGGGCGATGTTCTGCTTGAAGATGTAGCCCCAGTACTTGTCCCAGATGCCGGGCATGTTGGCGGGGAAGGCCGGGTCGCTGAACCAGCTCTGCTGGGCGACGCTCGTGGCGTAGTCGTGGGCCGAGTAGACGACGCGGTTCGGGACGTCCAGCTGGACGGGGTACTGGGCGACGCCCATCAGGTTGCCGCCCCACCAGCCGGACACGCCGTTGAACGTCTGCACGCCCTCGACGAAGATCAGCAGCTCGGGGTTGACAGACAGGACCGCGTTGCCGGCGCGCTGGGCGGCCAGGCGCCAGTCCCTCGTCGTGTCGCCGCAGCCCCAACAGGCCGGATCGTGCGGCTCGTTGTGGAGGTCGATGCCGATCACCGTGGGGTTGCCCCTGTAGCGGGTCGCCAGCGCCTTGAGGTTGGCGATCCACGTCGACTCCGGTACCGCGGACGTGTACCAGAGCGCCGACTGGCCGGCCGCGTCCGGACGATGCCGGTCCAGTACGACCTTGAGGCCGCCCTGACCCGCGTACGCCACGATCCTGTCCATGATCTGGAGGGAGCCGAGGCCCTGGAGGTCGGCGTTCTTGCCGCCGGAGAAGTCGATGCTGTTGGGTACGGTGCCGCTCTTGAAGAGGTCGTCGCTGTACGGCAGCCGGATGGTGTTGTAGCCGAGCGACTTCATCTGGTCGATCATGCTCTTGTAGTCGCGCGCCCAGAGGCCGTGGGGGGTGTGGTTGGCGGTCTCGAAGCCGAACCAGTTGATGCCGGCGATCCGTACGGGCTGACCGGCCGCGTCCAGCATCTGCCGGCCGCTGGTGTGCCAGTAACCGGCTCCGGCGGCCGCCGCCCGGTCCCCGGCGTCCGCCCGGTCCGCGGGAGCCGCCGGGGCCGCGTGAACCGTCTGCGCGCCAACACCGGCCAGGATCAACAGGAGCGCCGCGGCGGCAGCACACAGCGCTCTTCGCAAGCTGCGGAACATGTCGCTGCTTCCTCTCGGGAGGCGCGGGCCCGGAACGGGTGGGAGCGCTCCCACCACACCGCACATCCCCATGGAAGAGATCCTGCGTGGACACGTCAAGGATGTGTGCGGTGTTCGGGACACTTGAGTCCCGAACACCGCACGCCCCCGGAGCCGCACAAGTGCGTCCAATGACTACTTGCTGAGCTTCTGGAACCTCCGTACCGCCAGCGGAACGAAGATCAGCGTGAGGACCACCGGCCACACGCCCGCCATCAGCAGCGCGTGCTGCTCGACCCACGAGTCGCCGCTGCCCACCGGCGTGCCGAAGAGTTCGCGGGTGGCCGCGGCCGTCGACGAGATCGGGTTCCAGGCCGCCACATGGCCGAGCCAGTCCGGCATGAGCTGCGGGGCGACGAAGATGCTGGAGATCATCGTCAGCGGGAACGCGACCGCGAACAGACCGCCCGCCGCCTCCGGGTTGGGCACGAGCAGCCCGAGCCACACCCCGAGCCAGATCAGCGCGAACCGCAGCCACAGCAGCAGCGCGAAGGCCCCCAGGAAGCCGAAGCCGCCGTCGGGCCGCCAGCCCATGGCGACCGCGGTGAGCATCAGGATCGTCAACTCCGCGCAGGCGACGATGAGATCGGTGACCCCGCGCCCGGCGACGACCGCGGACGGCGCCATCGGCATGGAGCGGAACCGGTCGATGACGCCCTTGGTGGAGTCGTACACGACGAGCGTCGCCGTGTTGATGAACCCGAAGGCCATCGTCATCACGAACATGCCGGGCATCAGGAAGTCCCGGTAGTCGCCGCCGCCCGGCACCTGCATCGCGCTGCCGAACACGTACCCGTACAGCAGCACGGACAGGATCGGGAAGCCCAACTGCCAGGCGATGTTGATGGGTTGGCGCTGGTAGTGGGTGAGCCCGCGCCGGACGACGTTCCAGCAGTCGGCGAGCGCCCAGTACGTCCGGCCGTGTTCGCCCTGCGCGGTCGGGGCGGGGGTGGGGGTGGGGGTGGTGGCCTGTGCGGCCGGGCCGAGGGTGGTCATGCCGCCTCCTTCTCGTTCGGCACGTCCGTGCGGTGGCCGGTCAGGCGCAGGAACACGTCGTCGAGGCTCGGCCTGCGCAGCCCGATGTCCTCCACCCGCACGCCCTCGTCCTGGAGGGTGCGGGCCACCTCGGTGAGGGCAGCGACCCGGTCGGTCACGGGCGCGTGCACCCTCAACTCGGTCTCGTCCGACTCCGGTTCGCCGTCCGAGACCCGGGCGACGACCTTCACCGCCCGCGCGATGTCGGCCCGCTCGGCGACGACGACCTCGATCCGGTCACCGCCCACCGTGCTCTTCAGCCCGTCCGGGGTGTCGTCGGCGATGGACCGCCCCTGGTCGATCACGGTGATGCGCGAGGCGAGCTTGTCGGCC
The DNA here is from genome assembly GCF_044456225.1 of Streptomyces sp. NPDC050988. Lineage (NCBI taxonomy): Bacteria > Bacillati > Actinomycetota > Actinomycetes > Kitasatosporales > Streptomycetaceae > Streptomyces > Streptomyces sp. NPDC050988. The sequence goes on along the minus strand of NZ_JBITFQ010000013.1, from coordinate 23,226 downwards.
TCCTCCAGATACTGCGTGGTCAGCAGCACGGTGGTGCCGCCGGTGACCAACGCCCGTACGGAGTCCCAGACTTCACCCCGGCCGCGCGGGTCGAGGCCCGTCGTCGGCTCGTCCAGGAACAGCACGCGCGGGTTGAGGATCATCGACGCGGCGAGGTCGAGACGCCGCCGCATACCGCCGCTGTACTTCCCGACGCCCTTGTCCGCGGCGTCGGTCAGGTCGAACTGCTCCAGCAGCTCGCCTGCCCTCAGCCGCGCCCTGCGCCCGCCCAGGTGGAACAACCGCCCGAACATCTCCAGGTTCTGCCGGCCGGTCAGCACCTCGTCCACCGCCGCGTACTGACCGGTGAGCCCGATCCTGGCCCGCACCTCCCGCGGCTGCCGTGCCACATCCAGGCCCGCCACCTGGGCACTTCCCCCGTCCAGCCTGACCAGCGTGGAGAGGATACGGACGGCGGTCGTCTTGCCCGCGCCGTTCGGCCCGAGCAGGCCGTGCACCGTGCCCTCCCGCACGGCCAGGTCGAACCCGTCCAGGGCCCGCTTCTCCCCGTACCTCTTCTCCAGCCCCACGGCGCTCACCGCGTAACCGCTCACAGCACTCCCCCATCCCTGAAGCCCATCCCTGAAACCCGTCTCTGGAACCCGACCTCGAAACACGACCTTGAAACACGACCCCGAAACTGAGTACACCGTACCCTTTTGAGAGTACACCGTACCCAGTTTTGGTCCAAGGGATTATTCTGAGGTCCATGACAAGCGGCTCGGGCGGCACGGAGACCAGCGGGAGCGGAGACATCGTCCGCACCCTCCACCTGCTGTGGGACACGGGCCCCCGGCCCAGCCGCGGACCCAAGCCGGGCCTGACGCTCGACCGGATCGTGGAAGCGGCGGTCCGGATCGCGGACACGGAGGGCCTGGAGGCCGTCTCGATGCGCCGGATCTCCACGGAGCTGGGCACCGGCACGATGTCCCTCTACCGGTACGTTCCCGGCAAGGGCGAGCTGCTCGACCTGATGCTGGACCGTGTCCAGCGCCCGGGCGAGGACACATCGGCCTTCGGCGACAACTGGCGCTCGGCCCTGGAGGTGCTCGGCCGCGAAAGCCTCGCCCTCTACCAGCGCCACCCATGGCTGCTGCGGGTCAACCAGTCCCGCCCGGTCCTCGGCCCCAGCGCCATCGACGGCATGGAGAAGGTGATCTCCCGCATCAAGCCCATGGGCCTGAGCGACCCGGAGCTGGTCTCGGTGGTCATCATGATCGACTCGTACGTCACCGGCGCCGCCCGCACCCAGCTCTACACCCAGGAGGCGGAACGCAGGACGGGCCTGACCGACGCCGAGTTCTGGGCCGCCCAGGGCCCCCTCCTGGAGAAGGTCATGGCCACCGGCCGCTACCCCGTGATGGCCGAACTCTCCGCGGAAGCCTTCGGCCCCGACTTCGACCACTTCGACTTCGGCCTGCAGCGGATCCTGGACGGTCTGGAGGCACTGGTGGAGCGCAGGGGCACCCGCTAGGGGCGCGCCCCTTCGGGGGCGCGGGGACTGCGCGACCAGCCACAGCCGGCCCGCGCAGTCAGCCGGCCCGCGCAGTCGGCCAGCCCGCACTGTCAGACGGCCCGCACCTACCCTGCGCCCGCGGAGCGCTAGTCGCCGCGCCGCAACAACCGCTTGAGCCCGTAGATGACGGCCAGGGCGACCACCAACGCGACCGCCCCCATCTTGATGTCGGCATCCATCCCGTCACCACTCCCACCCCCGTCGGCCGAACCGCCTTCCCCGGAGGGCGACTTGCCGTCTCCGCCGCCCCCGCCCGGCACGTTCCCGGGCTCCACCGAGCTGTCCGAGCCCTCGCTCCCGTACAGCAGCGTGGATCCGTCGGGGGTGTACGCCATCGACTCGCCCTGCCCCTGGAGCGGCACGCTCAGCCGCCCCTCCTTCTTCACCTTCCCGCCGTTCCAGTCGTACGCGATGCCGCCGAAGTAGCCGCGTACGGCGAGCTGCTTGCCGTCGGGGGAGAAGGCGCCGTCGGTGACCCAGAGGTCGATGGCGCCGATGCGCTGGAAGGTGTTGGTGCCGGAGGGGGTGAGCTTGGCGGGCCCCTCGTACAGCCCTCCGCCGTCCTCGTTCTTCGAGACGATGTAGACGCGTCCGGTCTTCGGATGGACCATCAGCGCCTCGGCGTCCCGCGCCCCGTCGGCGTACTTCACGTCGTACTGCGTGGCGCGGACGGTCTGGTTCTTGAGCTGCTCGGGCTCGGGCAGCTCGTAGATCCAGACGTGGTCCCAGGTGCCGCCGAGGTTGTCGCCGATGTCGCCGACGTAGAGATGGCCGTTCGGGCCCATGGAGATGGCCTCGACGTCCCGGGGCCGGCCGACGCCCGTCATGGTGACCGTGGCGACGGTCTCGCCGGTCTTGCTGTCGACGGCGTAGAGGAAGGCCCCGTCGTCACTGTCGTTGTGGGTCCAGTAGACGCCGGGGTGGACGCGGGAGGCGACGAGCCCGCTGGACTCGGTGATCCGGGGATCCCTGATCGTGAACCCGTCCGCCCCCTCCGCCCCGGCGTTGTCGGCGGCGACGGCGGGCGCGACGAGCACCCCGGCGAGGAGGGCCCCGAAAAGGAACGCAAGCGAGCGACGCATGCCCCAAGCCTGCCATCCCCGCCGCCGGTTCAGCGGGCGTGTCCAGCCTCACACCCTGCCTCTCACGCTGATCGTCCATGATGAGCGGATGCTCAGGTTCATGCCCGTCGGCGATTCCATGACCATCGGAAGCGCGGGTGAACACACCTGGCGCTACCGGATGTGGCAGCACCTGCGCGCGACGTACGGCGGCCCCTTCAAGATCGTCGGCCCGCGCGAGACGCTGTACGACAAGGCCACGGAGACCGCCGACTCGTACGAGTACGCCGACCGGGACTTTCCGCTCGCCCATCTGGCGGGGTGGGGCGAGGGCTGGCACCACCTGACCCCGCTGATCGCGGACGCGGTCCGCACGTCACGCGCGGACGTGCTCCTCGTCTCCCTCGGCCTGATCGACCTGGGCTTCTACACGAACGCGGCCCAGACGGCGGAGAACGCCCGCACCTTCATCGCCGAGGCCCGCTCGGCGAACCCCCGCGTGGCGATGGTCCTCCTCCCGGTGATCCCGAACACGAGGGCGGAGACGGACGCGCCCTTCGCCCGTGAGGTCGCCCTCTTCAACGAGCTCCTCGCGAAGACGGTCGCGGACCTGGACGAGCCCGCGTCCCCCCTCCTCCTGGCCTCGGTCCCGCCCTCGTACGACATCACCCAGGACACGTACGACGGCACCCACCCCAACGCCTCCGGCGAACACAAACTGGCGGCGGCCTTCGCCGAGGCGATGTATCAGGCGTGGGATGTGGGCGAACGGTACGAGGCCGAAAGCGGCTGACCGAATCGGGGCGTGGCCTGGCCACCGTGCGTGTCGTTGGGCTGCATGGCCGAACTCGCCCGAGCGCGGCCGGGGAGGAGCCCCACGATGTCGGACGTCAACGCCCGGATCCTGGACACGCTGTTCGACCAGGTGCCCGTTCCCGAGGGGTACAAGGGCGAGATCGTCGAGGGAGCGATCTACATCGCGCCACATCTCGACATCCACTGGCAGACCACTCTCGCCATCCTCGATGCACTCAGTGCCAGGTTCGACAACGACCTGCACGTCTTCTCGGACGTACGCATCGACTTCCCGGGCCACCAGAACGGCTTCGCCCCGGACGTGGCAAAGCTGCGCGACGGTTCCGAAGCGGATGCCGAGGGCCGTTGGCGCTACCAGGACGTCGAGTTCATCGCGGAAGTCGTCGACCCGCACCGGGCCAAGAACGACTACGGCCCCAAGAAGACCGCGTACGCCCTCGCCGAGGTCCCCGTCTACCTCATCGCCGACCCGTACCAGGGCAAGTGCCACCTCTTCACGCAGCCCAAGGACGGGGAGTACGTCATCGAAACCTCCGTCGGCTTCGGCGCGGACGTCGACATGACGGGCACGGTCCTCGGCCTCACCCTCAAGACGGACGAGTTCCCCCGGGACTGACACCTCGGCACACCCTTGACCTCAACCAAACTTGAGCTCCTACGGTCGGCCCATGACCACTCAGAGCCCGACGCAGCTCACCCCGTACCCCCGTCAGCAGCTCGCCGCCCAGCCCATCGGTTACTGGACCGGCGCCGCCTACCGTGAGGTGGTGGGCCGGATCCGCAAGGAGCTGGCGACGGAGTCGCTCACCCAGCCCCACTGGTGGATCCTCAACCACGTCGCCGCGTCCTCGGCCCACTGGACCCGCGCCGAACTCACCGCCAAGCTCACCCGCTACGACGACCAGGGCATCGACTTCTCCGAGGTCTTCGACGACCTGGCGAACCGCGGCTGGACCGCGGAGGACACCGCAGGCACCCTCACCCTCACCGAGGCGGGAGAAGCCGGCCGCGTCCGCGCCAAGGAGCGCAACCTCCGGGCCCACGAGCAGACGCACGCCGGGATCACCGAGGAGGAGTACGTGGCCACCCTCGACGTCCTGCGCCGGGTGATAGCGAACCTGGGCGGGGACAGCGACCTGCCGGGGTAGATCCGGCAGCCTCACCTCCCGCCCCCGCCCCCGATCCCGCAGCCGTCACACCTGCGTGCGCCCCACCATCAGCACTTTGATCGCCACTCGCGCACCATCGATCTCGTACGTGACGCGGTACGCGCCTACCCGTAGCCGCCGCAGATCGGTGCCGCCCAGCTTGCTGCTCTCGGGCGGCTCGGGTTCGAGGGCGAGGGAGTTGATCGCCTGGACCAGAGGCTTGACGGCGTCTCCGTCGCGCGATTTGAGGCGCCGCAGGCCGGCCGCCGCGGCCGGTTCCCAGATGATGGTGAGCCTCATGAGGCCTTGCCCTTCAGCATGTCCTCGACTTCGGCCTGTGTGTACGTACCGCTGCCGCCTGCGGCTTTGGCTCGCAGCGCGATCGCCAGGTCGGCGAAGTCGATGGCATGGGCCTTGGCGTCCGCGTCGGTGGCCGTGTCGGCGAGGGACTGCGTCCACCAGTGGTCGAGGAACGCCTCGAAAGCGGACCCTTCCGAGAGGGTCGCCAGTTCGGTGTCGAGGTCCGGCAGCCGGTCGGGGCGGAGAGCCGCGCGGATCCCCTCAAGGTTGCGCGGAACCACAGGCCCGGTGAAGCCGACGGCCTCGCGGGCCTCCTGAAGGATCTCGCTCCATGCCGCCATGTCCCTGCTCCTCTCCGAGGCCGCCTTCCGGGCTGCGGCAGCAGCGTATGCCGCGCTACGCACCGGCGGCACACTCCTGTACGCGCGCCCGCCACTGCTCCGAGAGCGGCTGGAGTTGGAGTGTCGCCTCGAAGGCGGCGGCTGTGCGGCAGCGGAGGCAGTGGGTTTCGTCGTTGCGGGGGCGGAAGACGTGTTCGTTGCCGGGGCCCGGGCAGGTAACCAGGCCCCGCCGGGCCGGGGCCGGGGCCGCGGCCCACTCGGGCGGTGGGGTGGGAGTCACCTGACGCCTCGCCGCCGGTAGCTTCTGGATCAGGCGGTGGCGCAGGAACCCGACCGCCGAGCGGACGCCGTCCGCCGGGAGGCCCGCCGTCAGGGCGCGACGGAGCTCCGGCGCCGAGACGCCCCGCCGCAGCCACTCCGCCGCCGCGTCGGCCAGGAGACGGGCCTCGCGTACGCCGAGGAGCAGGTCACGGTGCGCGTGACGCAGGGACAGCAACACCCCTTCTGCCTCAGCAAGTTCAGGGGCGGGGGCTGGGGCGGGGGCGGGGGCGGACCCAGGTTCCGCCTCGGGTTCGGGTTCGGGTTCGGATTCGGGTTCCTCGGCGACAGCCGCTTGATCGGCATCCGGGGCCCGGCGGTCTTGGGGTGGTGGGTGGGGAAGGTTCTTCTCTCCCAAGTCTTCTGTCTGGGGAGAATCACCGACCGTCCGCTCCCCCGGCCCACCGACCGTCGGCGGACGCTCACTCGATAGGTCGTCGTGCTCGCGGACCCGGGAGGCCTCGTCACGCGTGAGGGTGACATTGGTGAGGAGTTGCTCCGTGACCCAGCGGCCCCGTGCGCCCTGCTCCCGCCACTCGTGCAAGTAGCCGCAGTCGGCGAGGAGTTGCTTGGCCTTCTGGTAGGCCCGGCCCTTCAGACCCAGCTTGGCCGCGTGTTCGCTGAGCGGCTTGGGGGCGGTGGCCTCGGACTCGGGGAGCCCCTGTACGTACAGCAGCAGTACCTTCGCGTCACTGTTGAGCCGCGAGTGCCGTACGACGTCGTGCGAGGCCTTCGTGTAACGCCGAACCGGCGCGATAGCATGCCGAAGCATCCCTAGTGGTCCTCGAATTCCACTCGGTGGTGAAGGTCCTCGGATGGTGTTCCCGCACCGCCGGGGACCGCTCCGCACACGGATGTGCACAGAGTGTGATGTCGCGGTCACCGTACAGCACCGATCAAGCGACCCACCACTTCATGCAGCAACCCCGCCTCCACGAACGGCACTTCGGGCGTCGGCTCCGACCGCCACTCCAACGGCCAGGTCAGCCCACCCAACGCGGGCACCCCCACGTACGCCCATCCCTGCGCGTCCCGGCCGAGTGCCCGCGCCCCGGCGGGCCAGCGGTAGCCGGTGACACTTTGCGGGGGCAACAGGAAGTACATGTACCGGTGCCCCGTCGCCTCCCTGACGATCGGGCCCGCCCGAAAGTCCGTGAACTGCATCAGCTCGTACGCCACTTGCTCTGCGAGTACGCCCGCGATGCGTACGGCGTCGAAGTGGATGCCGGCGTGACGGAGTCCGTGACCGGAGGCGGGGATCCAGGTGTGGAGGGCGGCGGGGGGAGTTTTCGGGTTCATGGAGCAAATGCTTATGGGCAGTCACATACTGTGACCAGGGTTACGCAAGGTCCGTGCACCTCTGTGCACTTGGGGAGGTCGTTGTGCACTCCAGTGAACGCGGGTCGGAGTCCTTCGGTGTGCTGTTGCGGTTCCACCGGGAACGGGCCGGGATGACGCAGGAAGGGCTCGGCGGTCACGTCGGGTATTCCAAGTCGCAGGTGGCCATGGTGGAGCGTGGCGAGCGACCACCCAAGGGCAAGTTGGTCGAGACCGCGGACCAGGTGCTGGGTGCACAAGGTGCACTACTGGTGTTGGCGGAGAAGGAGTTCGGGGACAGCGGACTCCGGCCGTGGACCGAGGACTACCTGGCGGAGGAGAAGAAAGCCTCCGCGCTTCACGTGTACCAGACCCATCTGATCCCGGGTTCGCTCCAGACCGAGGCATACGCACGGGCTGTCTACACCTGCAATCGCTACCCAACCCTGGACGACGACGAAATCGAGAAGCGGGTCGCATCCCGGCTGGAGCGGCAGCAGCTCTTCGAGCGCAAGCCCTCGCCGAGCGTCAGCTACGTACTCGAACAGAGCACGCTCACACGGCCGTTGGGCGGCCCGGCGACTCTGAAGGAGCAACTGCACCACGTCCTCGCCATCGGCCGACTCCGCCACGTCGAGGTCCAGGTCATGCCGCACGACCGGCATACGCATGCCGGACTGAACGGCCCCATGATCCTGCTGGAGACAACCGAACGCCTCCAACTCGCCTATCTCGAAGGACACCGTGGCGGCTTCTTCGTCAGCGAACAGCCCGACCTGGGAGACCTGTTCGGCAAATATGGCATTCTGCGGGCGCAGGCCCTCACCCCGGAGGAGTCCACGAAGCTGATCGAAGAGGTGGCGCGGGAGCTATGACCACGGATCTCATTTGGTTCAAGAGCAGCTACAGCGGCAGCGAGGGCGAATGCGTGGAGCTCGCCATGCAGTGGACCAAAAGCAGCTACAGCAGCGGCCAGGGCGGCGAATGCCTAGAGATAGCCGTAACCCAGACCACCCCCGCCGCCACCCCCACCACCATCCACATCCGCGACTCCAAAACCCCCACCGCCCCCACGCTCAAGGTCGCCCCCGAGTCATGGGCCACCTTCCTCGCCCTCGTCGGCGAGCCGTGACCTACGCGAGTCTCGCCGTACGAGCCGAGACCAGCGGCACGAATCGTCGGACGCGCCGGAGTGACGAATCCGCACGGAGGATTCTCATGGGCGGACACCCTGGAAGCGGTGTTGCCTAGAGCGCACTCCACGACGTTGGCTATGAGCCATGAAGTACACGCAGCTGGGACGCACAGGACTCAAGGTCAGCCGACTCGTGCTCGGGACCATGAATTTCGGTCCGCAGACCGACGAGGCCGACAGTCACGCGATCATGGACGCGGCGCTGGACGCGGGGATCAACTACTTCGACACCGCCAACGTGTACGGCTGGGGCGAGAACAAGGGCCGTACCGAAGAGATCATCGGGAACTGGTTCGCCAAGGGCGGCGAGCGGCGCGACAAGGTCGTGCTCGCCACCAAGGTGTACGGGAACATGGCCGCCGACGGCGACGCCTGGCCCAACCACGACAAGCTCTCCGCGGTCAATATCCGGCGGGCCGTCGACGCCAGCCTCAAGCGGCTCCAGACCGACTACATCGACGTCTACCAGTTCCATCACGTCGACCGCCGCACTCCCTTCGAGGAGATCTGGCAGGCCATCGACGTGCTCGTACAGCAGGGCAAGATCCTCTACGTCGGGTCCTCCAACTTCCCCGGCTACAAGATCGCCCAGGCCAACGAGATCGCCGCCAGGCGCGGCGGCACCATCGGGCTCGTCAGCGAGCAGTGCCTCTACAACCTCGCCGAGCGCCGCGCCGAGATGGAGGTCATCCCGGCCGCGCAGGAGTACGGGCTCGGCGTCATCCCGTGGTCCCCGCTGCACGGCGGTCTGCTCGGCGGGGTCATCAAGAAGGAGGTCGAGGGCGGGCGCCGGGCGAGCGGCCGGGCCGCCGACGCCCTCGCCAACACCGCCATCCGCGCGCAGATCCAGTCGTACGAGGACCTGCTCGACAAGCACGGCGTCGAGCCCGGCGAGGCCGCCCTGGCCTGGCTCCTCACCCGCCCCGGCGTCACCGGCCCGATCGTCGGCCCCCGCACCGCCGGGCAACTGGACTCCGCCCTGCGCGCCGTCGAACTGGAACTGACCGACGACCTGCTGACCGGCCTGGACGAGATCTTCCCGGGCCCGGGCCCGTCCCCGGAGGCCTTCGCCTGGTAACGGCACGTGAAAAGGGCGCCCCGGCAGGGGCGCCCTGAAGGGGCGCGGGGAACTGCGCGACCTGGGGGCACCTCCCGGCCGAAGGCTGGGGGACCACAACGGGCCCGCAGCCGACAGCCGACAGCCGACAGCCCGCCAACGAAGGCAGACGGCTACCTGCCGACCGCGGCCGCCATCGCCACCACAACAAACATCAGCACAAGAACACCGGCCATGATCCGGTTACGCGTCTTCGGGTCCACGCCATCGAGCGTAACCGGCCACCCTCAGGCACCCCCGGCGAGGGGTCCGCCGAGGGCCCACCGCCCGTACACCTCATACCGCGGCTGCTCCCCCGGCACCCCCGAGGCGGGCAGCCGACTCCGCATCAGGCACAGCTCGCCGACCGTCCACCCCCGCCCCTCGAACCCGTCCAGCACAGCCACGTACGGAGCGAAGTCCGTCTCCTCCCGGCTCCGCGCCAGCGTGAGGTGCGGCCGGTACCGCCGGTGCTCCTCCCGCTCCACCCCCGCCTTGCGCCCCGCCGCCCCCGCCCGCTCGGCGAGCAGCCGCAACGTACGTACGTCCCCCGCGGCGCCCGCCCACAGCGCGCGGCCCCCGAAACGGCCGCCGCCCCGCAGGGACAGGGGGAACGGGTCCGTCCGCCGCGCCACGCGTTCCAGCCGGGCCGACAGGTCCGGTACGAGCTCCTCGTCGACCTCTCCGTAGAACGCGAGCGTGAAGTGCCAGCCGGGCCGGCCCGTCCAGCGCAGCCCGCGACCGGCCCCGGGCAGGTTCCTCAACTCGTCGACCACCGAGGCGAGTTCGGCGGTCACGTTCTCCGGGGGCAGCACGGCGGCGAAGAGTCTCATGGCGTCACCCTTCCAGGGATTGGATCACCGGGCACGCGGCCCGCACCATGAATGCCGACAGGCCTACGCCGCGGTCGCCAGTGCCCGTTCCCTCGGGACGAAGCGGACCTGTGGGTGGCCGTGGTGCCAGCCCACCGACAGGCGCAGGCCGCCGACGCGGGCCAGGGCCAGGCCGACGGTGACCGCGGCCAGGGCCGAGATGACTCCGCCCACGGCGAAGCCGACCCGGGGGCCGTAGGCGTCCGTGATCCAGCCCACGACGGGCGCCCCCAGTGGCGTACCGCCCATGAAGACCATCATGAACAGGGCCATGACGCGGCCGCGCATGGCCGGGTCGGTGCCCATCTGGACCGCGGTGTTGGCCGTGACGTTGACGGTCAGGCCGGCGATTCCTATGGGGACCATGAGGAGGGCGAACAGCCAGTAGGACGGGGCCAGGGCGGCCACTATCTCCAGGACGCCGAAGGCGACGGCGGCCGCGACCAGCACGCGCGCCCGGGCCGTGCCTCGCCGGGCGGCGAGCAGCGCGCCCGCGAGCGACCCCACGGCCATCAGCGTGTTGAAGAGGCTGTACGCGCCCGCGCCGGCGTGGAAGACGTCGTCCGCGTAGGCCGACAGCCAGACGGGGAAGTTGAAGCCGAAGGTGCCGATGAAGCCGACGAGGATGATCGGCCACATCAGGTCGGGGCGGCCGGCGACATAGCGCAGGCCCTCGCGGAGCTGGCCCTTGCCGCGCGGGGTGCGCTCGACCTGGTTCAGCTCGCGGGAGCGCATCAGGAGCAGACCGGTGAGCGGCGCGATGAACGACAGGCCGTTGAGCAGGAACGCCCAGCCCGTGCCCACGCTCGTGATGAGCAGGCCCGCGACGGCGGGGCCGACGAGTCGGGCGGACTGGAAGTTGGCGGAGTTGAGGCTGACCGCGTTCTGCAGCTGCTCGGGGCCGACCATCTCGGAGACGAAGGACTGCCTGGCCGGGTTGTCGATCACCGTGGCGAGTCCGACGGCGAAGGCGGCGACGTAGACGTGCCAGACCTGGACGTGGCCGGAGATGGTCAGGAAGGCGAGCGCGAGGCCGGTCAGGCCCATGGCGCTCTGGGTGGCCAGCAGCGTCGGGCGCTTGGGGAGGCGGTCCACGAGGACACCGCCGTAGAGGCCGAAGAGCAGCATCGGCAGGAACTGCAGGGCCGTGGTGATACCGACGGCGGCGGAGGAGCCGGTGAGGCTCAGCACCAGCCAGTCCTGGGCGATGCGCTGCATCCAGGTGCCGGTGTTGGAGACGACCTGGCCGGTGAAGAACAGCCGGTAGTTCCTGATCTTCAGCGAGCTGAACATCGAGGAGCGGGGCTTGGGAGCGGACGGGGAGTTGTGGTCGGCAGGTGCGGGGGCGGAGTCTGCTCCGGGTCCCGTACTCAACGGCGTTCGCCTCCTTGGACGGGGGTGAGGGTGGGTTCGGTGCGCGCGACGTACCGGTGTGCGCGCGTTACAGGTGCGCGAGCTTCTCCAGGACGGGGGCGGCCTCGCGGAGCTTCGCCCAGTCGTCCTCGTCCAGGCCGTCGACCAGTCCGGCCAGCCACGCGTTCCGCTTGCGGCGGCTCTCGTCGAGCATGGCCTCCGCCCGCTCGGTCTGCGTGACGACCTTCTGGCGCCGGTCCTCGGGATGCGGCTCCAGCTTGACCAGGCCCTTGGCCTCCAGGAGCGCCACGATGCGGGTCATCGAGGGCGGCTGCACATGCTCCTTGCGGGCGAGCTCGCCCGGGGTGGCCGTGCCGCAGCGGGCGAGGGTGCCGAGCACCGACATCTCGGTCGGGCTCAGCGACTCGTCGACCCGCTGGTGCTTGAGTCGACGTGACAGGCGCATCACGGCGGATCGCAGGGAGTTCACGGCGGCAACGTCGTCGCCATGGGTCAGGTCAGGCATGTTCCTTAGAGTAACTCATTACTCTCGCTAAAGACCACCCGAGCGCACGCCTGATGCCCGTGAAACGGGCCACTGACGCATTTCATCACTCATACGAGTGAGACCGCTCCGGAAAGTGACCCGCCGAGCGGCCGGATACGGCAACCCTCGACCGCATGGGGACCAGTGTGCTCAGCCTGCGGATAGACGGGGAGCTGCTCGATCGGCTCCGGCACCACGCGGCCAAACGGGGAATGAGCGTCCAGGACTACGTCGTCCGAACGCTCGTGCGCGACGACTTCGACGAGCGGTTCCAGACCGCGGTCGAGGAGACGGAGAAGTTCTACGGGGTCACGTGAGCCCGGGAGCCCGAATGCTCCGCGGAGTCACGTGAGCCCCCGGCACATCCGGGCTCAGGTCAGGCCCAGCGCCGGCATCAGGTAGTAGAAGACGAACACCGCCGACACCACGTACATGGCGACCGGTACGTCCCGCCCGCGCCCGGCAGCGAGCCGCAGCACGACGAACGTGATGAAGCCCATGCCGATGCCGTTCGTGATCGAGTACGTGAACGGCATCATCAGCATCGTCACGAACGCCGGGATCGCGATGGTGTGGTCGCTCCAGTCGATCTGGCGGATCGAGCCGGACATGATCAGGAAGCCGACCGCGAGCAGCGCGGGCGTGGCGGCCTGGGACGGGACCATCGCGGCGACGGGGGTCAGGAAGAGCGCGGCACCGAAGAGCGCACCGGTGACGACGTTCGCGAAGCCGGTGCGCGCGCCCTCACCGACGCCCGCCGTGGACTCCACGAAGCAGGTGGTGGCGGAGGACGAGGTGGCGCCGCCCGCCGCGACCGCGATGCCGTCGACGAAGAGCACCTTGTTGATGCCCGGCATGTTGCCGTCCTTGTCGGTCAGCTTCGCCTCGTCGCCGATGCCCATGATCGTGCCCATCGCGTCGAAGAAGCACGAGAGCAGGACCGTGAAGACGAACAGCACGCCGGTCAGTACGCCGACCTTCCCGAAGCCGCCGAAGAGGCTGACCTGCCCGACGAGCCCGAAGTCGGGGCTGGCGACCGGGTTGCCGGGCCACTTCGGGGTGGTCAGACCCCAGGACGGCACCGTGGCGACGGCGTTGATGACGAGCGCGACGACGGTCATGGCGACGATCGAGATCAGGATCGCGCCCGGCACCTTGCGCACGATGAGCGCGAGCGTGAGAAGCGTGCCGAGGACGAAGACGAGGACGGGCCAGCCGTCGAGGTGACCGGTCCCGCCCAACTGCAGCGGCACGGTCGTCTGGGCGGCGTCCGGGATACGCGAGACGAAGCCCGAGTCGACGAGTCCGATCAGCATGATGAACAGGCCGATGCCGATCGCGATGCCCTTGCGCAGGCCCAGCGGCACGGCGTTCATCACGCGCTCACGCAGACCGGTGGCGACGAGCAGCATCACCACGAATCCCGCGAGCACCACCATGCCCATGGCGTCCGGCCAGGACATCCGGGGCGCGAGCTGGAGCGCGACGACCGTGTTCACTCCGAGACCGGCGGCGAGCGCGATCGGTACGTTGCCGATGACGCCCATCAGGAGCGTGGTGAACGCCGCCGTCAGCGCGGTCGCGGTGACCAGCTGGCCGTTGTCCAGCTGGTGCCCGTACATGTCCTTCGCGCTGCCCAGGATGATCGGGTTCAGCACGATGATGTAGGCCATCGCGAAGAAGGTGGCGAAACCGCCGCGGATCTCGCGCGACAGCGTGCTGTCGCGCTCCGAGATCCGGAAGTAGCGGTCGAGCGCGCCGGAGCCGGACCGGGGGTCCGGCTGCCTGGGCGCGGAGGCCTTGGCGGGGGCCGAGGTGGGCATGCGGGGACCTCATCGCCGGCGGACATCCCCGATGCCCAGGTGGCGTTTCGTGATTTGGAGTTTCATACGAACAGAACTGGCCAGAAACAAACAGTTTCAGTATGAACATACGTCACGGAGAACGCTATCTCCGCGCGTAGACATGACCGCCCGCGCATGGTCCTGATCACCTCGTAAGCTGTCCCCCATGGCTGGGTTTTTTTCGGGATCCCCGAAACACGAGGCGCCGGAGCCCCTGGAGGGTCCCGTGGTCGCCACCATCACGGGTGGCACGATCCTCTGGTTCGTCCTCTTCCTGGCACAGCTCCCCTTCTACAACTGGTTCGACGACCACGGACACCTGTGGTGGCTCTGGACCTGCCTGGCCGGCGCGGGCCTCGGCCTGATCGGCATCTGGTACGTGCGGGGCCGCGAAGCGGCACTCAAGAGGGACGAGGCGGCAGCACAGGAGCCACCCTCGGACGCCCCGCCCCTTTAGGGGCGCGGGGAACGGCGCGACCAACCCCCACCGACCCGCAGACGAACAACCGCACACCCGCGGAGCGCCCCGTACAACCGCGGTACCACCCCACGTCCTCCCCTGGTCGGATCTTTGCCGCACTCGGCGGGTGAAGCCGTATATCCACCCGTACCGTCGGATGCATGACGCACATCGACGCGGGCGCCGAACTCGACCCTGTGCATCCCCACCCCGTACCCGCCCCCGCGCCGAGGGCGGTGGGCCTCACCGCGGCCGAGGTCGCCGAGCGGGTGGCGCGGGGCGAGGTCAACGACGTACCCGTGCGCAGCAGTCGTTCCATGGCCGACATCGTCCGGGCGAACGTCTTCACCCGGTTCAACGCGATCATCGGCGTGCTCTGGCTGATCATGATGTTCGTCGCGCCGTTCCAGGACAGCCTGTTCGGCTATGTGATCCTCGCCAACACCGGGATCGGCATCATCCAGGAGCTGCGCGCGAAGAAGACCCTGGACTCGCTCGCCGTGATCGGCGAGGCACGGCCGACCGTCCGCAGGGACGGGGCCGCCGCCGAGGTCGGCACCTCCGAGATCGTGCTCGGGGACCTGATCGAGATCGGTCCGGGCGACAAGATCGTCGTGGACGGCGAGTGCGTCGAGGCCGACGGTCTGGAGATCGACGAGTCGCTGCTCACCGGTGAGGCGGACCCGGTCGTCAAACAGCCCGGCGACCAGGTGATGTCGGGCAGCTTCGTGGTGGCGGGCGGCGGCGCGTTCACCGCGACGAAGGTGGGCCGCGAGGCGTACGCGGCGCAACTCGCCGAGGAGGCGAGCCGCTTCACGCTCGTCCACTCCGAGCTGCGGACCGGTATCTCCACGATCCTCAAGTACGTGACGTGGATGATGGTCCCGGCCGCGATCGGCCTGGCCATCACCCAACTAGTCGTCAAGAACGACGACTTCAAGGACTCCATCGCGCGCGCCGTCGGCGGCATCGTGCCCATGGTCCCGGAGGGGCTGGTCCTCCTCACCTCCGTCGCCTTCGCGATCGGGGTGATCCGGCTTGGCCGGAAACAGTGCCTCGTCCAGGAACTTCCGGCCATCGAGGGCCTCGCCCGCGTCGACACGGTCTGCCTCGACAAGACGGGCACGCTGACCGAGGGCGGCATGGACGTCACCGAGCTGCGGCCACTGGGCGGCAGCGACGAGTCGTACGTACGCAAAGTGCTGGGCGCCCTCGGGGAGTCCGACCCGCGGCCGAACGCCTCGCTCCAGGCGATCATCGACGCCTACCCGGACGGCGAGAACTGGCGCTGCGTCCAGGCGCTGCCTTTTTCCTCCGCGCGCAAGTACAGCGGGGCGTCCTTCAGCGAGGGCGACGGCGAGTCGAGTACGTGGCTGCTGGGCGCCCCGGACGTGCTGCTGCCGTCCGAGGACCCGGCCCTCGCCGAGACCGAGCAGCTCAACGAGCAGGGGCTGCGGGTGCTGCTGCTGGCCCGGGCCGACAAGGACCTCGACGACCCGCTGGTCCAGGAGGAGGCCCGGCCGACCGCGCTCGTCGTCCTTGAGCAGCGGCTGCGGCCCGACGCGGCGGACACCCTGCGGTACTTCGAGGAACAGGACGTACGGGCCAAGGTGATCTCCGGCGACAACGCGGTGTCCGTCGGCGCGGTCGCCACCAAGCTCGGGCTGGCCGGGGCCGCCGCCACGGTCGACGCGCGGCGGCTGCCCACCGAGAAGGAGGCGATGGCCAAGGCGCTGGACGAGGGGACGGTGTTCGGGCGGGTCACTCCGCAGCAGAAGCGGGACATGGTGGGCGCCCTCCAGTCGCACGGCCACACCGTCGCGATGACCGGCGACGGCGTCAACGACGTGCTCGCCCTCAAGGACGCCGACATCGGAGTCGCGATGGGGTCCGGGTCGGAGGCCACCCGGGCCGTCGCCCAGATCGTGCTGCTGAACAACAGCTTCGCGACCCTGCCGTCCGTCGTCGCCGAGGGGCGGCGGGTCATCGGGAACATCACGCGGGTCGCGACGCTGTTCCTCGTGAAGACGGTGTACTCAGTGCTGCTCGCGGTGATGGTGGTGTGCTCACAGGTGGAGTACCCGTTCCTGCCGCGGCACCTGACCCTGCTGTCGACGCTGACGATCGGTGTGCCGGCGTTCTTCCTGGCCCTGGCGCCCAACAAGGAGCGGGCTCGGCCCCACTTCGTGCGGCGGGTGATGCGGTACTCGATTCCGGGCGGGGTCGTCGCGGCGGTAGCCACGTTCGCGACGTACCTGATCGCTCGTCACCACTACACGGGGGAAGGGGCGTTGGACGCCGAGACCAGTGCGGCGACGCTGACGCTGTTCTTGATCGCGATGTGGGTCCTTGCCATCATCGCGCGGCCGTACACGTGGTGGCGGGTGGGGCTCGTCGCCGCGATGGGGCTCGGGTTCGTCATCGTGCTCGTCGTGCCGTGGCTCCAGGAGTTCTTCGCGCTGAAGCTGGTCGGGACGACCATGCCGTGGACTGCCGTCGGCATCGCGGTGGTGGCTTCGGTGACGTTGGAGTTCGTGTGGAAGTGGGTGGACCGGAAGTTTCCCGCGTAGGGGGTGGGCGGATCGGTCGGTTTGCGGGGTGCGGGTGAGTGGGGGCCGGTCGCGCAGTTCCCCGCGCCCCTGGGTGAGTGGGTGGCCTGTGTGGTGTGTTGGGTGCGGGTTCGTTTGGGCCGAGCGCGCAGTTCCCCGCGCCCCTTAAAGGCAAGGGCTACCGCCCCCTGAAGACAAAGGCAAGGGTTACCGTCCCCTGAAGACAAAGGCAAGGGTTACCGTCCCCTGAAGACAAAGGCAGGGGCTGCGCCCCGAAAGACGAAAGCGCGGGGGTGGTAGCCCCTGCCTTTCGCCTTCAGGGCCGCGGGGAACTGCGCAATCCTTTGGGGGCGCGGGGAACTGCGCGAGCAACCCCCACCCGCCCGCGGTGAACCCACCACGCCAGCCCCCACCCAGCCAGGGGCGCGGGGAACTGCGCAATCTTTTAGGGGCGCGGGGAACTGCGCGATCAGCCCCCACTCACCCGCACCCAAACCACACCACCTCCAGGCCCCTCTCACACCACTGGCCCCACACCCGTCGGGGTGTGGGGCCAGTGGTGGCAGGCCGGGGAGGGTTACTTCACGTCGATGAAGTCGCCCGCGGCAGCGACCGCCGGAGTGGTCGTCGTGCCGGCGAAGTTGTAGCGGAAGTAACCGTCGGCGGCAGCCTTGACGGTGGTCTTCAGGGCACCGGCCGTACCGGACTTGACCGTCTTGACGTCCACGTAGGTGGACGTGCCCTTCTTCTTGAACTGGAGCTTCACCGGCTGGACGGTGTAACCCGCGTACTTGCCCGTGTCCCAGTTGGCACGCGTCAGGTTGCCCTTGACCGTGATGGTCTTGCCCTTCTTCACGGGCTCGGGCGACGCGTTGACGGTCAGCTTGGAGAACCGCTGGACCTTGGTGGTGCCGACCTTGGCGAACTCGGCGACACCGACCTTGGTGACGTCGAAGTCCTCGGCGGACGGGTCCTGACCGTTGAAGGCGACGGCGTAGGCGTTGGCGTTCCACGTACCGGCGTCGGAGTTGAGCAGCTCCCCGTCCCCCGGACGGACATCGATCGTGCCCTTGCAGGACGCGACGGTGGTGGAGACCGGCGTGCAGGCCGGGTACAGGTCACCGAACAGGTAGTTGTCCGGCGCCTCGTAGGACCCGCGGTAGATCTCCAGGTCGACGACGAAGTCGGCCGCGGCGATGTCCACGTCGGCGCTGTGCGTCAGCGTGAACGTCGTCGGGACGGTGACCTGCTTGCTGGTGCCGGCGACGATCGCCTTGCCGCCGTTGATCTTCACGTTCGAGAAGCTCGCGTCGAGGGCGTACGGCGCGTCGGCCTCGGCGGCGGCGATACGGGCGCCGCTCTTGCCGGAGGCGTGGGCGGAGTCGAGCACCTTCGCGACGTCCGCGCGCGAGATGGCGGAGTCGTCGGCCTGAGCGGCCGGAACAGCGAAGGCGGAGAGAGCCAGGGCGCCGGTGACGGCGGCCACGGTGGCACGTATGCGCATGCGTTCCCCTGATGGAGAAAGGGCCCCGGACGGCATTCGTCCTCACGTCGGGGCCGAAGTGATCAAGAGTCTGTTGACCCGGATGATCAGATGCGTGACGGGGGTGAATGGTTGTACGCGAGGTGAATCTTTTGCGTACGCGTGACCAAGGTCATCATCACCACTCACCCCCACACACCCGAGGGGGCTACCGAGGCCTACTTCACGTCGATGAAGTCGCCCGCGGCCGCGACCGCCGGAGTCGTCGACGTACCCGCGAAGTTGTAGCGGTAGTAGCCGTCGACCGAGGCCGTGACGGTCGTCTTCAGGGCGCCGGCCGAACCGGACCTGACCGACTTGACGTCCTTGTAGGTCGTCGTGCCCTTCTTCTTGAACTGGAGCTTCACCGACTGGGAGGTGTAGCCCGCGTACCGGCCCGTGTCCCAGTTGGCACGGGTCAGGTTGCCCGTGACCGTGATGGTCTTGCCCTTCTTCACGGGCTCCGGGGAGGCGTTGACGGTCAGCTTGGAGGCTCGCTTGACGCTGAACCCCTTCGCGTTCTCCTTCTTGACGTAGTCGGCGTCGACGCCCGCGGCGAGCGCCCAGACCTTCCAGCCGCCGGCCACCGAGTTGATCAGGTTGCCGCCGGACTCAAGGGTGAAGCTCGACTTGCAGGTCGAGGTCGTGGCGTTCACCTCGGTGCAGGTGGCCCGGAGGTCGCTGCTGTTGGCGACGGCGCCGCTGTCCGACGACTCGATGTCCGAGCCGTGGTACAGGATCGCCTGGGCCCAGTCGATGCCCGAGTCGTCCGTGGCGGTGAAGGAGACCGTGATGGTCTTCTTCCCGGTCGCGCCGCCGACGACGTCCTTGCCGCCGTTGACCACGACGTTCGAGATCTTGGTGTCGCCCGCGGTGGCGTCGGCCTGGGCGGCCGGTACGGCGAGGGCGGACAGGGCCAGGGCACCGGTGACGACGCCCAGGGTGGCACGTATGCGCATGCGTTCCCCACGTGGAGAGGGACCTCGCGGCGAAGCCATGTCACGCGAGGTCCGGTCATTGAGACTGCGGAGCCCGAGGGCTCGCGGTGATCAGATCCACGAAGGGAACGAATGGTTGTACGAGTTGTGAACTTCTGGTGACCATGTTGCCCAGATCACATCAATGGCCCCGGGCGCCCCTGACGAACCTCCGGCCCCAGGCCCCAGGCCCCAGGCCCTCGGCCTAACCGGCCGCGACCCCTCAGTCGAACCAGCGGTCCCGGGCCAGTTCCTCCGTCCTGGACGGGTCCTCCAGCAGGGCGCCGACCTCGAAGCGGCGCGGCCACTGTCCGGCTGCCCAGGCGAGGCCGGCGGCGACGCCCTCCACGGTGGAGGCGTGCAGCACGCCGTCGCGGGTGCGGCGCCAGTCGAGTTCGGTGTCGTCGACGAAGAGCTCCTCGTGCTCGACGTACGTGGTGGGCGTCGAGGGGCCCAGCAGGACCCGTACGGACTCCGGGACCTCGTGCTCGACGCCCTCGCTCGTGACCTCGCCGGTCACGGACTCGCTCAGCCGCCGGACCTGGAACAGCTCGGCGAGGTCGGCGGCGCGGGACGGGCGGACGGGGAGCAGCGGCGTGCCTGCGGTGAAGGGCAGCAGGTCGGGCGAGTCGACGACCACGGCGTCGGCCGCGTCCACGATGGTCACCCGGCCGTCCACCACGGCCCGCAACTCGTCGGGCAGGGTGACCTGTTCGGGGTCGAGGTCCGCCAACGCGCTGTAGAGGGCGTGCAGTTGGGCCGAGGTGACCTCGCGGTCGGGGTCGGCGAGACGGTCGAGGAGCTCGGCGGCCCCGCCCGGTTCGGCGAGGAGGGCGGCGACGGACGTGCGGACACCGAGGGCGCGCAGGACCTGCTCGTCGTCGAAGCCGGTGGCGTCGGCGGCGTCGTACAGGCCGTGCAGGAGCGGGTCGCCGCCCTCGGCGCGCAGACCGGCCGGGCGGCGGCCGTCGAGGACCGGGTTCCCGCGCAGCCACCAGGCGGTGTACGGGCGGACGATCTCGTGCGTCCCGTCGGGCAGCAGGATGCGGACCGGCTGGGTCAGGGCGTCCCGCAGCGGCGGGCGGGAGAGCAGGGCTAGGGCCTCGGGCCAGCGGTCCTCGTCCACCAGGTCGAGGTCCCGTACGGCGACGAGCTCCGTGGCGACGGGCGGCACCGGCGAGTCGGGCAGCCGGTCCAGCACGTCCTCGCACCACACGTCCACGGCGTCCAGGAGCCCCGCGTCGTCGGGCTCGGCGAACTCCCCTTCCCGCGGCTCCAGTTCGTCGGGGTCGAGAACCACGTCCGTGGCGCGTACGAGGGTGAAGTTGGCCAGCACCCCGCAGGCGGCGAGCGGCTGTTCGCCCCAGCGCTCGGCCAACTCGGCGTCCACGGAGGCGAGTTCGTCCTCGCGCATCACCTGGGCGAACGGGCTGCCGGGCAGGACGAGTTCACCGGCCGGGGCGAGTTCGCCCTCCTCGTCGGGGAGGGCGAGGGCGCCGAGCCAGGGTTCGTCGCCGGGTTCGAGGCCCGCGTCGCGGACGAGCGCGAGGACGGTGTCGGCCAGTTCCTCGGCGTCCGGGGCGTCCTCGTCCCAGGCGCCGCCGTCGTCGTCGAGGGAGGCGGCGACGGCCGCGCGGACCTGCGGGGTGGTGAGGACGGCACGCGGGGTGGCGGGCAGGGCGCCCAGCTTCTCCAGGAGCGGATGGGCGGCGTCCGGGTGGGCGACCTTGAGCCCGAGGCGGGCGAGGCGCACGAGGGCCTCAGGAGCGGCCCGCTCACCGTCCGCAGCGGGCAGCAGGACCTGCCGGGGCCCGATCGTCGTACGCCCGTCCGCCAGCGGCACAGGAAGCCCCGTGAGCCGGTCCGGGTCGACGCCGGCGAGGCTGTCGTAGAGCCGCCGCCACCACTGCGGGTCCTTCTCCAGTCCGGCCAGCCGGTCGATCGCCTCGGTCAGCGGCACCCGCGCGACGCCCAACGTCCGCAGCTCCACCCGCCGTTCGAGCCCGGCGGGCAGCAGGCTGGGCAGCACCTCGGCGAGGACCTGCACGGTCTCGGCGCCCGCTCCCTCCACCACCTCGGCGTCGCGGGGCCGCAGGGCCTCCGGAAGGCCGGAGTCGTCGTCATCGTCGTCATCGCCGGTCGGCTCGACCGCGGGCGGCAGGAAGGCGGTACGCGGCAGCCGGTCGAGGATCGCCTGGCGCAGCGTCCCGTCGAGCTCGCCCTTGCCGAGCGAGCCCGGTACGAGGCCGATGATCCCGGTGGTCACCGGCCGCCAGTCGGCCAGCAGTCCGGCGTACGCGTCCGCCGCGCGCTGCATCAGGAAGTCGGTCAGCGGGCCGGGGGCGGCGTGGCGGCGGGTGGTGTCGAGCGGAAGCGAGGCGATGAGCAGCGCGGGCACGCCGAGGGGTTCGTCGCTGGGCGTGGGCGCGTGCACGACGGGGCTGGTGCGGGGCTTGGCCGGGGTCCCGTCGGCGTCGACCGGGACGGCCCAGGTGACCGACCAGTGGGGGCGCAGCCGCTCCTCGACGGGCCGGTCGGCGAGCAGCGCGGGCTCCAGGGCGCCGTGCGCGGAGGCGGTACGCCAGCGGGTCGTGCCGTCGCGGGAGTCCTCGACGACCACATCGCCGTCGGCGTCCGGGTCGGCGCGGCGCCGGATGGTCCGTACGCTCCCGTCCGCGCCCTCGACGACGACTTCCTCCAACCCCGGCAGGGCCAGCAGCAGCGCGTCGTCGACGCCGCCGAGGAGCCGCTCGGCGAGATCCTCGGCCGCGGCGTCCCGCAGCGGCAGGATCACGACGCTGTCGTACGGGTCCGGGGCGGTGCCCTCGGCCGCGAACGGCAGCCGGAGCAGCGGCACATGGCCGTCGCGGCGCCGCAGTTCGTCGCCGAGACCGGGGCTGTGGCGGGCGATGTCGGTGGCGAGTTCGCGGGCCTCGGCGAGCGACCAGCGGACGCCTCCGTGCCGCCCCACGAGGGCGGGTTCGTCGGTCACGGCGAGCACGGCCGCGAAGCCGACGCCGAAGCGGCCGACCGCGCTGTCGTGGTCGTCGCGCTTGGCGGAGGCGCGCAGCGTGGAGAGCGACTCGACGCCCGTCGCGTCCAGCGGGGCGCCGGTGTTGGCGGCGACGAGGACGCCGTCGCGGAGGGTGAGCCTGAGCCTGCCCGGTACTCCGGCCCGGGCGGCGGCGTCGGCGGCGTTCTGTGCGAGCTCGACCACCAGCCGGTCCCGGTAGCCGCCGAGGACCAGGTCCTCCTCGGCGTTGGCGTCCTCGCGGAACCGGGCCGGGCTCGTCGCCCAGGCATCCAGCACCCCGCGCCGGAGCCGCGCCGTCCCGAACGGGTCCGCGCCCTCGGCTGCCGGCCGCACGAACTTGCTCACGGTTACTCTCCCTTACGTCGTACGGCCGCACGCGGTGGCTCGGTCGCGGCACGAAGGTACCGTGCGGGTCCCTTGCAGGGGGCTCGGCGGGGGGTGGGTGCTTGGTGCGGGGTGCCTGTGGCTGGCTGCGCGGTTCCTCGCGCCCCTGGGTGAGTGGGTGGCTGATGTCGGGGGTTCACCGCGGGACGGTGGGGGTTGCTCGCGCCGTTCCCCGCGCCCCTAGGTGGGTGGGTGGTGATGTCAGAGTTTCACTGCGGGGCAGTGGGGGTTGCTCGCGCAGTTCCCCGCGCCCCTGGGTGAGTGGGTGGCTGACGTCGGTGGTTCAGTGCGGGGCCGTGGGGGTTGCTCGCGCCGTTCCCCGCGCCCCTGGGTTAGTGGGTGGTCAGTGTGGTGTGTTGGGGGCGGGTTCGTTTTAGCTGAGCGCGCAGTTCCCCGCGCCCCTAAAAGCGCGCCGTTGCCGGCGCCCCAGGCTTTTGTCTTTTAAGGGGTGCTTTCAGAAAGCCGGGTGTTTGCGGGCGAGGGTCATGCAGTGGGCGAGCTGGAGGAAGGCGTCGTGCATGTCGTCTCTGGTTTCCC